>CAMTVZ010000148.1:0-7196 GCA_947085285.1 uncultured Ignavibacteriota bacterium
CAATCTATCCAATAATAACTGCCATCAAAGAAGTATTTTCTAAATATCCTAATAAAAAAGCCGGCGTTACACTTGCCAATACTTTCCCCACACTTGCATTCCGTCAAGGTGAAAAAAAATCGTGGGAAGAAGGAATTGTAGTAGGAATGAGTGGCGAAGGTGTTATTCCAATCTCTAATCTAACCCTTGCAAACGTTTCAAAATTAGGTGTAACAGTTTCGGGGAACGGTGGACCAATGGACTATAAATCGGCTGCAAACTTTTTAGCCTTGGGGGCAAAAACTGTTCAATTCTGTACAATCGTTATGAAATACGGTTATGGTATTATTGATGAACTTAATTCCGGTTTAAGTTATCTGATGCAAGAACGAGGTATCAAATCTGTCAATGAACTAATCGGCCGTGCCCTCCCCAATCCTATTACAGGTTTCATGGAATTAACCCCTATTAAAAAAATCTCCGCTGTGAATGCCGACTTATGTGAACATTGCGGCAACTGTACACGATGTCCTTACTTCGCAATCGAACTCAATTCAAAGAAAATACCTGTAACCGACCCCGCACGATGTATCGGTTGCTCAATCTGTGTTCAAAAGTGCTTCTCGGGTGCGTTGTATATGCGTAAACGAACGAAGCATGAACTTCAAATACTAAACGAGGCTTAATATGACACTACTAATTAAAAATGGAATTATAATTACACTTGGCGAAAAAAATCGAGTTCTTTACGACCATGCTCTGCTATGTGAGGATGGATTAATTAAATCAATTGCTCCTGTAAAATCTTTTACTGGTTCTTATGATAAAATCATAGATGCGGCTGGCAAGGTTGTAATGCCGGGATTCATAAATGCACACATGCACTTTTATTCTACAATGGTGCGTGGTTATGGTAAAGCAGCTCCATCAAAGGATTTTAACGAAGTTCTCCACAATCTTTGGTGGCGGTTGGACAAGAAATTATTTTTAGATGATTGCTATTACAGCACATTGATACCAGCAATCGATGCAGTTAGGCATGGAACAACAACATTGATCGATCATCACGCAAGTCCTTTTGCTGTACTCGGTTCATTAGGAATAATTGCTGATGCAGTAAAAGAGGTCGGACTTCGGGCATCTTTGTGCTACGAGGTGTCGGATCGCGATGGACAAAAAATTGCCGATGAGGGAATTAAGGAAAATACCGATTTCATCGTTCGCTGTAATAATGATGGAGAAAACCAGTTTAAAGCTTTGTTTGGACTTCATGCATCATTCACTGTTGGCGACGCAACGCTTGAAAAAGCCGCATCACTCGGAAAAGATTTGGGAGTTGGTTTTCACGTCCACACCGCAGAAGCAAGTTCAGACCAGGCGCATTGCGAATCTCAACACAAGATGCGTGTTGTGGAAAGGTTTAACAAGTTCGGGATTCTCGGACCTAAAACTATTGCAGCACACTGCGTTCATATCAACGAAAAGGAAATGGAGATATTAGCCGATACAGGTACAGCGGTTGCTCATAATCCTCAATCGAATATGAACAACGCTGTAGGTGTTGCTGATATTATTAAGATGAATCAAAAAGGCGTTTTGGTTGGGCTTGGAACAGATGCTATGACCGTCAATATGCTTGAGGAAGTTCGCTCAGCTCTGTGGGTGCAACATCTGTCGCAAAAGAATCCAAGTGTAGGTTTCATGGAATCTTTATCTACACTTCTGGTTAACAACGCACGAATTGCCAATCGCTACTGGGAACCGTTTGTCGGTGAGTTGAAGGAGGGTTATGCCGCTGATGTTATTCTTATAAATTACTATCCTCCAACGATACTTGACGAAACAACTTTTCTTGGTCATCTGGCATTTGGTATCTCGCAATCTACAGTGGATACGACAATCGCCGCGGGAAATGTTCTTATGGAGAATCGTAAACTGATGATTGATATTGATGAAGAACGGATAAATGCACGTTCGCGTGAATGTGCCGCAAAGCTGTGGGAAAGAATGTAGTTGACCACAGATGGAACGAATTTGACGGATGAGCACGGATAAAATACTCCACCAAGAAATAACTGAGAAAATCATCAAGGGATTTTATACAGTGTATAATACGCTCGGTCATGGATTTTTGGAAAAGGTATATGAAAATGCTCTCGCAATGGAATTACGAAAACTTGGATTACAGGCCGAGCAGCAAAAGAAAATTGAAGTGTTTTACGATGGTCAACTGATTGGTGAATATTATGCAGATATTCTCGTGGATGGTCTCGTTATACTTGAGTTGAAAACTACGGATGCGATTACTCCAGGACATGAGGCACAGATTATTAATTATCTGAAAGCAACTAAGATTGAGGTTGGACTATTGTTTAACTTTGGACCTAAGCCGCAGTTCATTCGTAGAATTCTGACAAATGACAAAAAATAAATTCACCATGGATTACGCAGATAACCACAGATTTATTACCTGTTTCAATCAGTGCTGTTTCCGTGTCATCTGTGGTAAAAAATAATAGGATAAATAAATGTCAAAGATTATCAAAAAAATAAATTCTGAAGTAGTAAAAAGGACTGCAACTCGTTGTCGCGAAATGGGAGTCGTTATCCCAACATTTAAACAAATGAGAAATCCAGAAACTATTCCTGATAAGATAAAATCGAAACTTCCTGTCGTTGGTTTGTGGGATGTGAACCCGCTCAATCTTTTCCGCATCACTTGGAAGAACGATGTTCAATCAGGTTTGTTCGGCAAAGTGAATTATCTTGAAATTCCGAGAGAGATAACTGGCGTTAAAGCCCGCATCATCGGACTTGTAGGGAAATATTTTCCTACTGGTGCGCATAAAGTTGGCGCTGCTTTCGGATGTTTAGTGCCGCGACTTGTTAGCGGCGAATTCGATCCTGAAAAACATAAAGCTGTTTGGCCCTCCACTGGAAATTATTGCCGCGGCGGAGCTTTTAATTCAGTTTTGTTAGGCTGCACCCCAATCGCTATTCTACCCGAAGAAATGTCGAAAGAAAGATTCCAGTGGCTAAAAGAAATCGGCGCTGAAGTAATTGCAACACACGGATGTGAATCGAATGTGAAAGAAATTTACGATAAATGCTGGGAACTAAAAAAAGATCCGAATAATATAATCTTTAATCAGTTTGAAGAATTTGGAAATCCAATCTGGCATTACAACGTTACTGGTCCAGCGATCGAAGAAGTATTTCTCGGACTTAATCAAAAAAATAAAAACGCGGCAGCCTTTATTTCTGCAACCGGATCTGCCGGAACGATTGCATCGGGCGATTATCTCAAATCAAAATATCCTCACCTAAAAGTTGTTGCAACCGAGGCACTTCAATGTCCGACACTTTTTATGAACGGCTTCGGCGGTCATCGCATCGAAGGAATTGGCGATAAACACGTCCCCTGGATTCACAATGTCCGAAATACGGATGCAGTAGCCGCTGTTGACGATGAAGATTGCATGCGTGTATTAAGGCTGTTCAACGAAGTAGATGGCAAAAAATATCTCAACAGTTTAGGTTTGTCTAACGACAATATAGAAAAGTTATCTCTCTTGGGAATCTCCGGCATTGGCAATTTACTTGCTGCTATTAAGACGGCAAAATATTTTGAAATGGGAGAGGAGGATATCATTTTTACAATATTTACAGACTCAGCGGATATGTACGGTTCGCGTGTAAAAGAATTGGAATATGAGCGTGGAAAATATTCTTTGATTGAAGCTGCAAAAGATCACGCCGCTCCTATACTCCATCAATCTATCGACTTCTTCAAAGAGCTTAGCTATTATGAACGAAAATCTATACACAATTTAAAATATTTTACCTGGATAGAGCAACAAGGAAAATCGGTCGAAGAGTTGAATGCCCAATGGGATCCCGAATACTGGCGTAGTCTTTTAGAAGACGAAGTTGCTAACTTTGATAAGTTAATTGAAGATTTCAATAAAGAAGTCGGCCCTCTTTATTAAAGTGAATGATATATAGAATTACACAATGACTAACTAAAACTAAAATCAAAGATAATTTAAATATGGAACTCAATTATCAACAAATATACGCCCAAGCAAAAAAGAACGAAGCACAAGTTGCACAATTTCTGCGCGATATAATCGCAATTAAATCTGTTAGCAGTCAGGAAGGAAAAGTTGTTGAACGCATCAAACAAGAGATGGAAAAAATTGGCTACGATGAAATTATTATTGATGGAATGGGAAACATTCTCGGACGAATCGGGAATGGCAAACACATAATTGCAATGGATGCTCACATCGATACTGTGGATGTCGGTAATCCGGATAATTGGACGGTCGATCCTTTCATTGGAGCAATGAAAGATGGAATCATCTACGGACGCGGTGCATGCGATATGAAAGGTGCAATGGCATCTCTCGTTTATGGGGGGAAAATTATAAAAGATTTAGGTTTGCATGATGATTTTACACTGTATATAGTTGGGAGTGTACAAGAAGAAGATTGTGATGGACTCTGCTGGCAATACATTATCAACGAATTAAAACTAAAACCCGAAGTTGTTGTAATAGCAGAGCCGACAAATCTTGGTGTTTATCGAGGTCAGCGTGGAAGAATGGAAATTGAAATTCGAGTAAAAGGAATTTCCTGCCACGGTTCAGCACCTGAAAGGGGAGATAATGCTATTTACAAAATGGCTCCCATTATTTTAGATATCGAAAAGTTAAATGAAAGACTTACTGGTGAGCCATTCCTTGGTAAAGGGACTGTAACAATTTCAGAAATTCGTTCAACAAGTCCTTCGCTTTGTGCAGTTGCCGATTCGGCTACGATTCACCTCGACCGCCGTCTCGCTGCAACTGAAACTTGGGAATCTGCAGTGAAAGAAATTCAAGATTTAGAAAGCGTAAAGAAAGCAAATGCCGAAGTGGTAGTTCTCGATTATGCAGTTCCAAGTTGGAAAGGCTTAACATATCCAACGAAAAAATATTACCCGACATGGCTATTGCCCGAAGACCATCGTGTGCTGAAAGTTGGAGTCAGAACGTTTGAGAAATTATTTAATGAAAAGCCGCTTGTTAACCGATGGGTGTTTAGCACAAATGGTGTTGCTATAATGGGAATGCACGGAATTCCGTGTGTTGGTTTCGGACCCGGAAACGAAATCTATGCACACATGGCAACCGAACAAATTCCTGTTGAACATTTAGTAAAAGCAGCAGCCTGGTATGCGGCTTTTCCGTTTGAGTATCTTAAATAGTTATTATTTGTTAAACTTTTAGAAATTCGATATATTTCGAAGGAAAGGATAAAGATGGCTTCGATTACAAAAAATAAAACACAAGTTCTGAAACATAATCATAAAAATGCTTCTAAAGTTGCATTGCGAAGAACGCTTAACCTGTTGAAAGAAGCTCAATTTGATCTTGGACGGAAAACTGATTCTGTGAAAATTATACGCAAGGCTCGAGCTTGAAATATCTTCTTGATAGTTCAGTTTGGATTTCTTACTTTCATACGAACGATCTACACCACAATATAGCGTCAAAACTTATTAAGGATGCAATTTCTGAGGATAATATTGTTTTGGTCCCAAATATCGTATACGCAGAAGTTCTGAATTCTATCTGGCGATTTACAAAAAGCGATTTACACATCCATCGTTGCAAAAAAGTATTCCATGAGTGCGAACCTTATATTAGATTAATACACGGGGATAGGTCTTTTTGGATGGAAAGTATAGAAAGTATCATACCGAGAGTTTCACTAAAAACGTCCGATCTTATTATTGCTTCATACGCATGGTATCATAAAGTTGATAAATTTGTAACTTTTGATAAAGCATTCAAAAAAGAAATTGTTAAACTATTAAAATAATAAATAAACAAATAAATGAATATAGGTTAAAATAATGCCAACAAAACTACCAAAACTCCCGAACACAGTCCGCGGGAAAGATTACATCGAAACAAAGGACTGGTCAGTTAAAGAAATCGAGCTTGCACTGAAAGTTGCAGCCGATTTAAAAAAACGTTTCAGAAAAGGTCAGCCGCATCGCTACCTGCCTGACAAGACAAACTTTTTGTTCTTCTTCGACAAATCTACTCGAACACGCAACTCCTTTGAAGCTGGTATAACACAACTCGGAGGCCATGCTCACTTTATATCTGCCGAAACCTCGCAAGTCGCACACGGCGAATCGCCGAAAGATATGGGAATAATTCTGTCAAGTTACGGCCACGCAATTTCGATAAGGCACGACTTGGTTCCGGGCGAAGGCAACAAGTATATGCGTGAAGTTGCTGAGCATGCAACTGTTCCGGTATTGAATATGCAATGCGATATCGACCACCCATTTCAGACACTTGCCGACTTAATGACAATCCGTGAAGAGTTCGGAAAAAATTTACGCGGAAAAAAAATTGCTGTATCGTGGGCTTATGCACCCAGCTATGCAAAACCAATGTCTGTACCACAAGGTTTGATTACTCTGATGCCTCGTTTTGGACTTGATGTTGTGCTTGCTCATCCGCCGGAATATAAACTGATGGAGAGCGAAATGGAATACGCACGCAAAGCTGCAAAGGAAAACGGAACCAAGTTCGAAGTAGTCGACAATATGGAGGAAGCTTTCGAAGGTGCTCACATCGTTTATCCGAAATCGTGGGGAATAGAATCTCTCTTCCACACCCCAGAAAAAGCTTTAGAGATTTCGAAGAAATATAAACATTGGATTTGCGACGAAGAAAAAATGAAGTTAACCGCAAAAAATTCAATCTATATGCACTGCTTACCCGCCGATCGCGGATACGAAGTTACTGATGCTGTTATCGATGGCCCCCACTCACGGGTATTCCCCGAAGCTGAAAATCGCTTACACACTTGCAAAGCAATAATGGCTTTGACGATGTAAATAATGGTCAAGCGTTAATAGACAATTAGTCATTCTTCATTGGCAATCAGCGTTATAGATATCCAAGACTTTTGAATAATTATTGATAAACCGTTGAAACGGTTACGTGGTGAAGAGATTTTTACTTAAGAGGCTGACCAAAAAGTAAGCAAATTGTCGTTGCGAGGAGTCCCGCGAAACGCGGGACGACGAAGCCTGCCCGTGCAGGCGGGCAATCTCTAAATTCAATTGAAAAACGACACGTTGAGATTGCTTCTCCCGACTGAAGTCGGGATCGCAATGACTTTTTAGTCAACCTCGTTAATGAAAAAAA
>CAMTVZ010000149.1:0-2866 GCA_947085285.1 uncultured Ignavibacteriota bacterium
CTTTTTGATTGATGTATAATTCTCGCTTCTCGATTGGTTCGATGAACTCACAAAAAGTCTGTAAAAATATACGCCAGATGCAACAAGATTCTCATTATCTGTTAATCCGTTCCAAACCACCGAATATCTTCCTACATCTTTTTCTTCATTCACTAATGTTCTGATTTTCTGACCGAGAATATTATAAATTTCTAAAACAACTTTTCCGGCAACTGGTATCTCATAGCGAATAGTTGTTTGCGGATTAAAGGGGTTGGGGTAGTTGTATGATAAATTAAACTGAGTTGGGGGCAAACTTGCTTTGTATAGTTTGTACGGATTAAAAGTAAAAATATCGTTCGCTGTTAAAGGAAAGTAGGGCGTTATTTCAAGTACATCACCATTTGTGTATGTGGAATTGGCATCCATTCGTCGCATCCATACTGCGTATTGATACGGATATCGTCGTTCGTTCCAATTACCTCGCACTGTATATTGTGGCTTCGGTGTATCGGAATAGGTTGTATTAAGAATTAATATTACTTCGTCTCCACTTAGACTATTAAAATTATTTAATGGTGAAGGGTTCCATTTTCCGTCAATGTTTCCTTTATAAATGTAAACGATAGAATCAGTTCCATCTGAACCCCGCATTTTTCGGTATAGAGTATCGTTGCGTTCGATAATAGCAACATCGAGTTGCCGTTCTCGCCTCGATTTTTTATCGATCTCCCAAGCTGTAAATGGAATAGTTCTACCTAATGCTGGATTCCCTAATGGATACATTTCGTAGTCTTGATATAAATATCCATATCCGATTGAATCAATAACAAATGGTCGGAATTCGGGATGGATTGGTCGGCTTGGTGGTCGTGATTTAAATCCTTCAATGCATCTATATGCTTTTTGAGTATTTGTTTCGCTAAATCGCAATTCAACAATTGTTAATGAATCAGCGGATAGCCCACTAACTAAATTATCGAATCGCCCTATTCTGGGATATGAGATAAATCCACGACAATCAGAAAGAAGGTCGGAATTATAACTAAATCCCCTAACACCTGTAAACCATTTGTTAGAGGAGGGTGAATAGTTCCATTTTTTGGCTCCATACAAAGTCGTATAGTTTCCCTTCGTAATCCTGAAACCGTCTGTAACTGGTATATTATGCAAATCCCAATCGGTAGGAAGTGTGTGTTTTTTTAATAACGTATCATTTGTTTCTGTATTAATCAAATTAAAAGTAACATTAAACATCGAAGGTTTATTAATCGTGATTTGATAGAAGATATCTTTTAGTTTACTATAATCTACTAAACTGATCCCGAAGAGTCCTTCTGAGTTTCCGGCAACATGTGTTGTAAAGGATTCGATGGGAGGATAGATGAATTTTTCCACTAAAAAGCTGAGTGTATCGAACCAGCTATTTTCTTTGTCATCATTAAATTGGAAAATGATTTTTGCATTGTGTGGTGTCGGTGTATTTTTGTCGATTGTTAAGGAATAATAATTGTCAGGCAGCCAATTGGATGTGCTATTGGATGGTATATTTACACTCATACCATTCAGAAGATTAATATGTGAAATGTACGGACTTTCAATCTTGTGTTGAGAAATGTTGGTGACTTTTACATTAAAATCGGTGTGGTTTTTAAGTTTTAACTTAAACCTGACATCCTCGCCCGGATTAGCAATACCATCGTTATTGATATGATCTGATGTAATAATGAAATCATCAATTTTTATTCTTCCAATTGTTGTGATTCCGTATAATATATTTTTCCACTCTAATATTTGATTATTGGAATAAGTAATCGATAAACTCAACATAGCTGCCGCTGAATCTACATTTGAGTGTAGCCAATTGCCCCAAATATTATCGTTAGCTGAACTATCGTTGTGCAAGCCGTCGTCATAAAGTGTAGCTGTTCCTAAAATTATACCTGCCTGACTTGTAAGGGTTGCAACTACTTGTATAGCATCTTTAACATAAGTATTTAACAGAAATGGGGGAGAATAAATATTTTGAGACTTTATACGAACAAACGGAATATTTTTAAAATTTTGTTCATACGCAAGATTGACGCGTTCGGATAAATGTCTGAGTCGTGTTATGCTGTTTAAATTGCTTGTCCCTCTATCAATGATAACTGCATAGATTACTTCTTGTGAGTCTCCCGGCGCCAGTGTTAAAGGACCTGTTGGCATTGTAAATCGTGCATCTGATGGCTGTAATAAGTGACTATTTAAACAACCAGTTCCAGTTACAGGATCACCGGCAAACATAAATTTTGTAGTATCGCCGTTACAATCGATTTGTGGTTTGCCGGTTCGTGTTAAACCTTTCATTACATTATAAGTTTGTTGTGAAAGGGAAGGGTCGTACCAATCAGGATTAGTGCAACCGCCTAGACCGGGATTGCAAAAAAAGTTGAAGGACGAAATTTTACCGTTTTTAAATCCAGCCCATTTTTTACCAAAAGCGATAGCAGTATCAGTTAAGTTTCCTGAGATAAGTGGACCTTGCATAAGTTTATACCCAACCGCTGGAGGTGCTACACCATAATCTGCATCGTTGTTGTTCCCATTGTATGTATAGCCTAAATTGTGCGGCTTGCCTCGTGAATCAGAAGTAGTATCGCAGCCAACATAATCATCAAAGGCATCACCTAAATCAGGGTCTGACCAAAGTGTAAAATATGTACTATCAAGTATGTTTGAGCCTTTGTTATAAATTTGAAATCTGATGAAATGAATATCTCCGATTCCACCTTGATATGCCCAGTTAGTTTGCCTGATTTCAACACCGAGCGGTTTTGAGCGACCCCAAATCCAGGTATGATAGCCTTCGTGTGCATCATTGTACACATAAAATTGAATCATATCA
>CAMTVZ010000150.1:0-7841 GCA_947085285.1 uncultured Ignavibacteriota bacterium
CCTAATATCACATCGTACTTTTCAAAAATTTTATCGAAGCCGGCTCGCATTTGTGTAACCAGACGAAGACATTTCAAATAATCGACAGCAGTAATTGTTTGTCCGGCTAAAACTTCACCTCGCCGTTCTGGGTCAATTAAGTCTTTTACCCTTCCATCGCGTACTATCGGTTCGAAGATGGAAGCCT
The DNA here is from genome assembly GCA_947085285.1 of uncultured Ignavibacteriota bacterium. GTDB lineage: Bacteria > Bacteroidota > Ignavibacteria > UBA10030 > BY39 > JASEGV01. The sequence goes on from CAMTVZ010000150.1 coordinate 188, forward strand.
CTTCTGCTGTAATTATTGCTGTTGCAACAGGTTCGTATGGATATTCAGGAAGTTTAACTTCTTCCACTTCAATACCAAATGTTTTAAGAACCTGAAGTGCCTCGTTGAATGCTTTTCCAACTTCAACTTCACCAAATTTTTCATAATCTTCCTTTACAAAACATACTCGTAAATGAGAAACTCTTTCCATCAACTTTTTCTTATTAAAACTGAAAGGGGCATCGATGCTGAACGGATCATCGGAAGAATGCCCTTGAATTGCTTTGAATATAATGGAACAATCTTCTGCAGTTCGAGCCATTGGTCCAATCTTATCCATAGTCCACGAAAGCGGCATCGCACCAGTGCGTGGAATTCGGCCGAAAGTTGGCCTCAAACCAGTTATCCCACAAAACGACGACGGACACATAATTGAACCCCAAGTTTCGGTGCCGAGCGCAAATGTACAAAGTCCAGCCGCCACTGCTGAACCCGAACCGCTCGATGAACCCCCCGACCAACGCGATAGATCCCAAGGTGTCCGACAAGCACCTGTTGCCGTAGCAAATGGTGGTCCGCCAGCAAGTTCGCTCATCGCGGCTTTACCAATTAAAATTGCACCTGCATTGCGTAGACGTTTTATAACTTCAGCATCGTAATCAAATTGTTGTTCTTTATAAACTCTTGAACCCCAAGTTGTTGGGTAACCTTTAACTGAAAATAAATCTTTGGCAGCATAAGGAATGCCGTGCAATTGCCCACGATAATTTCCGTTAGTAATTTCAGTTTCAGCAAGTTTGGCTTCTTTGAGTGCCAGCTCGGTTGTTACGGTTGCAAAAGCGTTTAACTTTGGGGAATCTTTTTCGATTGCTTTGAGATAATTTTCTGTAAGTTCAACTGGTGATAATTTTTTCGCTTTGATCAGCTTTGCAAGTTCTGGAATAGTTCTGAATAATAAATCTCTATCCATATCTCCTCCTTTTTGTTATTCTTCGGGTGATTCAGTTTTTCGTCTTGATTTTTTTGGCGGGTACTTCGGAATAAAAGCCGGCATCAAATCGTGAGGTAAATCCGTCGCGCGAATAGGCTTCATTGATTCATCAAAATTTTTGAAGAACTCAGCCATCCACATTTTTTCTTCTTCCGATAGTGTCCTACCAGCAATCACATCTGGAATTAAAATATTCGACGTGGAAATATCTGTTGGATCATTTTGGAAACCAGCAATAGTTTCGGTTGGCTTTAAAATAGATGGAATGAATGCAACCGCACCTAAATACTTACTGAACGAACGTCTGTTCATAGTAACCTCTATATAAAATTTTAGATTTTAAATTTTAAAAAAAATTTCAGAATACAAGCATCTGCTGTATACTGAAATAATATAAAAATATTAATCAGGAAATTTGAATTCTAATTTTTCTGTTTTATCTAACAGTTTTTCAATCCAATCGTTCACATCGAATTGCGATTCAGCTTCTGCGATTGCTGCTGGTTCAGCCCAAGTTTCTGGATTACGCGGTGTTAAAAACGAACAGCAATCGTCGTATGGTTCTTTGCAAATATCGTAAGTATCTATTTTGCGTGCAACATCTATTATTTCTTCTTTATCGCTGCCAATAAGTGGACGCAGTATCGGTAGTTTAGCAGCGTTGTTGATAACACGGATGTTGCGAAGAGTTTGTGAAGCTACCTGCCCTAAACTTTCGCCCGTAACAAGTGCGTTTGCCTTTTCGTTGATTGCAATGCGTTCGGCAACACGCACCATCATCCGCCGATACAAAATAACACGTAGCGGCTGAGGCGTTCTTAAAACTATATCCTGCTGACATTCAGCAAAAGGAACGAGATACAATTTTGAAAAATATTGATACTGCGTTAGCTGTTCCAATATTTTCTGAACTTGGTCAATTGAGTTGTGTGAAACAAAAGGATAGCTGTGAAAGTGAACATATACAACGTAAGCGCCGCGCTTCATTATTTTGTAAGAAGCAACAGGTGAATCGAAACCGGCCGAAATCAACGAAACAACCCGTCCGCTGATCCCTGCTGGTAAACCACCGGCACCCTGAATTTTTGAGAGATAAACATAAGCTAACTTACCTACAATCTCGATGAAAATTGTTTCGTCGGGTTGCGTTAAATTTGCCCGAACATTGAACCTTGTACAAAGATAAGCCCCAACCTCTTTGTTCACTTCGACAGAAGTTTTAGGATAAGCTTTGTTAGCCCGCCTTGTTTTTACTCGTATGGTTTGAAACGATCTGCCACTCAAGAGAATTTCTGCAGTGGAGTTGATTTCTGCTATAGTTTGCCCTGTTTCAAATCCAAAACAAATATTAGAAAGCCCGAAAACTTTTTGTAATCTTCCGATTATTTCGTTAGTTCCATCTTGGTTTGTATCAGTATAGATAATAAATCGGCCGAAGCCACCTGTAACAGCATTTTGGGGAAGTATTCCCTTTAAAGCTAATCGAACATTTCTGAGCAAATGTTTTTCGAAGTAGCTGCGGTTTTTGCCTTTAAGACCGATTTCGTGATGATGAACAACGATGATTGGTTTCATATAGGAAATACCATAGCCTCTAAGCTACTTCCTGAATTTTATCTTTACCTGAAATTAGCTCTAATTTAATATTATTTTCTTTTAATAGTTTTTCGGCATCAGCTGTTATTTTATTGATTAATTCTTCGTTCGATAAACCTTGAATATCTTTAAAAACAGCTTCTTTCCATTCCCATACTTCTATAAGTGACCTATCATAAGTCTTCATCAGAGACCTCCATCGGAGTAATTAATTCTAATCTTTTTGAGTACCCTTCTCTCATATTTATACTGTTGATTAATTCCATCTTTTTGTAATTTGCTAGACGTTTTAAGTTCCAACTAATAAACAGTGGCGGTAGCAGCGTGCAATGCATCTTCAAATTTATTCTCCGGTAAAACTTTCTCTAAAATATATGTTTTTGCTAACTTAACAATTTCTTCATTCAATTTTAATCTTATAGGTGAATATTTAGCAACAATGCTCGTTAATAAAAATATTTTATTAGCGTCCGCTCGCGATATCTCTTCTAAAACTATATCCGAAAAAAAATTTCATAATCACATTTTTCTACCCTTTCATAAAATTTTAGTGTAGTTTCTTTTTTTTCGGGTGCATCATCTGCAAAGTAGAAATTCCAAACAGACGTTTCAATATATAATTTGGGTTTTCGCATTATTTAAAAGTTTTAACTAAATATAAGTAAAGTTATCTCCTTTTAAAAATTATTAACAACACAGCCCCCGCCACAAACCCGCCGATATGTGCCCACCAGGCAACTCCGCCTGCATCGCCGCCAATTCCGAGCGATAAAGTTCCACTAATAAGCTGCATCAGAAACCAGATGCCTAAAAATAAATATGCTGGCAACTCAACAAATTGGATGAAGAAAAAGATAGGGATAAGGGTTAGAATGCGCGCACGCGGGAACATCAATATGTAAGCCCCTAACACACCGGCGATTGCACCGCTTGCACCAACCATCGGGATTTCAGATGTGGGGTTAATTAGAATTTGCCCGGCAGCGGCACCAACACCGGCAAGCAGATAAAAGAAGATATATCGAACGTGTCCCAACCTGTCTTCGATATTATCCCCGAAAACGTGTAAGAAGAGCATATTCCCAATCAAGTGCATCCAGCCGCCATGCATGAACATTGAGCTGAAAATTGGAAGAAAAGTCATCAACCCAAAATCGAATAATTGAATATCGCTTGTTAATCGGTATGGAACCAACCCGAATTGGTAGATGAATGATTCGTATTGCCTGCCAAGAGAAATTTGGAACAAAAAGATTATAACATTTGCACCGATTAAAAAATAATTAACAAAAGGAACTGTTCGGTGCGGATTTGTATCGCGTAAGGGTATCATTTTGTTTTATCCAATTGTTGAGTTAACCATTTTGAAAAATCGTTCAGACTTTCCATGCTGATTTCGTGAGCCATGGGATATTCTTTGTAAGTCAGTTCAACATTCTGTTTCGAGAAAAACTCGTATGCTTTTTTGCCAATATGAATTGGAATAATCGGATCGTGTGTACCGTGCGAAATAAAAATAGAATTCTTGTTTAAAGCTTTAAATTCAATCGGAAGATCGATATTGGTAGCAAAATAGCCACTATTGGCGATAAGTCCGCGTATCTTTTCAGGCATTGTTAAAAGCTGAAGGTATCCCATCACAGTTCCCATACTAAAGCCCAAAATAAATATCTTGTCGGAAGCGACTGGATATTTTTCGAGAACATCATTAAAAAATTGTGTTAATTTCTGGTGGCTTTCTTTTAGGGTTGATGATTCGGGTTGAAAATTTTCTAACATCTCGAACCAGGTGTATCCAAAACCATAGTCAAATGGAAATGGTGCCCGAACACTAATTACCAACAGACGAGGGTCTAAATATTCTGCAAGTCCGAGTAAGTCGTTCTCGTCGGCCCCTCGGCCGTGAAGTAAAACCAAGCAAGGATTTTTCTCGTTTCCTTGAACTCGTGGTGAAATTATTTTATGAATTAATGTTGAGTTAATTTTTGCAATGTTCATATTTATATTTTATCAGTTATATTTTTTACTGCTTCCATAACTTCATCGACAGTTATCAATTCCATACAATCATGCGTCAATATCGGACAGTAATTACCGCCGTGAGGTGTACAGGGTCTGCACTCAAGATTTTTTTCTACAATAATATAGCGATTCCCAATCGGAGTGAAACCGAATTCTTGCACAGTTGGGCCAAACAAGGCTACGCAATGAGTTTTTACAGCCGAAGCAATATGCATGGGGGCTGAATCGTTAGTTACAACAACTTTAGATCTCATAATTGCAGCAGCCGATTGTAATATACTCAATTTGCCGCACAAATTTATCAAATGATGCGAATTAACAGTCGATTCGATATTCGAACAAATCATTTTATCAGCATCCCCACCGATGAGCAAAACTGTATATTTTAAATTTATAAGTTTATTAATTAGCTGAATGTACTTCGACTCAGACCATCTTTTGGTTTGCCAAACTGAACCGGGTGCAATAGAAATAATTTCGTTAAATCCTGCAACCTTCAAATACTCATCAATAATGTTTTCATCAGTTTTACTCGGATAGAGTTTTGGACTGTATTCATCAGATAAAATATTCAATGGTTCGAGGAGTTGAAGGTGCCGTTTTACTGCGTGATAGGTGGGATTAAGTTTTACAACATCGGTAAACAAAAATGAGATGAAACTCTTCTTACCTCCAAGTTTACGATACAAATTTTCAAGTCCCACGATTAACCACGTACCGGGAGCTTCAGATAATTCTTCTGGATATTTAATTTTATCTTTAAACAATAAAAGTCCAGTAGAATGGTTTGTACCGATTCTGCGAGGTATTTTGGCAAGATAAACTGCTAATGCCGTTTTAACAGAACCTGGAAGTACAAATGCGATTTGATAATTGTTGAGTCGTAATCGTTTTGCAATTTTTAAAATTCCGAATATTCCTTTTTCATTCCCCTTTTTATCGTAAGTAATGATGTTAGAAATATTCGGGTTATTCTGCAAAACATTTTCCAACCCGCTTGTTACCAAAACATCAATCTCACCATAAGGATACGATTTCTTCAACTGATGAATTAACGGAAGAGTTAAAATCAAATCGCCTAAAAATATTGTTTGTGCAACAAGAATTCTCATTTTTGTTCAAAGTGTGAAATTACTAAGCTTGTTCCTTTAATATGAATGAGTTTGAGTTTGTTACAAAGTTCATTCAAATAATCGGTTACACCATTCCAGACGAGATAGTCGTGCCAAAGAATGACCCCACCATTTTTTATCATTTTCAGAGCCTGTTCAGTGTCATTCTTAACATAAGCGTAAGAATGCGAACCATCAATAAACACCATATCGACCGAATCATAGTGGTTTGAATAATCATACAGAGCTGAGTCAGCAAGTATTTGATGAATTTTTTTTGAACAGTTGTGATTTAGGAATTTTTCGCCGATGATAAATTTTTCTTTGAATAACACATCCCCCGAATCGCTTTGAAGATGCGACTTTTGAAGATCGAGCGGAATATTCAGAGTATAGATTCTTGTCTCCTCGTCGGAATTTAAAGCCATCTGCAGTGTGGTTGTTCCGTCGAAAGTTCCGAATTCAAATATTGTTTTGGGCATAGTTAACTTGACTATTGTAGCAATTGCCATTAACTCTCCAAACGAAATATTGCCGCCGCGGTATTTATAATTCTCCAATACAATTTTTAAATCTTTGCATTCGTGAAATATTTCGGTTAATTCACGAGTTGGAAAAGTCGCATGCAATTTATCTCTATCCTGAAAAGTTCTAAAATAGTTAATAAATTCTACTCGCTTTGCCCGATTAGTAAAAAACCAGCCGAAAAAATATCTGAAAAAATTGAAAAATATTTTTATGTTGCGTACAATTTTACTCATTTTTCCAACCCTGAAATTAACAAGCTCGCCGATTTTTCGAGATTATATTCTGATATAACAAAATTTCGCGCTCGGTTTATTATTTTAAATCGATAATCAATATCTTCCCTCACTAATCTTATTGCCTCACCAAGTTTTTTAGGATTGTTTTCTTCGAACACGACACCGCAATCACCAATTACGTTAGGTATCTCGCCAGACTTTGAGCCAATAACGGGAACACCAACTGCCATCGCTTCAATCAGAACACGTCCAAATTGCTCTTTCCAAAATTTTGTGGTGCGCGATGGTAAAACAAGTACATCAAAATTTTTCAACATTGCAGGAATATCTTTATAACCTACTGCCTCATGCCATTTTACCCTGTCGCTAATATCGAGTTCTTCTGTTAATGATTTAAGATTTTCTTTTTCCGGTCCATCGCCAACGATGTAACAATGAATATTTTTATCTAAATAAGCAATCGCTCTTAATAATAAGTCAACACCTTTTTCATAAGCAAGCCGACCAAGATATCCAACTACAAAAGTATCAGTCGTTGCTTTATTATGTTTGGGTGTAAATTGAAAATCTTCAACATTAATAGCCGGCGGAATGTAAACTACTTTCCAACCCGCCAGTTGCTTCATCAGAGATTCAGCTGTATGTGAATAAGCAAAGCATATATCAATTCTTTTTTTCGTGTAAACTTCAATTAACCGATTTATCCATCCGAGTTTGTATGGATACCGATTCATACGATAGTCGATATTTCGCCAGGTTGCACAAGCAATTTTAATTTTTGGAAAAAATAATTTTACCGTTGCAACAAGCTGGAAGGTGTTAAAATTTTCTGGCTCACTGTTAATAAAAATTATATCCGGCATAACTTCGTTGATTACTCTTTTTAAATGAAGATAAATAATTCGTTGATGTCGATAACTAAAAACGAAAGGACTTGTATGGATTTTGAGATTATAGTCTTTTTCTTCTTCGCAGCGAATTATAACTCCTTGTTCTTTCCATTTTTCTGGAACAAGCAAATGGATCGGCTCTCCAATTTTTTTGGCTAACAATCTGTATAAATTTCTGCGGTTCGATGCAACGGCCAGATTGTCTATTATCAATAATTTCATCAAATCTTTCTTGCTTTTATTATCAAATTGTAACTCATCCTGCCCCACGAAATGTCGTAATCTATGTCGCCTACTTTA
>CAMTVZ010000151.1:0-4770 GCA_947085285.1 uncultured Ignavibacteriota bacterium
ACTAATTGCCAAAGAAAAGTTTCGCTTGGTAGAATATCCTTCGTACCTTTTATTGATTTGAATTTCAAGTGGATGCCTAAATTATTTTTCGTTTAGATATCGAAGTAAGACGACTCTTCGGTTTTGAAGGCTTCGATTACTTCAGCGGGATTGGATAAACTAAGAAGTCGTTGACGGAATTCTTCTTTGTTCATAATACGCGAGATACGACTGAGAAGCTTGATATGAGGACCTACCATATTATCGCGGGCTACTAATAAGAAGACCAACCGAACCGGTTTTTCATCGAGCGATTGATAGTCGATAGGTTTAGCAGTAATTCCGAAAGCTGCGACGATATCGGATACAGCATCAGTTTTACCGTGCGGAATTGCGAAGCCATTACCAACACCTGTCGACATAATTTTCTCTCTTTCAAAAATACAAGCTCGCACTTTTTCTTTGTCCAATATTTTGTTAGAAACATTAGAAGATATAAGTAAATCAATCATCTCGTTGATGATTTCTTCTTTTGTATTTCCAATAAGATTGGTTTTTATAAGATTTTCATTTAAGATATCGATTATCTTCATCCGAAATTCCTTCTAATTATGATATATCATTCCTCATATCGCGCCATTCGATTACTTTTTCCATATATTCGTCTGCTAAACGTATAGCCGCTGCTTCGGTACTGGCTTCGGAGCGAATATGAAAAAAGGGCCGTTCTCTATCCGGTATAATTTGAACAGAGATTTCATCTTGAATCGAGGAATTGAATTTTATTTTTACACCATCAATAAGTTCTCTATCAAAATTTTCTGTTGCTTTGTTCAAGTAACGCATAACTTGCCCTTTAGCGTCCCACGGACACATTACATCCCGTTTAACGCTATAAAATTTTACAATCTTTTTGTCGAGTGAACCTAATTTTTCGCCACTCACAGCTAACAATTCAATAATTTTGGCTGCCGAATACATTGCATCCGAAGCAAAGAAAAATTCAGTAAAAATGAACCCCCCCTTTGTTCCACCTACGAATGCAACCGATTTGTCGAATGCAGCTTCCATCATTGCAAGATGCGAATTTTTTGTTTTTGTAATTGAACAATTTTTACTCAACACATCAATCTCTGACGGGGCTACAATCGGAACGGCTATTCGTTTTGTATCAGGATAAACATCGAGGAATAATTTAACCACCATAGTCAGCAAACGTTCGCCGTCGATAATATTTCCAAGTTCATCGACCATAATCACCCTTTCAGAGCCTGCATCTATCATAATTCCGAGGTCGTATTTTAACGAGGTAACTATATGAGCAAGTTGTTTTAATGATTCTGAAATTTCCAATTCCTCTCGAGTTAACTTATTCGGATCGAGATGCGAATTCAGAGCAACCGATTGAATGTTAAACGAACCCAACAGTGTTGGAAAAATAGTTGCTGCAACTCCGTATGAATAATCTAATACAATTTTGAATTTAGCTTTCCTGATTGCTTCGAGATTCAAGGAAGATAAAAACTTTTGGCGATAAACTTCGGATGTTCTTTCAGCAAAATTAATACTTCCTACTTTGTTAGCAGGTGCGCGAAGATAATCTTCGCCAAAAAATATACGTTCAACCGATTTAGTTTTTCGGATAGGTAAATCTCTTCCGTTTGAATCGAAAAATATTATATCAGTCATCGCCTTGTTGTAAGGAGATTTCCTCACATGAATGCCGGCTGCCTCGTTGCCAATACTAAGTTCGTGGCGTACAAGTGGAATAGGCATAGCCCGTAAATCGTTAACGCTGACCCCTGCAGAAAGCAGACCGCAAATCATTGCACGATTCAGCATACGAGAAACATTATCAGAATCGCGGCTTGTAGCAACAGTTTTCCCAACGCCTAAATATGTGCCTAAAGCCGCACCAAGGCGGGCGCCAAATTCAGGGTTCATCTCCAAATTCGAAAGTCCCGTTACACGTGCATCAGTGAAAAGTTCTTTCAGCCAGCGGTCTTCTAAAACCAAGCTACGATTTAAGACTGCCGATTCATCTACAATTTTTTCGGGCCATAGTTTTATGTTAGCTATTAACTTAGCGTTTTTGCCAATAACACACTTGTCGCTTATAAAAACATTATCGCCGATAATCACACCATCTTTAATTTCGCAATCGAAACCGACCACATCGGCCGACAGCTCGACATTTCTCCCTATTTTGGTTCCACTCCAGATGATACTATTTTTTATAATCGCTCCAGCACCAATCACACAATGATCGCCGATGACCGAATTTGAAATAGTAACATTCTCATCGATGAAAGAATTCTTCCCAATCAAATTATTTCCTGAAATATTATTTGGAGAAGTTTTAACAGTTGTTTTTTCGCCATAAATAAAATTATTATTTTGCGTACCGTCGATTTGTATTTTTACTTTTCCGTTCAGAAAATCTAAATGTGCTTCTTGATAATCATAAAGATTACCGATATCGCGCCAGTAATAATTTGAGACGTATCCGTAGAGCTCCATTTTTTGTTCGAGCATTAAGGGGAATAAATCTTTGCTGAAGTCGAATTCTTCGCGATAAGGGATAAGTTTAAGAACTTCAGGTTCTAAAATATAAATTCCTGTATTAATAGTATCCGAAAAAACTTCGCCCCAAGTAGGTTTTTCCAGAAAACGGGTGATTCTTCCGTCATCCTCGGTAATCACAACACCAAATTGCAACGGATTTTTAGCGTGTGTTAACACAACAGTTGCTTTGGCTTTTTTTGAGTTATGAAATTCGATTACCCGAGTTAAATCGAGGTCTGTCAATACGTCGCCGCTGATAATTAGTATTTGATCGTTTGCAATGCCTAACGATACAGCCGCATTTTTAACACTTCCGGCAGTTCCGTAGTCGGCTTCTGCACGTACATAATTCATCGATACGCCGAATTTTTCACCGTTCCCGAAAAAATTTGATATAACATCAGGTTGGTAAAACAGCGAAGCGATTATATTATCGATGTTGTGATTTTTCAACAAGCCGACAATATGCTGCATCATCGGCTTATTAACCATCGGAACCATTGGCTTTGGTATATTAGCTGTAAGGGGCCTCAGTCGTGTTCCAAAACCCCCTGCCATTATGATAGCTTTCATTTAACTCGCTCTTTAACTCTTTAAAATTGAATAATTTTTTAGAAAATTTAATAAAATTTAAACTACATTGCAATAAGAAAATTAATTAGAGTTTGATTCCGTACCGTTTGATTTTTAAATAGAGAGCTTTCTGGCTGATTTTCAGAACTTCAGCTGTTTTGGTTCTATTCCCTTTCATCATTTTTAAGACAGCCTCTATATGATTTTTTTCGACTTCATCGATAGAGAGGGGTTGATGATTATAATTTTTATTTATACCAGCAACCTGAGTCGGTTCCGAAATCGAATTTTGTCGGTTTCCTATATGGATTTTTATATCCGACGCTTGAATAATATAGTCAGGAGATAATAAAACGGCTCCTTCTATTACGTGTTCTAATTCTCTGATGTTGCCGGGCCAGTGGTAATTCATCAATACTTCGAGGGCTTCTGGGCTGATAATTTTGGGTTCTTTTGCTTTTGCTTTTTTCTTCAAAAAATATTCAGTTAAAAGGGGAACGTCCTCGATTCGATCGCGTAGTAACGGTATATGCAATGTAACAACATTCAGACGGTATAGTAAATCTTCGCGGAATTTTCCGTTACGAACTTCTTCGTGTAAATTTTTATTAGTTGCCGAAATCACTCTTACATCAACATGAATTTCGTGTGTTCCTCCAACTCTCCTGAAATTTCCTGTTTCTAAAAACCGTAATAGCTTGGGTTGAATTTGGATACTGATATCTCCTACTTCATCCAAGAATAGCGTTCCGCCATTGGCTACTTCTACCAGCCCTGGCTTTACGGCAAATGCATTTGTAAATGCCCCCTTCTCGTAGCCGAACAATTCGCTTTCAAGGAGTGTATCGGGAATCGAGGCACAATTAACCGCCACAAAAGGATAATCTTTTCGAGGACTGCTCCTGTGAATAAGATGGGCGATTAATTCTTTTCCGGTTCCACTTGCCCCCTCTATTAAGACGAACGAATCGCTGTCGGCAACTCTTCGAGCATCCTCAAGGACCTGTAACAAAGCTGGGCTTTTTCCAATAATTTCAGTACTCGAAGTTTTGGAAAGTTCATTTTCCAACAATTTACTTTTTATTAAAAGTTTTTTTCTTTCGATGGCTCGTTCGAGTACATTTAAAAGTTCGTCGATGTCGTAAGGTTTCCCGATAAAATCGTATGCACCAAGTTTCATGGTTTGTACAACTGTTTTTACATCTGCATAACGGGATAAAATAATCACTTGCGAGTCGGGCGACTTTTCCTGTATAAATTGTAGGACCTCGAACCCTCCAACACGAGGTAACTTTATATCGAGAAGGATAACATCATAGAGATTGTTCTGAATTAAATTAATAGCTTCCACCCCGTCGAATGCGAGGTCAACTATATAGCGATTAGTCTCCTGAAGTTCGCCCTGAAGAAGATTGCTTAATTGAATCTCATCGTCAACGATAAGAATCTTATCTCGTTGAACCATTTATTCACTTAAAACTCTTTCGATGGTGGTTAGTAAATCTACCAAATCATAAGGTTTACTTACAAAATCTTCGGCTCCCAATTTTTTTGATTCGATTGCATTCTTAAGGTCGGCAAAACCTGTCAACATAATAATTTTTAAATCTTTGTGGTTTTGTTTGATATATTTTAAAACTTCGAAACCATCCA
>CAMTVZ010000152.1:0-4159 GCA_947085285.1 uncultured Ignavibacteriota bacterium
CGTACTAACCAAGTATCGCCCGAATTTGTAGTCCGCATTACTAAACCGTTGGAGCCAACGATGAAACCATTCTGATTATTTGTAAAATGTACATCGAAAAATGTGCTTGATACATTAGTTCTCAATTTTCTCCAGAGAGAGCCACCGTTTGTAGTTCTTAAAACTGTACCACCTGTTCCAACAGCAAAACCTAAATCGCTGTTAACAAAGTATAAACTATTCAAAGTTTTTGTCGTACCACTCGGTAATCGGGTCCAGGTTATTCCAGCATCAATAGATTTTTCGATTAGACCGCTTCTTCCGGCGATAAAAATGGTTGACGAATCGAGGAGTGTTATAACATTTGCTTTTTTGCCGGTGAGCGAGGATTGAGCAATCCATTCGATACCGCTGTTAGTAGTTTTATAGGCGATGCCGTTACTGCCTAAAGCCCAACCATTGCGTGAATCGGCAAAACTAACCGAGTATAAATTATTGCGGTGCCCGCGTGTAAGGTTCGTCCAGCTATCGCCGCCGTCTGTAGTTTTTAAAATAATACCTCTTGACCCTGCAACAAAACCAGTTGTAGAATCAATAAATTTTACAGCATCAAGCCACTCGGTTGTTCCTGAAACTTGAGGTACCCATGTGATTCCTTGATTTACAGTTTTGATGATCGTCCCGTTAGAGCCGACAGCCCAGCCGGTTGTGGAATCAATAAAATCCACATCCTCTAACCAGGCGGCAGTATTTGAGCTTGCGGTCAACCAATTTGTGCCCCCGTTAGTAGTTCGTCGGATTGTACCGTTTATGCCTACAGCTATACCTTTATTCTGAGTTGTAAATTTTATTTCCATAAAACGATTTGTAGTCAACGATGTTTGTTGCGTCCAGACTGAACCACCGTTTGAGGTATAAAATATTTTTCCAGAATCGCCTACAGCCCAACCTCGTTGGCTATTGATGAACTCAATATCAAAAAGGCGAACGGATGACATTACGTGTTGCAATGTCCAGGCGTTACCGCTGTTAGTTGTTCGCAGGACAAAACCTTGAAAACCGCATATCCACCCGGTATCAGGGTTAATAAACTTTAACCCAAAATAGGGATATGAATGATAGCTTTGGGTACCCAACGGTATCCTAAACCAAGTATTTCCCCCATCAGTGGTTTTTAAAAAATTACCTCCATTCCCAACTGAGTAGCCAACATCATTGGTGACAAAATTTATATCGTATAAAGTCAAATTCGACAAGCCAAGTCCAAATTTATAATCCCAAGTTGAACCGCTATCTGTAGTTTTAAGAATTGAGGATATAGGTCCAGTAAAATACAAATTACCGTTGGGTAAGGAGGCTATTTCAGTAATCGTATTGGCTGTAGGATATGGGTTTTGAAACGACCAAAATTTATCCGTTGCAGAATAAGAAACCATCTCTTCCTGATCAGATAAAATAGAATAATTCCCAGATTCGAGATCGAGCGAATCTGCATCCGTAAATAATGTATCTACTACTTGCGATTTTGTTTGTGTGAATAAAATAAACAAAATTGCAGTTATCCCGATGTAGTTATATATATTTTTCATATAATTATCTCCTTATTTCATAAAATCAAAATCGTATTCATCATTTAATCTGTTTTAATACAAATTCAACAGAAGTAATCTCTTTGCCTTGTTCGGATGTTATTTCTACAAATTCCAAATCCGGGGCAGCATAATAGCCCATTCTGTTAAGTTCGGGATTATCAAAGTTTACAACATAACTTCCTGGTGGGACTGTTGGGAACTCGAACTCGCCCCGCGAATTTGTCGAAGTTATTTTGTATATATTATTTCTTTTTAATAATTGGACTTTTACACCAGCGGCTGGTTCGCCATCTTCTAGAATTACTGAACCACTTATTATACCTCCTCTTACAATGGGAATGTTAATGGTTTTCAATTTATTTGGTTCAGCCTTTATTCTTATGCCATGATATTTAGGAGTCCAAAATGGGTCTTCCAAATCTTTGGTTTTTGCTTCAAAAATATAGTCGCGATAATTTTCGCCGGATGCATAATAAGTTTCTGAGTCGTATTGCCGCAGCGATGTGCTGCCAAAAGAAATAAAACTTTTACCGCTAACTCCAACATCTTTCAGGTATTTTTCGTCTCCGTCCAAAATACCGTTACCATTTTGATCAAAATATGAATGGATGAAAAAATATCCGCGTCGTGATGTGGTTTTATTCTGAAATAGTATATCCCAGCTTTCGGTGGAAGCAAGTATTTCACCATTTAGTCGTTGACTATAAGTCGCACCTGCGTTCGAGTTAATAAAACTGGTTTGCGAATTAAAGAATAATGGTCTAAAATTCAAACTAACAAATACAAAAAAATCTTTGATTAAATAATTTCGCTCGACCAATGCGTTTAACAATAAATAGTTTGTAATCGAGAGGTTAATACCCATTCCAGTCGATTTTATTTTATTGTTTCTGTGATCGTATTGCCCAATAACACTTATGGTTGAAAAACGTGTGGCTTGGATTGTGGTACCAGCTCGACTATCGAAAAACAGTGTCCCGAAATCACTACTATGAATACGTGATGCTGAATAGATAAAATTAATTCTTCTAAAATTTGCACCAATGTTTAAATTTATACTGCGTTCTTGAGTTGTAGAATATAAATTTTGTGTAAAATTACCTCCCAAAAGTAAGTAAGCATATTTTGTTGATATAGGGAATTGTGTTGATAAGTTAAAGCTATGTTTAATATTACGCGGATTAAAAACCGGATTTTTTTCGTAAATATGAAATTGCATATTGATTCCCCGTGCATCTCTTGTCTGCCAGGTAATATTCGCACCCGATACTAAAAAAGGCGAAAATTCAGCTGTGCCATAAATATTATTGTATATTCTTAGTGTGGAATAGGTATAAGGAAAAAATCTCCCCTTTAACTGAGCACGATTTGAATACTCTATGCCAGCCCCCAATGTGATTCTATCGGTTGCTCCATATTGCAAATCACCAGATCCATACCATGGATAATTCTTCATTCTTAATCTACCTACTGCAATTTTGTAATCTAAAATTCCGGCTGGAAGAAGTTGGGGTGGAACTATAATAAATTTGCTTGATACTATTTCTTCGCCATATCTATTATATTTTTTTGAAATTATATCGTTATAACCGTAAAATAAAGGGATCGTTTGCTCGATACTCGTGTCTTGTTGACTCTGAACATAAAGAAGGGGTTGCCCTTTAATGTTAAAATAATATTCTTCATTTGAAAATAAATAATCTTTGAATTGATAAGTACTAAATCTTGTTCGACGATCGGCAGGAGAATTAGTTGCTTCGACACCGAATAATGAACCACCAATATAACTTCTTCGTTGTATATCCCCGAATATTAGTTGAGCAATATTTCTATTATTAAAGAAAGGATATTTCATGCTTGCCCGAATATCTCTTTGTTTAACCGGTTTTGTTAATACTCCTCGCACAGAAGATTCAAAATCGCCCCACAATAATTGCCCTCCTAACTTAAAATCGTAACGATGATTGTAACTGCGGTATTGATTTTTCAAAGTATGTAGCTTATAAATAAATCGACCAAGATTAATAATTTTCGGACTTCGATCCAGATTCAGTTCAGGTTCTATCTCACTGACTTCAGCTCGTCGTTGGTATGATCTCAAACGTTGACGCCTTTGCAACTCAGGGAAATTAGCATTACTTCTGAAACGTATTTCAACTTTTCGGTCGTCGTACTTTATATCCCAGTGAAATAATTCTCTATATACCGTTTCTTCTAAAAACAATTCATTCCCCTTAATGATAATTTCATCATGGAATAATTCTATTATCCGCTCTTTATAGCGAGCTGTAAGATTTTCGATATTAATTTCAAATGTGGAATCATTGGTAATAAAATATCCACTGAAGATAGTTTTGTCAGTGTTATAATCTAATTTTAAATTATAAATATTAAATAGAGAAATTATAGGGATATAAACTTTATCGTTTCTTTTTAATATTTCAATTTCCGAACGCCCCAGCCTTTTTTCATAAATACTTACAAATAGAGAGTCTATATTCCCTTTTTGAGAAAAAGATAAATTTATAGATAAAAATATTATCGCAAATAGTTTAAAAATATTTTTTTTTTTAACACTCTGGAATTCC
>CAMTVZ010000153.1:0-5457 GCA_947085285.1 uncultured Ignavibacteriota bacterium
ATTTTGCGTTCTAATATTTTCTATTATTGGAAATGCGAACGCACAAGTACCGAACAAGATTTCGTATCAGGGACTTTTAACAACTTCTTCCGGCACACCTGTGCCGGATGGGAGTTACGATTTAACTTTTAAAATTTTCGATGTTTTCGCTGGTGGTTCTTCGTTATGGACTGAAACACATACCGGCGTTCCTGTTCAGCGTGGAACATTTAGTGTGATTTTAGGGTCCGGAATAACAGCACTGCCAGATATTTTCAATCAACCACTATTTGTTGAAGTTACGGCTTTGGCAGGTTCTGGTATTCCAGCGCCCATTACATTTTCGCCGCGGTCAGAGTTAGCGAGTTCACCATATTCACTTAGTAGTTGGAATCTATCAGGCAACGCAGGTACTACCGCAGGAACGAATTTTGTCGGCACCACCGATGCACAGGCATTTGATATACGTACCAATAATATATTAAGAACCCGCATCACCACCAAAGGACAGATAGAAACATACAATACAGGGCAATCGGTTTTTGTGGGAGAAGGAGCCGGGGCAAGTGATGATTTAAGTGATAATGGAAATGTATTTGTTGGCTACCAGGCAGGTTATTCCAACACATGGGGATTCGGCAATACCGCCAACGGAATGAGTTCACTTTATTCCAACACCATAGGATATCGGAATACCGCCAACGGAATGTATGCGCTTGTTTCCAACACCACAGGAATCTTGAATACCGCAAACGGATATGCTGCGCTTTATTCCAACACCACAGGTAACTTTAATACCGCCAACGGAGTGGGTGCGCTTACTACAAATGTAGCCGGCTCTAATGCCACTGCCATAGGAACTAATGCAATGCAGTTTGCAAATAACACCACCACTGCGTTTACTAATTACAATGTGGCAGTTGGATATGAGGCATTGAGAGGTTCAACTACGCCTTCGGAAAATACAGGAAACTCCAATACCGCACTTGGCTATCAATCTCTTTTCAGTAACACCACAGGAAGCTACAATAACGCCAACGGAGTAGAGGCGCTTTATTCTAACACCACAGGAAGCTATAATACTGCCAACGGAAGGAAAGCACTTTATTCTAACACCATAGGAACTTGGAATACCGCCACCGGAGTACATTCGCTTCATGACAATACCACAGGAAACGGCAATACCGCCAACGGATTGCGTGCGCTTGCTTCAAATGTAGCCGGCTCTAATGCCACTGCCATAGGAACTAATGCAATGCAGTATGCAAATAACACCACCACTGCGTTTACTAATTCCAATGTGGCAGTTGGATATGAGGCATTGAGAGGTTCAACTACGCCTTCGGCAAATACAGGAAACTCCAATACCGCACTTGGTTATCAATCTCTTTTCAGTAACACCACAGGAAACCAAAATACCGCCAACGGAATGTATACGCTTTATTCCAACACCACAGGAATCTCCAATACCGCCAACGGATATATGGCGCTTTATGCCAACACAACTGGATACGACAATACCGCCATCGGATATGGTGCGCTTCGTTCCAACACCACGGGATACGACAATACTGCTTTGGGATTTTATGCTTTCTACACAGGAGCTACATTTAGCAACTCAACAGCATTGGGCTATAATGCTGCTATATCAGCAAGTAATCAGGTAAGAGTAGGGAATTCTGCCGTTACAAGTATAGGCGGACAGGTGGGCTGGACAACGATTTCTGATGCAAGATTTAAAAAAGGCATAAACACCTTGGTGCCGGGCTTGGCTTTCATTATGAAATTGCGTCCGGTTACTTATCATCTGGATATGGATGGAATAGCATCGTTTTTGAAAACACCCGATAGTCTGCGATTAAAAGATGCAGAAGCAAGCAAAGGTAGAATGCTTCAAACGGGCTTTGTCGCACAGGAAGTAGAGAAATCTGCACAAGAGCTTGGCTACGAATTCAGCGGTATAGACAAACCGAAAAATGAAGATGATTACTATGGCTTACGTTATGCTGAGTTTGTTGTGCCTTTGGTGAAAGCAGTGCAGGAACAGCAAAAGATGATAGAAGAGTTGAAGAAAGAAATAAACGAACTTAAAAGTAGGAGATAACAGCAGAAAATAAATCACTCGGTGAATTGCAGTGAAAACAATCCGTGTAAATCGGTCAAATCCGTGTGTATCCGTGTTCTATTAGATAAAGTTTAAATAGCACACGGATGAACGCGGATTAAACGGATTAACACGGATATAACAAATGACTAATAACAAACATAAGGAGTTACAAAGTGAAACACATATTTTTTACAATAATTTTACTGCTTACAGCATTTAATTTGCTGTACAGTCAAACTCTACAACACCCGTGGTGGGTGGTTGATAGAGGAGGTGGCAAATCGACTGGCGGAGATTTAATACTTCAAACTTCTATCGGTCAAAATGCAATACAAAAAATGGCTGGCGATACGTTTGCACTCGAAAGCGGCTACATACCCGGCTTGCGAAATCTGTCGGGCACTTCTACTACTTATGGAATCAGCATGTCGGCTGGCTGGAATTTATTATCAGTTCCGCTGCTTGTAAATGATTACAGAAGAACTGTTCTATTCCCAACTGCCGTATCGCCGGCTTACGCATACGATGCTGGTTACAAAATACGCGATACATTATCCAACGGGTTGGGTTATTGGTTGAAATTTTCATCAACAACATCAATTCCGATTAGTGGTACGAGCATAATGGTAGATACAATCGATGTTAATGCACGCTGGAATATGATAGGCGTAGTTTCGTATCCTATCTTGATATCGGAGATAACACCTGTTCCACCTGTCGTAATCCAATCACAGTATTTTGGTTACGGCAGCACAGGATACTACACAGAAGATACATTAAAACCGGGTTTGGCATATTGGTTAAAGGTAAATCAAGCTGGGAAAATTGTCTTGAAATCCGGCTCAGTGCTAAAGTCGTCTTCACAATCAATCGTAGCAAAAGCTCAAAATAAACTTGATGATATAAAATCAGTTGCAGAGGAGAAAGGGCTGCGCAGTTTGATACTAAAAGATGAAGCAGGAGGTGAACAGACACTTTACTTTACAGCAAAACCTGTAGAGATTGATTTGGAGAAATATGAGCTTCCGCCCATTCCGCCTTCAGGAATATTAGATGTCCGATTTCAGTCGCAGCGTAATGTAGAAGTAGCCGACAAAGAAAAATTGGATAAACAGGAATTTCCAATAAAAATCAGCGGTGCAAAGTATCCATTAACAATTAACTGGGATGCTGCTTTAGATGAAGGACAGGAATACTCGCTTGAGATAAAATCTGTTAATAATGATAAGATTGTATCGAAAGTATTCATACTTGATACGAAGGAGAAATCAGTAACGATTGATGAAGAAGTGTTGAGTGTGAAGTTAGTAATGTCAGCAAAAAGTGCTGTAGAAATTCCGAAAGAGTATGCGTTATATCAGAATTATCCGAACCCGTTTAATCCAACAACCAAGATAAAGTATGACTTACCGATTGCCTCAAAAGTAACTCTGAAGGTTTACAACATCTTAGGTCAGGAGGTAGCCACACTTAAAGATGAAATAGAAGAGCCTGGTTTTAAATCGGTAGAGCTGAATGGCAGTACATTATCGAGTGGTGTCTATTTTTATCGGATTGATGCGGTGGGTTCGACAGAACCTGATAAAACCTTGAAACAAGTTAAGAAATTTGTACTGCTGAAGTAAATATACAAGAGATGGAGTTCGTCTTAATTGGCGGGCTCCATCTAACTATGTATGGAATTTTTCAAAAACTCAACTAACAGCCGCACCCCAACACCCGAACCTCCTTTTTGGATATATTCATTTCCTTCGTCCATAATCGCAGTGCCGGCGATATCGAGATGTGCCCATTTGTATTCTTTTTTGTTTTTGTCGGAGATGAATTTTTTCAAAAACATTGCAGCGGTAATGGTGCCGGCGCCACGGCTACCGATATTTTTTACATCGGCGATATCGCTTTTTATTTGCTTCTCATATTCGTCGAACATTGGCAGCTGCCAAACCCGTTCATAAGTTTTTTCACCCGCCGATTTGATCTTTGATATCAACTCCTCATCATTTCCTAAAACTGCGGTTGCGTGATGACCAAGTGCAACAACCACAGCACCTGTAAGTGTTGCAAGGTCAATTACATATTTCGGTTTAAATGTATGAGCGTAAGCAAGTGCATCGGCGAGTATCAATCTTCCTTCAGCATCGGTGTTATCCACTTCCGAAGTTTTGCCGCCGTAATGTGTAATGATATCGCCCGGTTTCATTGCCGAACCGCTCGGCATGTTCTCTGTAGCCGGTATCAGTCCGATTAACCGAACAGGTAATTTCAAACGTGCCGCAACTTCGATTGTACCAATTACAGCGGCAGCGCCGCTCATATCCAATTTCATCTCCGACATATTTGCCGAGGGTTTTATAGAAATTCCCCCCGAGTCGAATGTGATGCCTTTGCCTACCAACACAATAGAATCGAGTTCCTTTTTGTCAGAATTATAGTCCAAAATAATAAAGCGGGGTGGACGAGTGCTGCCGGAACTTACACCCATCAAACCTCCAAACCCTTCTTGCTTTATTTCCTTATCATTCCAAATTGAACACTTGAATCCATATTTTTCTGATGATTCTTTAGCGGCTCGAGCCAGAGTTTCGGGGTAAATTTCAGAAGCGGGAGCGTTTGCAAGATTTCGTGCCAGTATCACTCCATCACATACTATTCTTGCTAATTTGGCACCTTTAGAAATTAATTTCGACTTCGTTTCATCATCGGCAAATATGGTTAACTCAGCAATTTTAACTTGGTCATCTTTTTTTGCTGTAATGTATTTATTGAATTTGTATTGCGAAAGAATTGCACCCTCACCAACCGCTTGAGCAATATCTTCAACCGTTTCGCTTAACCCACCGGGTAGCAGGGGAAACATAATGGCAAGGTGTTTCGCTTTAAGCGATTTTGCTTTGATAGCGGCAATTGCGGATGCTTTACGGAATGTTTCGAGTGTGGTTTTTTCTTGTTTTCCAACGCCGATTAATATCAACCGAGGTGAGTTAATTTTTTTATCGGTGTATAAGAAAACTGAGGTATCGGATTTACCTTTGAAGTCTTCGTATTGAATTAAGCGTTCGATTTCGGTTCTCAGAAATTTCTTCAATTCCAAAATTTGTTCGGCGAATATTTTTTTATCTTCGTATATGAAGACTGCTACTGCATCAGCTTTGGTTGTTTTAAGGTTTGATTTGAATGTTGAGATTTTCATGTTTTATTCCTAAAATAAACCCAGATTTGTCATTAGAGAATTTTTAAGTTACACAAGTTGATCGCTTGTTTAGATAAACCGTTAAAACGGTTCAGGAAATAATTTATTTTCTCATTAACCCACGACTCCCGCCTGCGTCCTGCGGACTTTGGCGGGCAGGTAAGTCGTGGGTTAATGCACA
>CAMTVZ010000154.1:0-4493 GCA_947085285.1 uncultured Ignavibacteriota bacterium
TCTATGAATCCTTGCCCGTGTGGCTACTACACCGATCCGGCGAAAGAATGCACTTGCTCACAAATGCAGATTCAAAAGTATATGGCAAAAATATCCGGTCCGCTGCTCGATAGAATCGATTTGCATATCGAAGTTCCCGCAGTTAAGTATAAGGATTTGTCAAGTAAATCTTCTGGCGAATCATCTTCGGATATTCGGGATAGGGTTATCGAGGCTCGTAAAATTCAAATGAAACGTTTTGCAGGAAGTAAAAGTATGTATGCAAATTCCGATATGCAATCGAAAGATATAAGGGAATTTTGCCAAATCAATTCGGACGGTGAAGAGCTTTTAAAAATGGCAATTACAAAGTTAGGATTATCCGCACGTGCGTATGATAGAATATTAAAAGTTGCACGCACAATTGCCGACCTTGCAGGTTCAGAAAACATTCGACCGGAACACCTGAGCGAGGCAATTCAATACCGGACACTCGATAGAAATTTGTGGATGTGAGAAAATTGAATCATTTTATCATTGAGTCAATGAATCAATGCCCGTCCGCCTTAAAGGATTCAGTATAGCGGGCAGGGATTGATGGAATTACGAACGACTACCTGACATTGCAAGTCGATTTTGTAAATCGACAAAAAGTGGAAGTAACAATAGAACACGGATGCGCACTGATGAAACAGATTAACACAGATAACAATCCGTGTATATCCGTTAAATCCGCGTATTTCCGTGTTCTATTATTTTATTCCTGTATTCCACAAGCCCCAATTACCAATCTAAACTATAAATCAAAAATCTAAACTCAAAAATCTAAGATACCAACTCTCTTTTGCTCCTCTCAATCCCTTTTTCTATATTTAGAAAAAATAAAAACGGATATAACAATGTTCACAAATATTTCGCATATCGGCATCGCTGTTAAAAATTTAACAGAATCAGTTGATAATTTTAAAAAACTTTTTAATCAGGACGATGTTCAATTCGAAACTGTCGAAGACCAAAAAGTAAAGGTTGCTTTTTTAGATGTGTCGGGGGTACACATAGAATTATTAGAGCCGACATCATCGGATTCTCCAATATCAAAATTTCTTGAGAAACGCGGAGAAGGTATTCATCATCTCTCCTTTGAAGTTGATGATATTGAAAAAGAGCTATCGCGTTTGAAACAGGAGGGTGTCCGCTTGATAGATGAAAAACCAAAAGTCGGCGCCGGCGGAAAGTTAATTGCTTTTATCCATCCAAAATCTACAAACGGAGTTTTGATTGAATTGAGCCAGAAAAAATAATATTTGAGAATGTTAAAAATATTCTTTATAATCTAAATGTATATTTGAGAAGGAAAAATAATGAATAATATGTCTTTATTTTACATTAAGTTAGCATCTTTGCCATCAAAACTCCAAGAAGAGGTTATTAATTTTATCGATTTTATAAGCACTAAAAATAAAAAATCTAAAAAGAATAAGGTGCCAAAATTTGGTAGTCATAAAAAATATTTTATTACATCTCCCGACTTTGATGAACCTTTAAAAGATTTTGAGGAATACATGAAATGAATATTCTTTTAGATACTCACTGCTTTATCTGGTTTGTAAATGGAGATAAAACATTAAGTTTAAATTCTAGGCGTGTGATAGAAAGTTCCTCAAACAATTGTTATATCAGCATAGCAAGCCTTTGGGAAATGGCTATCAAGATTAGTTTAGAAAAATTAATAGTCAAGCAACCATTTGAAAATATTATAAATATTATTGAAGAAAACGGATTTGATATACTACCTATAACATACGATCATGTAACCAAATTATCAAAGTTATCTTTTCATCATAGAGACCCTTTTGACAGGATGATAATTGCACAAGGGCTAACAGAAAAGATGGTAATTGTCAGTCACGATTCTACTTTTGATCTTTATAGAGTAAAAAGAATTTGGTGATGTAATATTGATGATGGATGATAATTCAAAGATAATTTTTAAAATTGACTCAAAAATCATTTCATTTTATGAAAAACTTTCCAACATTCCTAACAAACCTGGGGTTTATCAGTTTAAAAACGACGAGGGTAAAATATTATATGTAGGTAAAGCAAAAAACTTACGCAGCAGAGTTAGGCAGTATTTTCACAAATCGCGAAGTTTGGATGCTAAAACCGAAACAATGTTATCGAAAGTTGGCGATGTAGAAATTATTGTAACCGACTCGGAGGTTGAAGCATTGATTCTTGAAGCTACTCTTATTAAACAATTCAAACCTCGTTATAATATTTTTTTGAAAGATGATAAAAGTTATCCATATGTTGTTATAACCAACGAGCCATTCCCGCGTGTGTTTGTTACGAGGCGAATTATCCACGATGGCTCTAAATATTTCGGGCCATTTACAGATGCGAAAAATATGCGTGCCTCTTTAAAAATGATACGCGATGTGTTCAAGGTTCGTTCCTGCAATTATCATATCGATGACGAAACTATACGCAAAAAAAAGATACGTGTATGCCTCGATTATCACATTAAAAAATGCGAAGGACCCTGCGAAGGTCTTGTAAGTCAAAGCCAGTATAATTCAATGATTAATGAGGTAGCACAAGTATTACGCGGCAAAACATCCGGCTTAATATCCAATCTTGAAAAACAAATGCTTGCCGAAGCTGAAGCTATGAATTTTGAAGCCGCCGCTGCAGTTCGGGATAAGATTAGTGGCTTGAAAAATTACAGCGACCGCCAAAAAATTATTGATACCGACTTACTCGATAGGGATATTATCTCGGCTGCGGTCGAAGAGGATGATGCTTGTGGAGTCGTGTTCAAAATCCGAGACGGAAAATTAATCGGCAGGCAGCATTATTACATGAGTGGTGTCGCCGAAAAAACTGAAGCTGAAATAATATCGCAGTTTCTCCGAATTTATTATTTGGAAGCAGATTATTATCCCAAAGAAATATTTCTTCCTTGTGAAATTGATGAGAGAGAAACGATAGAAATATGGCTTTCTGAAAAACGGCAATCAAAAGTTTCAATCATAGTTCCTAAAATTGGCGACAAAGCTAAACTTGTTGCAATGTGTCGGGCGAATGCAAAATACCTTCTCGATGATTTAAAAATTCAAAAGTTGAAACGGGGCGAGAAGGTTCCTAAAATATTGGAGCTCCTTCAAAAAGATTTACATCTTCCAAGCGTGCCATACAGGATCGAATGTTTCGATATATCGAATATTCAAGGTTCTGATACAGCAGCATCGCTTGTGGTATTTGAAAACGGTAAACCAAAAAAGAGTGAATATAAACGATATAAAATTCAGACAGTTACCGGTCCCGACGATTATGCAAGTATGCGCGAAGTTGTGCAAAGGAGGTATTCACGTTTAATCGAGGAGAGGCAAAAACTTCCCGATTTAATTATGGTTGATGGTGGGAAAGGACAGCTGTCGAGTGCCGTAGAGATAATTAATAAAATCGAAATTCGTAAACCCAATACGAATGCTTCGTTCCAAAATATTCCTGTTATTGGTTTGGCAAAACGTCTCGAGGAAATATATTTCCCGAATTTATCTGAACCGCAGTCGATACCAAAAACTTCGTCGAGCTTGAAACTTCTTCAGCGAATCCGAGATGAGGCGCATCGGTTTGCTGTAGCGTATCACAGAAAATTAAGAACGAAAAGAACGTTACAAACTGAATTAGATTTGATAAAAGGGGTCGGTAAAAAGAAAGCGAAAGAATTACTTGAGACGTTTGGTTCGGTGCAGGGTGTAAAATTTGCTTCACACGAACAATTAGCTGAAATCGTGGGTGAATCTGTAGCAAATAATATTATGGAATATTTCACATAACGGGGACCTCTCGATTTTTGCAAATTGGCAAATGTTGAATTATATTAAGAAGAAAAAAATGTGAGTTTGGTTACTTCAAATCAAAAACTATTATTTACGATTGAATCCTTTTCGAATAGGAAATTTCATTATCCGGATGTTATTCGCGATATGTTTGATTGTTCAGTTGAATATGGCCGGCAGTTGGAGTTTAGTGATATTATTTTTACAGCGAAATTTTTACATAATGCTTTGAAATCAATTAAACGGACTGAAAATGCAGAAAATAAGGATAAGTTACTCTTAGAATATCAAGCCAAAGTTGAAAAAATAAAGCAAGATTTGGAATTTATTTGGAGTGATTTTTCCGATGCTCAGAAAAGTGTGTTCAAGTCAACTTTTTTAGAAAACACACACGATAGTTTTGAAAATTTTAACAAGCTTATTGAAGACTTGAGTTGGGTGAAAAATTACGAAATTGATAATAATATAAAAATAGGAAGTTTGTTGAAGAAGAGTTAAGTATTCATTTTTATGATTACGAAAAAAATAAAAATAGTATTTATAATTTTGAATTTGGTTCTACTTGCCGATTCTGTGTCGCAAGAGACGAAAGAAAGTGCTGAGTTCACACTTGCTGTGAATTTATATAAAGACGGATTAACAGATTTGGCGCTCGACCAGTTTAAA
>CAMTVZ010000155.1:0-7855 GCA_947085285.1 uncultured Ignavibacteriota bacterium
AGAAGCTCGCCCTTATGTCGAAAAATTAATTACTCGAGCAAAAAATGCAATAGCCAACCAAAGTACCGACTCATCGAAAAATGTACATGCAAGAAGAGAAATCTCGCGCTTTATAAAAGATAGAGATGTTGTTACAGAACTCTTCACCGATATTGCACCAAAAGTTGCTACACGCCCCGGTGGTTATACTCGAATTGTTAAACTCGGCCACCGTTTAGGCGATGCCGCTCAGATGGGTTTACTTGAGCTCGTAGATTACGGATTAGGTAAAGAAACAACCAAACCAACCGAAAAAACTAAAACTGTTAAACGAGGTTGGAAAAAATCGGAAAAGAAATTAGCTACTACACAAACTACAACAGAATAAAAGATATCAGATAGATAACATAAGAGCGCAAAGTTCAGCAACTTTGTGCTCTTTGTTTTTAGGATAGTGAATCGAGCAGAATTAAAATATGTTGTTGCCGCTGTCGAAGGGAATAAAATATATTCATTCCCAAAAATCGAAGAGCCTCTTGTGGTTTTTATAGGTAGGTCGAACGTTGGAAAATCCTCAATCATCAATTCGCTATTAAAAATGAAAATCGCTCGCACAAGCAACGAACCAGGTAAAACACGGCAAATAAATTATTATTTAGTTAACAATCAATTTTATTTTGTTGATTTACCCGGTTACGGTTATGCGAAAGTTTCGGGCAAAGAAGCAAACCAATGGAAAAAAATGATTGATAGTTTTTTTAATTCAGAAAGAAACATAAAATTAGGAATATTAATAATAGATTCAAGACGCAAGCCTCTGGATTCAGATATCATCATGAACAATTATTTAAATACTCTAAATATCCCGCATTTTATTATTCTAAACAAAATCGATAAATTAACTCAAAACGAGCTTGCTAAACAGATAAAAACTTACCAAATGCTGATGGGAAATTTTTGTAAGGGGCTCCTACCATATTCAGCATTAATGGGAAAAGGAAGTGGCGAAATATTAGGAAAAATTCAAAATCAAATAATAAATGGCTTGTATTAACCATTTTGACAGGTTTGTGAAACATTTTCCACAATTTGAATGTTTTTAGCAACGATGAAAGATTATCAAATTGAACTGATTATTTGAGTAAAAATAAAAAAAAATTGTTTTTATTTAATAAAACACTTGACATATACGTTTTAATTCCTTATATTTTCAACGATGTTAGTAGAAAGGTATATCTATCATATTTACTTTTTTATCTATTAACTTTTAATAATTATTCAATAATATGTTTTTTTGTAATAAATTTAGTTTAAATAATTCACATTACATTTTACGATGTTTTTAACTCAACAATCAATTAACATAAGGAGGTTAAAATCATGATTAAAAAATTACTTTCTTTATTTCTCACTATTCTACTAGTATCAGTAGTTACATCTGCACAAGATGGTAAGATACGTGGTATCATCACCGATAAAACTACCGGTGAGCCCCTGATTGGTGCAACAGTATCTTTAGAAGGCACAATGATGGGTGCAGCAAGCGATATCAATGGTGAGTTTTTTATTTTAAGTGTTCCGCCTGGAACATATAGCATAAAGGCATCCTACGTCGGTTATGCTACAGTTACAATCTCAAACGTTCGTGTCCTTTCAAATGTTACTACTACACAAGATTTCCAGCTTGTAAGCGATGCTGTGCAAGTTGAACCTGTAGATATTTATGCCGAACGTCCACTCATTCAACGAAACACAACCAACACCGTTCGAGTTACAACACAGGAAGATATCAAAAATCTACCCATCCGTGGGCTTGATAATATTTTGAGTTTGCAAGCTGGCGTTGTCGATCAAGATAATCAACTCTATGTTCGTGGTGGTCGCGCAGGTGAAGTTGCATATTTTGTTGAGGGGGCATCTACTACAAATCCTATCACCAATACTCAAACATTTTCTGTGATTCAAGAAGCAGTTGAAGAATTACAGTTACAAGCAGGTGGTTACACTGCTGAGTTTGGTGGTGCAAACTCGGGTATTGCACGTACTACACTTAGGACTGGACAAAGTATATACAAAGGCTCATTCGACATTCAAACAGATAATTTTGCAAAACCAGGTGCCGACTATCTCGGTTCATCCTCTTTTGGTTACACAAATATGGTGGCTACTGTAAGCGGTCCTGTGATTAAAAATTTAAAATTTTTCTTAGCTGGTCAACACTTTTTTATCAGGAATAGGGGAAGACTTTTAATTGAGCCTTTCCGTTTTGATAATATGGTTACAGATATCAACGATTCACGTGGTGCGGGCTTCCCTTTACCAGGTCCAATTGAATTCAAGAAAAATTATATCCCAGGAAATTGGTTGCAAAATTATTCAGTTCAAGGTAACATGAATTACGAGTTACAATCAATGAAATTTAAACTCTCTGGAAGCTATACATACGATAAATCGCCTTTCGACAACCGTTGGCCCACTGCTCTGGTTCGATATTTTAACAAACGCTCGCGTATCGACCACAACACAACAGGATTTACCAATTTTAGATTTACACACGTTGTGAATCCAAAAACATTCTACGAGGTAGCACTTTCTTATCAGAATCGTTACTTCCGCCGCGTTGACCCCGACTTTGGAGATGATTGGACTTTCTACACAGATAGTACAAAGAACGCTGAGTTGGGTTACACCGGATGGAGACGACCTTATGCAGGTCCACTTCCTTATAGTATCATTAATGGTTTCACAATGACTCACGAAAACGCCCCCAATAACAGTTATTTTAAAAACCAACAAAGGTCTTTTGGTTTTTCGGGCGACTTAACAACTCAATTAACATCAAATTGGGAATTTAAATTCGGTGCAAAACTCGATTCCTGGATAGCCCGAAATTATAGTGTCGGCAATATTCAAGCCGCTATGGAATATCTCTATGGTACTGACGGCAGAACTCCTAGAACTTTTGCCAGTGATTACGAAAGACGTGTTCGTTTATCTAAAGCAGGAACTATCAACCATTACGGTTACGACGTTGATGGCAACGAAATCAATTCAGGATTAGATGCACCACGAAAGCCTCTGTTTGCTTCGGCTTACGTGCAAAACAAACTCGAATATAAGGACATCATCCTGAATTTAGGACTTAGATACGAATACTTTGATACTAAGAATAAAACATTCAAAGATCCATTGCAGCCCGATTTCAACCCCGATTTAGATGTTATCGATGAAGAGAAATTAGAGGAAGCTAAACCTTTTAATTTAGTATTACCTCGCGTTAGTTTCTCGTTCCCGGTTACTGACGTAACGGTGTTTTATGCGATGTATGGAAAATACGCACAAATGCCATCACTGAATCAACTTTTTATCGGTAACACAACCCTTAGTCGCACTGTCAGCCCGATAACTCGTGGAAACGCTTTCTTAACTCCAGTCGGTTTCTTGATGACCCCTGAAAGAACTACTCAATACGAAATGGGTATCCGTCAAACTTTATCCGATAATTTTGCTTTCACTGTTAGCGGATTCTACAAAGACTTAAAAGACCAGTTACAAGTCCGTTCGTATGTAAACGAAGCAGGTTCAAAACTGTTCACCGCTTATTTGAACGAAGACTTTGGTACGATAAAAGGTTTAGAAATGACTTTAGAGTTGCGTCGTACAAACCGATTAGCTACCAAACTTAATTATACCCTCTCCGATGCTCGTGGCACCGGCTCTAACTCTCGTTCAGCATTCGGTGCTGTCGAACAGAACATCGGTCGTCCAACTAATTTTATTAACCCACTCGATTTCAACCAAACCCATTCAGGCTCCTTGTTGCTCGATTACAGATTTGATAAAGGCGATGGCGGGCCAATTTTAGAACAAATGGGCGTTAATGTGATATTCTCGTTCAATAGCGGACACTCATACACAAAAATTAAAGAGTTAAAAGAACTAGGTCAGGCTAACGTTTGGGACGTAGGTGTGGAACCGCTGAACGATCCACGTGCAAGTTTTCCGACAGAACCAATCAACAGTTCGACAACTCCTTGGGTGTATAATATCGACTTGAGCTTAAGTAAAAAGTTGAACCTTGGTGTACTCGATGCTGAATTTTATGTGAATGTTCTGAATTTACTCAACACAAAAAATATCTTAAACGTATATCCAACAACTGGAACTGCACAAGACGATGGTTGGTTAGGCAATCCATTAGCTGCACCATTCCATCAAATTCCTAACTACACCGATTTCTATAAAGCCATTAATTCTAAAAATCGCTGGGCTTATATGACGGCTACTGGGAACGATATGTTCGATTCACCTCGGCAGGTTCGTTTCGGTGTACGACTTGAATTTTAATTGTGAACACTAAGATATAAAAACATAACTCAAAATTAAAAAGGAGTTGCTAAAAATGAATATAAAAAAATTAAAATTACTAACTATACTTGTTGTTGTCTTCGGCTTTTTATCCTCTACTGTTATTGGCGCTGCTATTCCAGATAAAAACAATCGCCAAAAAGATAAGTCGTTGATGAAACCAACAGGTGAACCACTTTACCAAATTCTGAATATTAATAATATCACAACTTGGATGCGAGCTGATGGTCAGCAAAATCATTCACCTACAGGAGATAACGGATCATATTATCCACGTGGCACTAAATGGGTTATCTATCAAGATGGTTTTGTTTGGGCTGGCAAAGCTTATTTAGATGCCGGCTTAACTCAACCAGCTACACCACAACTCATTCGTGTTGGCGGTCAAACTTACAACATCGGTACACGTGCCGGCCGAATTATCGGGCAGGGTGCTACAGCAGTAGCTCAATCTCCAGCTGATCCAGATGTTAGAATCTATAGAATCAGACGCGATTATGCCCAGATGGAAATGCAAGAACTGTTGCGTGATGCTAGCGAAACTTTTGAAATCCCTATCTCCAGTGTGACAAAATCACAGACTGATAAGGTTTTTGCTCAATATGCAAAAGACTGGGACGAGTGGCCCGTTGCTTATGGTGCACCATACATCGAAAGGAATGGAATTCCTGGTTACCAGAAACCTAAACCCTTTAATTATGATGCTACAAAAGGACCAATCTTTACTACCGATTCTTTAATAGCTTATAATTACGATGAACCGGGACTTGCCGGTGCAGATCCAAATTCGCCGGCCGATCAGGTAGTTTGGACTGTAATAAACGATTTAGATCGGAGTGCGAGCACTGGTTTATTTGGTTCAGAGCCGTTAGGTCTCGAAGCACAAATTACTATGTGGGGTTATAAACGTACCGATGCTATGGGAAATTTATATTTCAAGAAAATTAAATTCATCAATAAAGGTGGTGTTATTATTAATACTACTACGAATGAAAAAGGTTCTTTCTATATCGATAGTATGTTTTTTGCTCAATGGTCGGACCCGGATTTAGGTTCGTACGGTGATGACCTTTGCGGTGTTGATATGAATCTTTTCCCACCAGTTACTGGAAAGCCTAATAACTTAGGTTTTGTTTATAACGGTTCTGCAATTGACGCTGAATTTAAAAAATTTGGACTCCAACCTCCAGCTGTAGGATACGATTTCTTACAAGGTCCTCTTGTTCCAGGTGCTCCAACTGATTCTGGTGTTTTTAATTTGAAACGAGTATATGGTAAGAAAAACTTACCGATGACTTCGTTTGCATATTTTTCGGCAGGCAGTGGTATCAGCGATCCCCCCTTCAGCTATGAAGGTGGTTTGCGTTGGTGGAGGATGTTGCAAGGCTTTGTCCCCGACGCTTCTACAGCCCCTTGGAGATTATATCCACATCCACCAGGAGTTACAGAAACCAAATTTCCTCTAAATGGTGATCCAGTTGCAAGAACTGGGTTTATTGATGGTTTAGGAACTACATTTTCATTAGCACCTGGTGATCGTCGTATTGTTTTAAATACTGGACCATTCTCGCTTGCCCCTGGCGACACCCAAGAAGTTGTTGTTGGAACTGTTGCTGGATTAGGTGCTGATAGGTTATCGAGTATTAATGTCATGAAATTTTACGGACAATTCGTACAAACTACTTACGACGCACTATTTCAAGTTACACCAGCTCCTCCTGCACCAGCAGTAAAAATTGCTGAACTTGATGGCGAAGTTATATTGGAGTGGGGTAGCGATACATCAGCTGTTAATAAAACTGAGAAAACTATCAGTCAACCTGGAGCTTTTGTATTCGAAGGTTATAATGTTTATCAATTACCCAGCCGATCTGCGAGTTTGTCTGAAGCAAAACGATTGGCAACTTACGACTTATTAACTTCACCAACTGTTATTTTGGACCGACAGTTTGATAAAAAATCGGGTGAAATTTTAATGCTACCTGTGCAGTTCGGAACAAATAGTGGCATAGTGAGATACTTCAAGTTTGATCGTGATTATGTTTTGGACATCGATAAACTCAATAACGGTCAGGAATATTATCTTGCAGTTACAGCATACAGCCGGGCAACAGTACCCGACTTTTTACCAACCGCTTTGGAATCAAGTCCGATAGTTTATACTGTACGACCTCAATCACCTCAAGGTGTACGTTACGAAGGTAAATTTGGTAATGTATTGCCGTTTAGAAGCACTGGCGCCTACACTGACGGTGAAATAAGAGCTAAAGTGATCGACCCAAAACAGGTTACAGGTAACGAATATGAAATAACATTTGCTCCTGTAACTGGACAAGCAGGTAAATTTACTTGGTCATTGAAAAATCTTGCAAACAATAAATCTTGGGGACCATTTTGGAATTTAGGTGAAGCTGTTGGTGGCGATAATTTAGAACATCCTATTATAGATGGAATATTCTGGGAAATGTCGGGTCCACCGAACGAACCACGCGATTTTGTGCGCGGTCCAGCCGGCTCGTTGTTAAGGGATAGTGCACGAGTACATACCGGTATGAATGTAACATTAACTGGCGCTACTGGACCTTTCTGGGTTGGTGAAGGTGGTTCAGCAATATTCGGTGGTGTAACAACTTCGCGTGCAAAAGCTGCCGATGCCCGGAACGTATTTATCGTGTTTGATGAAACTGTTCCTCCTTCTCAAAGAATGGCTTATCGTTATGTGCGAGCTGGGCAAAATGCAAAAGCAGATGCACGGTTTATTGATCCTCCATATGGGCGGACAAGATACACCACAACAAGCTGGGGTTATTGCGACACTATACCTGTACCGTTTAGAGTCTTCAGATATGACCCAGCTGCCGGTGTTACCACGCCAATTCAGTTAGCTGTTGGTATATCAGAAAATAATATCGCAACCCCTGGTGGTTGGGTGGATGGTAGATGGGGCCCAACAAATGGTGCTTCGCCTGGTGTCCCAACTCCTGGCGGAGGTGAAGGTGGCCGAGAATTATTAATAATCTTCGGCAAACCGTACGATGCAGCAATGAATCAGGACGAATATAAATGGAACGTCTTAGGAGCTGCCGCACAAGCGAATCCTTACGGTGGTCAAGGTTGGCACGATGCTCATTATGTTTTATGGCTGAGAAGTATCAGAAATTATGATCTTACAAATACAACAGCTTTTCCAGCTGGTAGTGCCGTCCCCCCAATATGGTCAAATGGCGACACGATAAAGATTTTTGCAAGTCATATTCTTACTGATCAGGTTAAATTTAATGTGCAATCGCCAGGCAAAATAGAAAGCTTAGAACTTGCCAAAGCCGATGCAGAAAAAGTTGGTGTATATCCGAATCCTTATTATGCTTTCAATCCTGCCGAAACAAACCGGTTTGTTAGGTTTGTAACATTCAACAAATTACCTGCGAAAGCAACAATAAGAATATTCAACTTAGCAGGCCAATTAGTGCGTACTCTTACTAAAGATGATCCTTCACAGTTCTTAAGA
>CAMTVZ010000156.1:0-3798 GCA_947085285.1 uncultured Ignavibacteriota bacterium
CTGCAACAGGTTTGCATCGCGTCCAGATTCTTGATCCGGCTGTCGGGACGGGAACATTCATCAGCGCGGCTATCAGAATAATCTACGATCGGTTACTTAAGGATGGTCAGAAGGGACGCTGGACCACGTATGTGCACAACGATTTGCTGCCACGATTACACGGTTTTGAACTTATGATGGCGCCATATACTATTGCTCATTTGAAATTGAGTATGGCGTTTAAGGAAACGGGATTTAAATATTTCAATCGTCGGTTGGGAATTTATCTTACAAATTCTCTTGAAGAAGGTGCTGCCAAAGCAGATTTGTTCACAGGTTTTGGTTTTGCTGAAAGTATTGCAGATGAGTCAAAAGAAGCATCGGTAATAAAAAACAAAACACCGATTATGGTTGTAATCGGTAATCCGCCGTATAGTATTAGTTCTTCTAATAAAGGAGAATGGATACAGCAATTAATCGAAGTATATAAAACAGGACTAAAAGAACAAAATATAAACGCTATTTCTGATGATTATGTGAAATTTATTCGTTTTGCAGAACATTTTATAGAGAAAAACAAGAGTGGCATCGTGGCGATGATTACCAACAATTCATTCATAGACGGCATTATCCATCGCCAAATGAGAAAGCATTTGCTTGAAACTTTTGACGATATTTACATACTTGATCTTCACGGCAATTCAAAGAAGAAAGAAAAAGCGCCGGATGGGGGTAAAGACGTGAATGTGTTTGATATTATGCAAGGTGTTTCAATAAATATCTTTGTAAGAAAATCTGGCGATAAAAAAGGACTTGGAAAAGTTTATCATGCCGAACTTTATGGAGAGAGGGAAGAAAAATTCAAGACTCTTACAAATAGTAATATTCAAAATATAAAATGGAAGAAGCTTGATTACTGTGATCCATATTACTTTTTTGTACCAAAGGATTTTAATCTTGAAGAAGAATATACTAAAGGTTTTAAATTAGACAATCTATTCATTAAATTCGGTAGTGGGATTAAATTTCGAAAAGA
This sequence comes from uncultured Ignavibacteriota bacterium, assembly GCA_947085285.1. Taxonomy (GTDB): domain Bacteria; phylum Bacteroidota; class Ignavibacteria; order UBA10030; family BY39; genus JASEGV01. Next base: position 1,016 of record CAMTVZ010000156.1, read on the forward strand.
TAATCTGTTGGTTAAAAATCATTTTAATAAAGAAAGTGTTGAGATCTTAATTAGAGATATGAATACTCTTGATAATAGTTCTTTATATGACAAATATGATTTTAATGATACATCGGACTGGAAGCTAAATGAAAAAAAGAAATTATTTATTGACGAAGGAGATTTCAAAAATATAAAGCTGGTGCAATATCGACCTTTTGATACAAGGTATACATATTACCCACTCAATCGTATTAATGAGATAATTCCAAGAGGTGATTCACGAGCGACCTTAATGGCAAATCTCTTTAACCCCAATCTGGCCTTGCTTACTAGTAGAAATTTTCAGGCAGGCAATTTATTTGATCGTGTATTTTTGTCAAAAAACATCGTTGAAATTCATTCTGCCTCTGATCAAACTTATGTTTTCCCTCTTTATCTCTACGTCGAAGATGGCTCAAAAATTCCAAACCTCAAAAAAGAAATAGTTACTGAGATAGAAAAGATTGTTGGCAAAGTTACACCTGAAGATATTTTTGATTACATATATGCAGTTCTTCACTCGCCAAGTTATCGCGAAAAATACAAAGAGTTTTTGAAAATTGATTTCCCGCGTGTCCCTTATCCGAAAGATGCTAAGATTTTTAAAAAGTTAGTTGCTCTTGGCGCTGAATTGCGTTTACTCCATCTCCTCGAATCGCCTAAAGTCCATAATTTCATCACCACTTATCCAATTACCGGTTCAGATACCGTTGATAAAGTAACTTATAAAAACGGGAATGTCTTTATCAACCAAGAGCAATATTTTGGTAATGTTCCCGAATCTGCCTGGAACTTCTACATCGGCGGTTACCAACCCGCACAAAAATGGCTCAAAGACCGTAAAGGCAGAACACTCACAAATGCAGATATCGAGCATTATCAGAAAATGATTGTGGCACTTGCCGAGACAGAGAGAATTATGTGGGAGATAGATAAAAATAAATTGTAGTAAGTCGGATTTGCAATCCGACAAAAATCCAGAGTAGTAAGTCGGATTTGCAATCCGACCTACTATAAATTTGCCTTTCAACTCTCTTATTCAGATATTATTTCAGAATAAATGATAATCGATTATAAACATAAAAACTCTCTCATCATCAACGAAATCTTTTTCAGCATACAGGGCGAGTCAACTTATGCAGGAAGACCGTGCGTTTTTGTGAGGTTGACTTACTGCAATTTGCGCTGCGCATATTGCGATACAGCTTACGCATTTGATGAAGGACTCGAAATGACGATTGACGAAATTCTTCAGAAAGTGAAATCATACAATTGCAATTTAGTTGAAATTACAGGAGGCGAACCGCTACTACAAGAAAATGTGTATCCTTTAATGAAAAAGTTATGCGATGAAGAATACGAAGTGCTTCTTGAAACAAGCGGAAGCATTGATATCTCAAATGTGGATGTAAGAGTAAAACGCATTATCGATTTTAAATGTCCGAGCAGCCGAATGGAAAAGAAAAATTATTGGGAGAATATTCGCTACCTTAAAAAAGACGATGAGGTGAAGTTTGTTATCGGTGACAGAAACGATTATGAGTGGACAAAGAAAAAAATTACAGAGTATGGATTAGTGGATAAATGTACAGTGTTGTTGTCGTCTGTTTATGGAGCAATAGAACCGAAAGTTTTGACTGAATGGATTTTAGAAGACAAGCTAGATGTACGGTTTCAAATTCAAATGCAAAAATATATCTGGTCTCCCGAAATGCGCGGAGTATGATGGAATTGATGATTTGGGAATTAGTGAAGATTCGTGTTATTAGTGGCTGAAGTAAAAGCCACGAATTGCACTAATTAGCACTAATAACTTTCGACCAACAAATAACGAATAACGAATGGCGAACAACGATAAACAATTAGCGGTGGTCCTCGTCTCCGGCGGAATGGATAGCTGCGTAACTGCGGCCATCGCAAACCAAAATTACAATTTAGCTTTTTTACACCTGAATTACGGACAGCGTACAGAAAAACGCGAGCTGAAAGCTTTCACAGACATCGCCGACTTTTATAACGTTAATAAGCGGCTGGTTGTGAATGTTGAGCATTTAAAAATCGTTGGAGGGTCGAGTTTAACTGATGAAAAGATGCTGATTGAAACGGCAAATTTGGAACGGAAAGAAGTTCCAAGCTCTTATGTCCCTTTCCGTAATGCAAACATACTCTCGATTGCTGTAAGCTGGGCTGAAGTAATTGGCGCCAGTAAAATTTTTATTGGTGCTGTGGAAGAAGATTCTTCGGGCTATCCTGATTGCCGCGAAGAATTTTATGAAGCCTTTAACAAAGTAATTGAGTTAGGCACAAAACCGGAAACGAAGATTATTATCGAAACACCTATTATTCATCTGAAAAAATCAGATATCGTGAAAAAGGGAATCGAGTTGAACGCTCCGCTGCATTTAAGCTGGTCGTGCTACCAGCGCGATGATGTCGCTTGCGGAGTGTGCGATAGCTGCGCCTTGCGATTGCGTGGTTTTAAACTTGCCGGCTTCGCTGATCCTATCAAGTATCAATTTGATTAGTTATCAGAGACTTCTGAAAAATTGAATCTGTGATTATTAAAACATTTAAATCCCGATAGTTATCGGGACAGATAAACGCGGATTTGACGGATATACACGGATTATTATCAGTGTTAATCTGTTGCATCTGTGTTTATCCGTGCCTGCACGCCTTAGTGCTACTATGCGTTTCGGTCGCCTACGCTCCAAAGCTTCAGCGACGGAGCGCACGCAGGCGTGTTCTATTTTATATTTTTC
>CAMTVZ010000157.1:0-3650 GCA_947085285.1 uncultured Ignavibacteriota bacterium
AAAAAGAGAATTGGATAATTTATGATACCACTGAATTATTACCTCGCATTAAGTGGAATCCTTTTTTCAATCGGTGTGGTCGGAGTTTTAGCACGCCGCAATGCTATCATTGTTTTTATGAGTATCGAACTTATGCTCAACTCGGTTAACCTGACGCTCGTTGCATTCTCGGCTTATTTAGGAAGCGCAACAGGGCAGATGTTCGTATTTTTTGTCTTAGCAGTTGCAGCCGCTGAAGCCGCCGTGGGTTTAGCAATTATCATTGCTCTCTTCAGAAATAAAATGACAGTTAACATAGATGAAATAAACATAATGAAATGGTAATGCACGAATATATAGGATTTGTAGTTTTATTTCCTTTCTTAGGATTTTTAATTAACGGACTTCTTGGTTCTAAAATAAAGTCCGAAAAAATAATAGGCACAATCGGAAGTGGAGTTATCGGAATTAGTTTCGTAATTGCCTCAGCCATTTTTTTTCAGATGCTTTCTTCGCCAGTCGAAAATCGCTCACACATTGTACAAATATTTAACTGGATTAATGTCGGTTCAATCTCAATTAACGCAGCTTATCAGGTCGATCAACTTTCTATTATAATGACATTAGTTGTAACCGGTATCGGTTTTTTGATTCACGTTTACGCAATCGGTTACATGCACGGCGATAAAGGATACTGGCGATTTTTTGCATATCTGAACCTCTTCATTTTTATGATGCTTAATTTAGTTTTAGCCGATAACTTCCTCTTAATGTTTTTAGGGTGGGAAGGGGTCGGACTTTGTTCATACTTACTGATTGGATTTTGGTATGATAAAAAATTTGAAAAGGGAACAACCAACGACGCTGCGATGAAAGCATTCGTAGTAAACAGAGTAGGCGACTTCGGCTTTTTGATTGCTATGTTCCTGATATTTATCACTTTCGGTAGTTTGAATTTTGAAACCGTGTTCGGACGTGCAGCAGCTTTCTCGGTTGGCGATGTTACAATTTTTTGGATAGCTTTGCTCTTGTTCGTAGGCGCCACCGGTAAATCGGCGCAAATTCCGCTTTACGTCTGGCTGCCCGATGCGATGGCTGGTCCAACTCCGGTTAGTGCATTAATTCACGCGGCTACTATGGTAACTGCTGGCGTTTATATGGTTGCACGTGCCTCGATATTTTTTGCACTCTCGCCAACTGTGATGCTGATTGTTGCAATCATCGGTGCACTTACTGCAATTCTTGCTGCGAGTATTGGATTAGTGCAAAACGGAATTAAAAAAGTTTTGGCTTACTCAACCATCAGCCAGTTGGGTTATATGTTTCTTGCTTTAGGTGTTGGTGCGTTTGCAACCGGCTTATTTCACGTTGTAACTCATGCATTTTTCAAAGCTCTCTTATTCTTAGGTGCTGGTGCAGTTATTCACGCAATGCATAATGAAGAAGATATACAAAAAATGGGTGGACTCAAATCGGTGATGCCAACAACTTACAAAACTTTTGTAATTGCCGCATTAGCAATTTCGGGAATCCCTCCGCTATCTGGATTTTTTAGTAAGGATGAAATCTTGTGGAAGGTTTTCGATGCAGGATATTGGCCCCTCTGGATTTTAGCAGCCGGCGGTGCTGCACTAACGGCGTTTTATATGTTCCGATTAACTATTTTAACGTTCGAAGGTTCACCTCGTTGGGATAAAGGAATGCAACCTCACGAAGCACCAAAAGTTATGACTATTCCGTTAATCGTTCTCGCTATTCTTTCTGTGATTGGTGGTTTTATTGGAATTCCTCCAGCATTAGGAGGTGGTAACGCAATTGAACATTTCCTCGATCCAATATTTGAACGATCAAATTCAATCCTTGCACTCGGTCATCACGAGGTGGTTCCAACAGAATATATTTTGATGATATTATCGGTTGGTATTGCAGTAGCTGGAATTTTATTTGCTCGCCATATTTATCTGAAGCGAAAAGATATAGCTGAAAAGCTTTCCGAAAAATACAGCGGCATTTACAATCTTTTATGGAATAAATATTTTGTGGACGAAATTTACGACGCCACAATTGTAACCCCGACAGTAAAAGCTTCCGATAAATTACTTTGGAAAATTTTTGATGTCGGCTTAATCGACGGTGCCGTGAATGGAACTGCAAAATTGGTTAACATCGTAAGCGGATATACTCGGCGAATGCAAGCCGGTTTCACACAAAGTTACGCCGCTTATTTTGTTGCGGGCATCATTATCATTCTTGGAATTTTAATTATCCGGTAGGAAATAGAGAAAAATTTTATGGAACATATTCTATCAGCAATTGTCTTTACACCGCTTTTAGGAGTCTTGGCATTATTCTTTATCAATCGCGAAAATGCTAACCTGATTAAAACATTAGGCATGGCATTCAGTCTTCTTGCATTCGTGTTATCTGTAATTCTGTTTTTGAAATTCGACGGCACTAATCCGAATATGCAGTTCGTTTACAAAATACTTTGGGTCGAGAGTTTGAATATATCATATTACGTAGGTGTCGATGGTATATCGCTGCTACTCGTTATGCTTACAACTTTTCTGACTCCTTTAGCCTTGCTCTCCTCCTGGAATTCAATTACTAAAAGTATCCGAAATTATGTAATGATGATGTTGCTTTTAGAAGTTGGAATGTTGGGCGTGTTTGTTTCACTCGATTTGTTTCTCTTCTATGTATTCTGGGAAGCGATGTTGATACCTATGTATTTCATAATCGGAATATGGGGAGGCGAGAATAGAATTTATGCTGCGATAAAATTTTTCATTTATACAATGTTCGGTAGTTTACTGATGCTCGTTGCTATTATATGGCTTGGCTATTACGCTTCGACACTCAACGGCGGAAAATTTACAACCGATGTTCTTGAATTATTTAATATCGCCCCAACAATTCCTCTTGCAATTCAAACCTGGATGTTCCTTGCATTTGGTTTGAGCTTCGCAATCAAAGTTCCGATGTTTCCGTTCCACACCTGGCTTCCCGATGCACATGTCGAAGCCCCCACAGCGGGCAGCGTTATACTTGCAGGTGTTCTGTTGAAGATGGGTACTTACGGTTTAATCCGATTTGCCATACCTTTCTTCCCACAAGCTACATTTGAATTTTTACCTTATGTTGCCGGTTTAGCTGTAATCGGTATTATCTACGGAGCTCTCGTTGCGATGGTTCAGCCCGATATTAAAAAACTTGTAGCTTATTCTTCGGTCAGCCATTTAGGTTTCGTTGTCCTCGGACTTTTTGCATTAACTGAAGAAGGAGTTCAGGGTGGAATAATCCAAATGGTCAATCACGGATTATCAACAGGTGCGTTATTTATAATCGTTGGAATGTTATACGACCGCCGCCATACACGATTAATTTCTGAATACGGCGGCATCTCGAAGGTTATGCCTGTATTTGCAACAATGTTTATGATCGTCTCTCTTTCGTCAATCGGTTTGCCGGGGCTTAACGGCTTTATAGGTGAGTTTTTAATTTTGATAGGCGCCTTTAAATCCAACTTTTTAGGAACACCTGCGTTTTCAATTTTAGCTGCAACCGGTGTAATACTAGCGGCAGTGTATATCTTGTGGATGTTCAAACGTGTGATGTACGGAAAAATTACAAATCCTGAAAATGAACATTTAAAAGATGTATCGAAGAGA
>CAMTVZ010000158.1:0-3930 GCA_947085285.1 uncultured Ignavibacteriota bacterium
ACGTGTGCTCTTCCGATCTAGTTTTACCAGCCGATTCACTTAATATTCCTGAGGATCCTAATGTAATTGTTCTTCCACCAAGTATAAAATTACCATTCAAAACTGATAGGGTTCCATTTACTGTAACAGAGTTTGATGCAGTAACATTGACGCTATTATCTATTATTAAATTGTTTACAGTCGTGGGTAAAAATGCACCAGTTATTTGTGCAACTGTGCAGTTGAATGTGTAATTTGCCTCAGGGCTTAGTGATATTGTTCCAGTGTTTGTTAAGTTTCCATTCAATCCATTTGCGTGCGATGAAATTATACCTGCACCAGAATTTAAAATAAAGAAACCATTGCTTGGTGTTAAATTGCTACTGCCAATATTCAATGTTGAACCACTTAACACTTCTATATTAATGGCAGCTGCAGTAGTATTAAGATTTGTAAATGTTAATGATTGCTCACCGCTTTTTGCAAAAACAAATTTACCAAGGCCGCCTGAGCCAGTAGTAGTCGAATTCTGTATTTGGGCATTCGATACACTTACATCACCGTAAAAGTTCCAGGTAGTTGTGCCCGAACCACTCTGGCTGCCTCTCGATAAACTAAAATTTGTCCAAACATTATTTGCCGCATTTCCAGTAACAACAACATTACCATAAACATTTATTACAATTGTCGTATTGCCATTGCTTGTTCCATTTGATGTTACAGAAACTAAATTATTTGCAGCTGAAGCACTGCCATCTACAATCAAATTACCAAGTATATTTACTGTTACTGCAGTTCCTGATAATGGTGCACACCAATTCCATCTTCCAGAACCGGTGCTTCTTGCAATAATATCACCTCTAATTGTAATAGTTCCACTATTCCAGCCTAAGTTTAAATTTTGCGACCACTGTGGACAATCGACTTCTAAATTATAAAAGGATTGTGCAGCATTGAGACCTGTTGTAGCATTCGTTATTCCAGTTATTTTACAAGTTGAACCATCAGCCCATATTGCAGTTGGAATAGCTCCACCAGCGAGTGCATGTCCATATAACGAACCATTCGTAAATGTCAAAGTGCTCCTCGGAATTATTGCACTTGAGTTTGAAGGTCCAGCAGCAATAATTCGCCCGCTTACCGTACCATTATTAATCCTTAGAGTATCTAATAACAATAACCTTCCACCAGCTTGAACATTTAAACCACCGATTGAAACATCTGATAATAGATGCACAGAATCGGTACTAAGAATAACTACACTATCTACAACCGAGGGAAGAATTCCACCTTGCCAGGTACTCGGGCTCGACCAACTACCGCCACTTGTGCCATTACTTAAAACAGTTTTCATAATCATACCAGTACCACTAACTCCAACAAGATTAGGTGATGTTGGTGCATTACTATAGAAAGTTACATTTCCGCTAAGCGATGCCTCAGCGATTGGTGCAAATGTTATATAAATTTTTCCTGTCGCCGCAGGTGGAATTATAATCTGATCGCTCGGATTAGCTGTGAATGCAACATTAAAAGTTCGAACCGAATCAATTACAAGATTTGATCCCCCACCATTAGTTACAACCACACTATCCAATCTTGATCTTCCGATAGCCACAGTTCCAAAAGCTAAACTTGATGGACTAACGCTGAATACCGGACCTGGAAACACCCCAGTGCCTGAAACAGTAGCTAAATGAGGCGATGCACCGCCATCGTGTATAAATGTGATAGCTCCACTCGCTGCTCCTCCTGCGGTTGGTGAAAAAGTAATTTTAATTTTAGCGCTATCGCCAGCAGTTATCGTTGCACTACTCTGATTAACGGTGAAAAGAGAGTTATCGGATACTATTGAAGAAACATTTAGCGTAACTGTTCCTCTGTTGCGTATATAAATGCTGTCGGTTTTTGATTTATTAACCTCGACCGCTCCGAATGAAATATTTGAAGAACTAAGTTGAAAAATTGAAATTGATCGGCTTTCGACAATAAAATTCGAAAACTCATTAAATCCCGATGCGGTTGCAATGTATGGATTTGTTCCACTTAGGCTTGCACCATTTGCAGACCATGCAGTACCAGTGTAACGCGATATCAATAAATCGACATTTCGGTTAAAGTCCGAAGCTTCGTCTGTTAAATTCCATTGAAACGAGATTGTTGCATTACTACCACCGGCAACTTCTTCATCTATTGTCCACTGACGATTAACTACTTTATTCGGGTCAATTGGTGGATTATCGAATGTGGATTTTACACGTGCTGTAAATTTATCTAAAGTGCCTGTATTTCTTATTACGATTGGATTATAGGTAGTCGATGTTCCAATTGGGAATGTTACGTTTGCAGATCCAACATTTCGTTTGAAACCACCTGTGCCGGTTGTTTTAATATAATTTGTTGAATTAAATACAAGACTCCAAGAACCAATATCTAAGTAACCAGTACCATATAAGGTTGTGTTCACATCCGATAAATCGACTTCTGGGGATGCGGGATTACCGCTAACCTTTACTACACCACCGTCATTAATATTCAAGTGAACTGTGCCTACGGTAGTTTGACCTGAAGCACGTTGACCAAAAACCCTTCCTCCTAAATCTACTACTCCATTCACATTAATAGTGAGAACACTTGTTGCACTACTAAATGGGATAATAATAAATCTTTGACCTGGACTTGTTTTCAGAGTCCCATTAATGATGTATGTTGTGTTACCACCAGCTGGAGGAATTTCAGTTGAGCCGTGATGGAAATCAGCTGTCGAATCGAGCTCTACCGTTTTTCCAGCATTTATCGTAAGTGTATTTCCGATGCTAAGCGTTGATTGGTAAGCAGTAAAGCCAAGACCTCTGTTCCAAGCTCGATTAATTTTCATATTCTGGTCTATTATAATCTGCATATTCGTGGCTCCTGTATAACCACGAACTTGTGATATTTCGCATAAACCAGTACCTGATAGAGTAACTGTTCCACCACTGTTAGCTGGTTCAAAGCCTAAATTTGTTCCTTGAATTGTTCCACCAAGTGTTCCATTGTTTATCAGGTCAGTTCCGAATATGCGTAAATAGTAAATTGTGCTACCAGTGGCAGGACCTCTGAGTGTAGCCCCTTGGTTTATTGTAACATTCTTTGCGTTAGCTGAGGCTTGTAGTGTTATTGTATGGCCATTCAGAATTGTAACATCATCGTCTGAATCTGGAATACCATCGGCATCGCTGCCAGAAATTAGAGTCCAAGAACTGGCTACATCCCAGAATCCTGTAGCCGCACTATTAAAGACTCCTTGTCCAAAACTAAATTGAACAAACAAAATTGAAAACAAAGCATATACTATTAACTTTTTCATTCTACACCTCATTATTTTAATATTAGTTAATTATTGTTACTCATTGTTGTTCAGGCAATCAGCAAGATTAGCTGAACAAGAATATCGTATCTGCCCGCCCATGCATTCGGGCGGACAAGGAATTATATTAATCACTTCGGGATTAGTCCATAATATGATCTTGAAATACCATTTAATTATAGTAAGAGGCTGCCAAGGAGTTGTTCACATAATAAACATACTATTCACTATTTATTTCTAATAACAAGCAGCCCCTTACATTTGTTAATTATTTATCCGCCTTCATCATAAGGCGGAGCGGATTCAATATTCGATATTCATTATTCAATATTCATTATTCGAGACTTCTGAAAAATAGAAAATAGAACACGTGCGAAGCATCCCGTTGGGAGATGAACACTGATGAAACGGATTAACACTGATAACAATCCGTGTATATCAGTCAAATCCGTGTTTTTCTGTCCCGATAGCTATCGCATATGCGTCAACTTAGTAACTAGGTTTACTATTGAAAATTGGTTCAATTGTTCTGATTTTAGAATAAATTAAAGCATTATATATCATCCCTAAAGGGATTTTATTTAATATTTTTAACAATATAT
>CAMTVZ010000159.1:0-15243 GCA_947085285.1 uncultured Ignavibacteriota bacterium
CTGGAATGATCATTGCTATAGTTAGCGCTGCATTGGTTATACTATTTACCTACAAAATTATTTCTAACCACTTTAGCAAAGAATTAGCTTTTATCACAGTTCTTGCTTTAGTAACTAATTTTACATTTATCAAGTATTCCTATTCAGCTGGCACTGATATGTTTTTTAACTTTCTTCAGGTACTTGTTCTATATTTTCTATTAAGAGATCAAAGATTAAACTTGTTGGAGATTGCTATCGCAGGCGCAATAACAGGTTATGCTTACATAACACGCTACAATGCAGTCGCTTTATACGCTGCAGTTATCGTTGGGTTATTATTATTAAACTATAAAATGGTCGATTGGAAAAAAAGAATCGCAGCAGCGGCATGTTTTGTAATGTCTTCATTCATTTTTATTTTACCTTGGGGTTTATACTGCCTTCAAGAAAAAGGGAGTTTTTTTTATAATAATAATTATTTAAATATCGCTTATGAAATGTTTGGTAGAGGTAAGGTCGGTTGGGATGAATATTGGAATACCGTAGCGATAAAATTCTCCTCCTTATCGGATGTAATATCTGCCGACCCAGTAACTTTCTTCACGCGCGTAGCTACTAACTTTGTAGACCATTTTTGGAAAGATATTTCTCTCTTGATTGGTTTACCGTTAGGAATTTTCGCATTAGGAGGAATTGTAATCCTATTTTTTAAAAAACCTAATCGAAAACAATTATTTTTTTTCATATTTAGTGGCGCTTTCTTTGCAATCCTAACTATTGTTTTTTACGGTGAACGATTTTCTCTATACCTTGCACCAACGTATTTTTTACTTGTATCGATATTTTTTATTTGGGAAAAAATACCCTCGCTTGGTTTTCCACAATTTGGAATAAAACATATAATAATTTTGATTGTGTTTTTTTACACTGCCTACTCATCAATTAACCAAGTAAAATACGACATCTCATCCGGACCCGTCGAAATTTTAGATGTGCGAAATTCTTTCTTCAATGATCCAGCAAATTCAGGAACCGGAAAAATCATCATCGCAAGAAAACCCCATATTGCTTATTATTTAAACATGAAATTTGAACCGTTTCCATATGTCTTTAATATCGATCAGCTAATAGAAAAATGTAAAAGCACCAGAGCCGATTATTTATTTTTTAGCGGGATTGAAGCCGGCATGAGACCTCAATTCAGTTTTCTTTTGGACCCTCGGAATGCTCCTAAGCAATTTCAACCAGTTGTCCAAGTAATTTATCCACCTGCAGTTCTATATAAAATAAACTTTGGCATTTAAAAATTAATTAGACGAGATTTATGAAAATTGCAATAGTATTTGGCACACGACCCGAAGCCATTAAGATGGCTCCGATTGTAAAAGAATGTGAAAAGCGAAAATTAGATTTTATCACAATCGTAACGGCACAACACCGTGAAATGCTCGATCAGAAATTAGAAGTATTTGGAATCGAGCCGGATTACGATCTGGACATTATGCAGGCAAATCAGGATTTGTTTTATATAACCTCAAGTGTCATCAACGAAATGAAACCGATTTTAATGAAAGAAAAGCCCGATATAATTTTAGTGCAAGGCGATACTACAACTACGTTCGCAACAAGTCTTGCGGCTTTTTACCTGAAAATACCGGTTGGTCACGTAGAAGCTGGCTTAAGAACTTGGAACAAATACAATCCCTTTCCAGAAGAAATAAACCGGCAGCTTACAACACGCCTGGCTGATTTTCACTTCGCACCAACAGAATGGTCGAAGAAAAATTTACTCAACGAAGGAGTTGAGGAATCTAAAATTTACGTAACAGGCAATACAGTTATCGACGCATTATTGATGATCGTCGATCCTAATTTTCAATTTGAAGATAAATTATTGAATGAAATTGATTACAAAAACCGCAAAGTAATATTACTAACCTCACATCGGCGTGAAAACTTCGGCGAACCGATGCGTCAAACTTTTTTGGCTTGCCGACATTTAGTCGAAACAATTTCTGATGTTGAATTAATTTACCCTGTTCATCCAAATCCAAATGTACAAAAGATGGCTAACGAAATACTGAATGGAACTGAGCGCATTCATCTAATTGAGCCGTTGGATTACAGACCTTTTGTCCAACTGATGAATAAATGCTACTTAATTATGACCGACTCGGGCGGCGTACAAGAAGAAGCCCCTTCGTTGGGCAAACCTGTACTCGTTTTACGCAAAACAACCGAACGCCCCGAGGCAATCGAAGTCGGAACGGCTAAACTCGTAGGTACCGACAAAGAAATAATTATTCAACAAGCTCAAAAGTTATTGTCCGATAAATCAGCTTACTTAGAGATGTCAACAAAAGCAAATCCATACGGTGATGGGAAAACTGCTGAAAGAATTGTAAACATAATATTAGAAAAACTTTGACGAAACATCTCTTTTGAATATCGAACGCTGAATATCCAATAATGAATTTAAAGATACAAAGTCCAAAGAACCAAGAACAAAGAGCACATGACAATCGGTCAATGACTAGTCCATTAGTTTACATCATAGTTTTAACCTGGAACGGTAAGAAAGATACCGTTGAATGTTTAAGCTCTTTGAAAAAAATTACATATACAAATTATAAAATATTGGTGGTCGATAACGCCTCGTCAGACGGGACGCAAGTAGAAGTACAAAAACAATTTTCCGATATTGAGTATATATTTAACCCGACTAACTTGCGTTTTGCTGGTGGAAACAATGTTGGAATTGAGTACGCATTAAGTAAAGGTGCCGATTACATTCTACTATTAAACAACGATACAACGGTAGCTGAAAATTTTTTAGATGAATTAGTAAACACGGCAGTAACAAATAACAATGCCGGAATTGTCGGACCTAAAATGTATTATCACGGCGATCCGAACCGAATTTGGTATGCCGGCGGAAAAATCGAATGGTGGAAGGGCTGGATTTCGCACATCGGCGTTCGGGAAATTGATAACAGACAGCACGATCAAACAACAGCAACCGACTTTGTTTCGGGTTGTTGTATATTAGTAAAGCGAGAAGTGGTGGAAAAAATTGGAATTCTTGATACTGCTTATTATATTTACGGTGAAGATGTCGATTGGTGCATAAGAGCTTCGCGTGCAGGTTATAGAATTTTGTACGAACCGAAAGCAAAAATCTGGCACAAGCTCTCTGTCAGCACCGGTGGACATCTTTCTTGGTTTAAGAATTGGAATAAGCTGAAGAGTCAATTGAGAATTATGGTTAGATATGCGAAGTGGTATAATTGGATAACGATACCGGGGGGGATGGTATATAATACAATTCGAAGTTACGTTAAGTTAAATACTCACTTACAATGTTATGTGTGAAAATAATACATTTATTTTAAATCTGACCGTTGTGAATACAGGTAATAGCTATGGCTGAGACTGCCGAACGGATTTTAAAAAATAGTGTAACCATTATGATCTCTGAATCATTAGTGCGTTTTTTATCATTTATTTTTACTATCTATGCAGCTCGTAAATTGGGTGTTGTGGAATTTGGATATTATTCTTTAGCTGTTAATTTTGTATTAATATTTGCAGTATTGTATGATGGGGGGCTAAGGTCTTTAATTGTACGAGAGGTTTCACGCAATCGCCAGGATGCGAAGAAATATTATCATAATCTCCTTGCAGTAAAACTTTTTCTAGGCATTGGCGGATATTCTCTAATTATCATTACTACCTACCTGATGGGATATTCTAAATCATTAAATATTTTATTTGCTCTCATCGCAATCCAATATTTCTTCAATTCAGTTGATGATTTCCACATGGCTTTTTTTAACGCTTTTGAGATGAGAAAATATGAAGCCTATATTAAAGTAACTCAAAAATTTCTCTTTATTTCTGTAGGATTTATTGTACTTAGTGTATATCAAGATCTACATTTGTTTATATTATGTTCATTAGCTACTGGATTTTTTACTAATCTATTCGGTTATTTCTTAATTAGAAAAATATCAATCAAGCCAAAGCTTGCTTGGGATTCTGAATTTATTCGTGAACAATTACGTGAAGCATGGCCATTCGGTCTTTCGTCGATAGCTATCGGCTTGTATTTTTATGTTGATTCAATACTACTTTCAAAATTGAGTACTGAAGATGCTGTTGGTTACTATAATTCAGCTTATAGGATTTTAGAAGGAACGCTAATAATTCCGTTCGCCATAATGGGTTCTATTAACCCTGTAATTTCTCGTCTTTTTGTTGAATCTTTTGAAAAAATGAAACGAGTATACCATTTTAGTCTGAAAATTATGTTCACTATAGGATTACCCATCGCGATATGCGGAACTATTTTATCAAAAAAGATCATTTTATTTCTCTTCGGACCAAATTATGAACCCGCTTCAACTGCATTAGCTATCCTCGTTTGGGCAGTGATGATAATATTTTTAAATACAGTCCTTAGCACTACTCTGAACGCAATGAATAGGCAAAGAACTTGGCTCATGATTTTATTGAGTGCTGCTACGATAAATATTGGACTAAATGTTTTCTTTATACCCAAATATAGTTATTTTGCAGCATCAGCAATAACTTTATTAACTGAGTTATTTGTCTTTTTGATGATACTTCATCAACTAAAAAAAATGATTGGGAGATCGTTGATATTAGCAAATTACTGGCGAATTATCATAAGCGGTTTGACAATAGGTGCGATCGTGTTTCTAATACAAGATTTGCCAGTATTTCTGGTAATCCTAATTTCAATTATTCTTTATCCAATAATTACAATATTTATGAAGGTCTGGAGTAGCTCCGATATTGAAATACTAATTAACACAATATTTAAAAAAGTAGACGAAACTAAAAAAAAACTTATTATTAAATGGATTATTAATTAAGAAAATGTTAAAAAAAAATATTCTATCCTTATCTCTGTTTAATGTTGCCCTTCCTAAGAAGGGTTTAGATGAATTTCTTGATAATTCTGACAGCTTATGGTATTCCTTCAATCAGTATGGTAAACAGAACGATTTAAGAACAACTCAGATTTTTACTATCCCAAAAGATAAACTAGACAAACAAGAAATAATAAGAATAAAAGACGAAACCACTTTTATTTTCCTGAAAAAAAATCCTATTCGAGTATTCATACGAACCTTGAGTCAAATTCGAAAATCATCAATCATTCTGTTCAACAATGAAAGTTATTCAGATATATTTTTGGCATTTTATTCAAAAATTATAGGAGCACGTGTTGTCATGTTCTTTCATAACGATAAAAAACCTTACGATAGTAAAATACCTAAATTTTTACTACGGTTTTATAGGAATCGTATCGTCGATGCTTTTTTGACTAACTCACTCGTTATTAAAAATAATTACAAAAAAGAAATTGATCGGCCTATTTTTATTTTCACATTTGGATTTGATCCAAAACTTTTTTACCCTGCAGAACGAAAATTAAAACCTGATTTACATCTCTTATACTGCGGGCGTATTTCCCCGGAGAAAAAGATTGAAGATATCATTAATGGGATAGCAGAGGCAAGACTACGGGATAAAATTTTCTTTACTATTGTAGGAGAAGAAGCTGACCACGAGCAAAGATACTTAAAAAAATTGAAAGAACTACTTACTAGTAACAGTATCAGATATTCTTACGAAGGTTACGTTTCACATTCTAAACTTGTCCATTATTACCACCAGGCTGATCTGTTTGTTAACCTGAGACCCGACGAAGCTTTTGGAAAGGTATTTATAGAAGCGATGGCAACTGGACTTGCGATAATCGGAAAAAAAAATGCTCCAGGACCTGAAAGCCTGATCGTAAATAATTATAATGGTTTTCTAATAGATTCAAGCTCAACCCTTGCATCATTGCTTGATAAATTAGTCGATAACTTACCGCATTGCCGAAACATCGGTGAAAATGCACTAAAATTTGTGAAAGCGAAATTTACAATTGAAAAATCATACGAATCTTTTAAACTCGCATACGATGCCTTAATTGCAGGATCTATTTTAGATGAGACTTTCTTTAAAAATAAATCATTTAAGACTTTAAGAAGGATAAAACGGATATTATTGAATCAACATATTGACAGATGTAACTACACAATTGATAGCGGAAAGGTAATACCCAAAGAAATGTATGTTTTGATGAATTATTGTACGGGTAAAGGTATCGATGTTGGATGTGGGAGCAACAAAACTCACCCTGATGCGATCGGTGTAGATATCACGCCAAAAGGAATGCTGTGGAAATTTGGCAATCAAAAAGGACAACGATCTGTAGCAGACGTTAATACATCCGGCGAGAATCTTGAAATGTTTAAAGATGGGGATTTAGACTATGTCGTAGCTCGGCACAATCTCGAACATTATATTGATCCTATAAAGGTCCTCAGAGAATGGAAACGGGTAGTGCGTATTGGAGGCATAATAGGCATCGTAATACCTGACAATACTTATTGTGATACCATAAGTTTAGACCCAACACATTATCATGTTTTTACTCCAGAAAGTTTTCGAAATCTCGTCGAATTAATTGGTGGCTTGAAGATAATCAAACTCGAAGTATGCGTGGAAGATTGGAGCTTTGTTTGTATTATGGAAAAGATTGGATAAGTAATTTATGCCAACACTAAGTTTTTATATCATGGCTCAGAACGAAGAGAAGCGAATTCATAAAACACTCAAATCAATTAAACACATTGCTGATGAAATAATAGTTATTGACGGAGGCAGCTCGGATAGAACTGTCGAGATTGCCCAAGAATATACAAATCAAATTTATGTACATCCGTTCGAAGGTTATGCGAAACAACGTCAGTATGCACTAACAAAAGTAAACAGCGAATGGGTTTTTGCAATAGATGCTGATGAGACTCTCTCACCAGAACTGCAAGATGCTATTCCAAGATTGATAATGCAGGAAGACGTGGATGCTTTTGAATTCTCTCGCCGTAACTATATTAAACCTGGCATATGGCTTCGCTATGGTGGAATGTATCCTGATTATCAACGACGTCTCTTTCGGAAACAAAAAGCAATCTATGGAAACATAGTTCATTCCGGGGAGATACCTCAGATTGAAGGAAATGTCAAACAGATTAATTTAGATATTATACACGATCAAACAGATAATAATATTCAATATCATTGGAAAAAACTTATCGGCTTTGTAAAAGCAGAGATAACTGATACGATGCCTAATCAATTTTGGGGTTATTATCTTTATTATGCTTTCGTGGACTTCTTTATAATATTTACGAAAAAGTACTTTCTACAGAAGGCATACAAAATGGGAACTATTGGTATCAGACTTGCCCTAAGTCATGCCATTTACCGGTTTTTAACAAATATTGGTTTGGTTATTAAGCGATTGAAAATTTATTTTTTAAACCAATAAAAAATATGAAAAATAAACTAGCTGATGAACATTATTTCGATAATCAACGTCCAGAAATTATTAAGTTAGTCGATACTGCTGCAATTAATATCTTAGATGTAGGTTGTGGCAACGGCAAGTTAGGAGCCGAGCTTAAACGACTGGCTCCAAACCGTAAAATAACTGGCGTTGAAAAAGAACATGAAGCAGCAATAGAAGCACGCCTTGTTCTTGATGAAGTCATTGAGTGCGATATACAAAATTTTAAGTTTTCTTTTAACAATGAAACATTTGATTGTATAATATTCGCAGATATATTAGAACATCTATTAGAACCTGAAATAATTCTTAAAAAATTCAAACCTTTTTTAAAACACAATGGCATTATTATTTTAAGCATTCCAAATATGCGACACTATACAGTAATAATGCAATTAATTTTTCGAGGCTGGGAATACAAAGACTACGGGTTTTTTGACCGTACTCACTTAAGATTTTTTTCTTTAAATTCGATGAAAGAATTGATTAATAATTCTGGATTAAAAATTACTGAAATTATTCCACGGATAGTCGCATCCAAAAAAGCCAGACTGTTAAATTTATTACTGTTTCACAGTCTCAGCGATTTTTTAACAATGCAATATATTTTCAAAATACATAAATAGATTATGTCAAAAGAGCTTGCTATCATCTTAGTCAACTACAAAAAGGCAGATGATACTGTTGCCTGCATCGAATCGTTGTATGAGAGTTCCTACCAGAATTTTGATGTAATCTTGGTTGACAATGGTTCCAATGATAGCTCTGTGGATATATTCAAGAGAAAATTTCCAAATATTCATTTAATTGCAAATCAAATTAATTTTGGCTTTTCCGAAGGAAATAATATCGGAATACGTTATTCGATGGAAAAAAAATATGATTACATTTTATTATTGAACAACGATACAATAGTAAAAACAGATGCTTTATCTCATCTCCTTGACACAATTAAAAGTCAACCTCAAATCGGAGTTGTGGGAAGTAAGATTCTCTATTATGATAACCCTGATTTGATTTGGTTTGCTGGTGGTAATTTTAATAAGAATTCAAGCAAAGGTTATCATTACGGAATAAAAGAAAAAGATATCGGCCAGTATGATAACGAATGTGAAACCGATTACGTAACAGGTTGCTGTTTGCTCACCAAACAGGAAGTTTTCAAAAAGATTGGAATATTAGACTCGGATTATTTTGCATACCTTGAAGATGTAGATTTTTGTTTTAGAGCAAAACAAGCCGGATATACAATAAAATATCAACCCAAAGCAATGATTTACCACAAGGTATCAAGCACATCATCTTGGGATAGTCCTGTTTATTTATATTTCAATATGCGAAATAAAATATTATTTCTTTCGAAGAATAGTAAATTTTCTAAGTGGATTTTTTATTTACCTTATTTAATTGGATTTTATATACGCCAGTTTATAAGATTAATTTTTAAACATCGTAATTTAAAAGCAGCTTATGCAGTATATATGGGCATTTACGATGGATTAAGAAAATATACGGGCACTCATGGTGAAGGAAGTTTAACTAAAATAAAATGAAAAAGATTTTTCTATATTCTCCGTATTTGCATAATTACGGCGGCGGCGAAAAGTACTTCACAACGCTTGCTGAAGTTCTATCCAAAGATAATTTAGTATCTATCATTACATCCAGTCAATCGGTTTCCAAAAAACAATTAGAAAATTATTTTAAAGTAGATCTATCCAAAGTAGATTTTATTAATCTCAGAAACATTTCTGAATTAAGCAGAATGACAATAGGATGCGATATTTTTATATGCTTATCAAATTTCAGATATATTAAATCCTATTCAGATAAAAGAATACAACTACTTCAAATCCCATACGGAAAAATTCATGCGACAACAATTATCAAAAAATTTCTCTCTCTCAAAATAAAAGAAGGAATGAAAGATTATTATAGAATAAGGTTATTAAATGAATGTAAGAATGATGATCTTGTTATAACAAATGCATATTTTGTCCACAACATCCTGAAATCAAATTATCATCTCGACAGCGAAGTCCTCCATCCCCCAATTGATGATTTTTATAATGATACAATTCAGAAAGAGAATATTATTATAAGTGTTGGAAGAATATTTTCCGGACTCTATAACGACAAACGTTATGACGTATTGATTGATGCATTCCGGAAATTGTGTGATGTCGAGAAACATAATTGGGAATATCATATAATCGGCTCTCTATTAAAAGATAAAAAGTCTCATGATTATTTCAATTTACTTCTAAGAAAAGCGGAAGGATTACCAATTTATTTTCATACAAACCTCCCTTATGATGAATTAAAAATATGGTACAATAAGGCCAAAATATTTTGGCACGCTGCAGGATTTGAAGTCGATGATTATATTCACCCCGAACGAGTTGAACATTTTGGGATGACAACTGTAGAAGCAATGTCAGCTGGTTGTATCCCTATTGTCATCAACAAAGGGGGACAGAAGGAAATTGTTCACCACGGTGTTAGTGGATTTCTGTGGAATAGTTTAGAAGAACTAATATCACAAACACTTCAAATTATTCAAATCAAAATGGATACGACAAACATACAAAATAATGCTCGAAAAAGATTTTATGAGTTTTCAAAACAATCCTTCACAAATCAAGTCCAGAAATTATTTCAGAAAATTTAGATTGAGCTTAACATTATCCGTAATATAAATATTTTCTGCACCCAATTACATTTAATTCATTAACATCTTAGTTTTCTTACCTAAAATTCATTAAAATTTGCCATATTTTTCCATTTTTTTGAGATATAATTTTATCTATTGCTTTTTTAAAAATTTCAATTTATATTAACTACAGGTTTTAGCGAAAAAAACAATAGCACAACAACAAAACTAAGGAGTAGGTATGATAGCAAAAGTGTTTTTATCCGCCATGAAATATTGTAGTTATTTACTTTTTATTTCTCTGTTTACTCATCTTACTTTTTCGCAAACGCAAGATAGAAAGCATACAGGCTGGCCAATTCTTTATCAATCATCTCCCACAATTAATTCTCATCCTATACATAAACCGAATAACACTAGATATTTAGGAACAAGCAAAAGCATTCAACTCGACTCTACCACTTTCACTGAAATACCACTTGATTTTCCTGGAGTTATAGCTGGTGATGCAATTTGGTTCGATTACGATAACGACAGCGATCTGGATATAACACTTTCGGGACTCACTGATTCAGCTTTCGGCATCACAAAGATATTCAGAAATGATAATGGGACATTCATAGATATTGAAGCACCGATTGTTCAATTAGTAAGTGAAAAGGGAATTGCTTGGGGCGACTATGACAACGATGGTGATTTCGATTTGGCGATACAAGGTAGATTGAATATAACTGCATTAGATAATGTTACCAAAATATATCGTAACGATGGAGGTAGCTTTGTTGACGTCAATGCCAATCTTCTGGGATTAAACGGTGGTTCTCTTCTCTGGGCTGATGTCGATAATGATGGTCGGTTAGATTTACTTAGCAGCGGCTCAACAGATAATGGTTATAGTTTTTTTACAAAAATTTATTTGAACACTTTAGAAGGTTTTGTTGATATTAATGTAGATTTACCAGGAGTGTGGGGTAGCTCGATTGCTTTTGGAGATTTTGATAACGATGGTGATTTGGATCTTTTGCTAACTGGTTATGGCCATTATAGTACGATATCCCGTCTGTATCGAAATGATCTTTTTGATGGTACTATAAATTTTGTAGAAACTAATGTTTCGCTAATAGATGTAAATAGTAGCGCGGTTGCCTGGGGCGACTATAACAATGATGGATATCTTGATATCGCTTTGAGCGGCGTTTCACATGGTAATCCGATAACAAAAATTTATAGAAATAATAGTGGAAATAGTTTTACCCCCATAAATGCTGCATTGAAACCTATGTCAACAAGTGCTTTAGCTTGGGGCGACTATGATAACGATGGGGATCTTGACTTAGCTGTATCTGGTTGTGAAGATTGGTGGTATGCTACAAATCCTACAACAAAAATTTATCGCAACAATAAAGGATCTTTCGAAGACCTAAATGCCGATATTATTGGAACTTGGTTTGGATCGCTTGCCTGGGGTGATTACGATAAAGATGGCAAATTAGACTTACTTATTACAGGCGGCACGGTCGAAAGGCCCTATGTAAATTATCCGGGGCCTTACTATCCTATTACAAAAATTTATAAGAATAACTCTAATTCTCTGAATACCCCACCCGATGTCCCACAAAATTTATCAGTCGATGTCAGATCAGGTAAGTTAACATTGCAGTGGAAAGCATCTAACGATTCCCAAACTCCAAGTAAAGCGTTGACATATAATATACGCATTGGAAAAACACCTGGAGGGCAGGAAATAGTAAGCCCTGTTTCAAATATAAATACGGGTTTCCGAAGATTGCCTAAATTTGGTAACCAAACTTTCGTAAAAAATAAGTTTGTTAAAAACTTACCCCCAGGCACATATTATTGGAGCGTTCAAAGCGTAGATAACGGTTTTACGGGTTCTCCTTTCGCCGAAGAAAAAACTTTTACTATTCAACCACCTGCCGCAATTAGTGATACTTCAAAGTTTTTTAGCTTTCTACCAGATTCTATAGTTGCCCTTAAAGATGGTAAAATTCCGAAAGCCATTAAACGTAAACCAATTTCCAGTTACTGGAAATTTACTCTGATACATAAAGGCACAGACCCCGTATCTGAATTACATATACAATTCAAAGCAGATGTAAATTTTTTACGTGGTATTGAAAATAATAAATTTGAAACTGCTACACAGTTAACAAAAAAGAAATATAAATTTACAAACGGATTAGTTAATCCGGGTGATACTGTAGTCGTCAGTGGTTTTTGCGTAAAGCCCAAGTTTCAACAGATTAAAAAATATTGGTTTGGTAGTAAGGAACCAATTCCTAATCCTGCTGTGAATTTGCAACCAACAACGCAATATCTGGAATTCCCAGCACCAAATTATATAAACATGATCGAGGAAATTTTTAGCGAGGGTGGTTTTGAGGAAACCCGTGGATTACTAGTTGGCAAAATTCTTACTCAAAAAAATATTGGTGGTTGGGTACGAATGAAAAAACCAAACGATGTAATAAAATCATTAAGAGATGGTTCAGGTTTACATACTTCTGGACCAAGTTACTTCGATTATCTCAATGATGACAAACCGTTTGTAAATGAACATAAATCATTACCACCAAGCAAACACAACAATAAACTCTTTGCCGAAGTTGTTGCATTAAAACTTGGCATTGTTGCTAGTGCTTTAGAGAAAACACCATTCGGTTTTGGTTACTTAAAATATTATAATCCTGAAGACACACTACTGCACGATAAAAGCTTATCCCAAATTGCATTAATGGCAGATGAAGCATTAACTAATAAAGTTGGCAATATTCAGAATCTTTACGATGTTATAAGAAGTATAAATTCGGCATTTTCCGGACCAATTCAACACGCAAGTTTTGCTTCTCGAACAGTATTCCTTGGATATAAATCTTTAGGTGAGGTACCTTTTCTGCGTCCCGGTAATACAACGAACGTAACTAGAATAATTCCCGAAATTCAAAACCACCAAGATATTCCATCAGAATTTCAGTTAAAGCAAAACTATCCTAATCCATTCAATCCATCCACAACGATAGAATTCTCGATTCCTGATGATGCGGTTGTAACACTCAAAGTGTATAATTTGCTCGGACAAGAAGTAGCAACCTTACTGGATCGAGTGGAATTATATGAAGGCGAGCATTCTATCGATTTCTTTGCAGATAATTTACCCTCAGGAGTTTATTTCTATAGAATTAATGTGAATGACGGCAGGTATAAAGAGATGAAGAAAATGTTGCTAATTAAATAATCGTTTATTGTAATATTATACACGAAAATAAAAGTTCCATATTTTAAAAACAAATTTGGAGGTGTTATTATGAGCAGTAAGAATTATTATTTCGTCAATAGATGGATTTATATTAGTTTCTTCATAATCCTATTATTTTCTCCAATTTATTCACAACATACTTATTATTTGAATACCGGCTGGATGCCTTATAAAGATCTTGATGTGAATATATCGCAATTAAAAACTACAAGTGTTCCGGTATGGAAAGAGAATAATAAAATTTTTATTGACTCAACCACATTTACAGAAGTTACTACTCCATTTCCCGGCGTAATGGCGGGTGATGCCGTCTGGTTCGACTATGATAATGATGGTGATCTAGACATTATTGTTTCAGGACTTACAGATTCAAAAGATTTTTTAACAAAGATTTATAGAAATAACCTTGGCCACTTTACTGATATTGAAGCACCTTTAATACAACTCTGGACTGAAAGAGGAGTTGCGTGGGGTGATTATGACAATGATGGGGATTTTGATTTGGCAATAGCAGGAAGGGTTGATACAACTGGTTTCAATAATGTTACTAAGATTTATCGAAATGAAAGTGGATACTTAATAGACATTAATGCACCATTAATGGGATTATGTGGCGGATCAGTAATTGGGGCTGATTTCGATAATGATGGTCTTTTAGATTTACTGATAAGCGGATCGCCAGACAACGGTTCAACTTTTTACACAAAAATTTACAAAAACACCGATAACTATTTTGTTGATATTAATGCAGCCTTGCCCGGCGTATGGGGAAGTTCTATCGCCGCAGGTGATTACGATAACGATGGGGATCTAGACATTCTATTAACCGGATACGGTCATTATAGTACAATCACCCGACTCTATCGCAATGAATTACAAAACGGCAATCTAACGTTTATAGATACATACGCTCAATTACAAGCTGTCAACAGTAGTGCAGTTGCTTGGGGCGACTATAATAACGATGGATATTTAGATATCGCTTTAAGCGGCATTTCCTTTGGCCAGCCAGTTACAAAGATTTATCGAAATAATGCTGGAATAAGTTTTATTGATATTAATGCTCCATTAAAACCTATGGCTATCAGCGCTCTAGCTTGGGGCGATTATGACAATGATGGCGACTTAGACCTGGCAGTCTCAGGTGCAGAAGATTTTTCGTATGGAACAAATCCAACAACAAAAATTTACCGCAATGACTCAGGAATATTTGTGGATATAAATGCCAATATTACCGGTACTTGGTTCGGATCGCTAGCGTGGGGTGACTATAACGAAGATGGAAAACTAGATTTGCTCATGACAGGAGGAACTGTATCTAGACCATATTTTCATTATTTAGGACCTTATTACCCTGTTACAAAAATTTATAAAAATAATTTATCTTCATCAAACACACCTCCTACAACTCCCAACAATCTCTCAATTATTACATCACAAGGAAAATCCCGACTGACTTGGAATGCTTCAACAGACAACCAAACTGCCAGTAATGCATTAACTTATAACCTTCGCGTTGGGAGAACGCCTGGCGGACATGAAATCGTATCTCCTATCGCAAATGTATCAACGGGGTATCGTCGAACACCGAAATTTGGAAATCAAATATTTATGAAAAAATGGGAACTTAAAAATTTACCTCCAGGCACTTATTACTGGAGTGTCCAAGCCATCGATAACAGTTATGCCGGTTCACAATTTGCCCCTGAACACACTTTTACAGTTACTTCAACCGGTGAAATCATAAACGGCTATTTACCTAACCAGTTCAATTTACATCAAAACTATCCCAACCCGTTTAACCCCTCAACTACTATAAGATTCACATTAGCAGAACAGTCGGTTGTAACTTTGAAAGTTTACAATCTGCTCGGTCAGGAAGTTACAACTTTAATTAACAAC
>CAMTVZ010000160.1:0-13355 GCA_947085285.1 uncultured Ignavibacteriota bacterium
CTTCATCAATCATTTGATTATGTAATCACTGTTTGCGATAATGCCCGCGAAAGTTGTCCGGTTTTTGTAGGAGATGTAAAAAATAAATTACATATCGGTTTTCAAGACCCTGCAGATGCTATCGGAACTGACGAAGAGGTTTTACAAGTTTACCGAAAAGTCCGTGACCAAATAAGAGAAAAGTTTACAGAGTTGTATAACACCGGCTTAAAAAATCGGTTATAAACCAATAGCCAATTGGCAATCCGCCTGCGTTGAAGCTTCGGCGGACGAGTGGTCAATGGTCAATGGTTAATTAGCAATTGACAATTAGCAATTAGTACTTTCCAGTTGCGTTTAATATTAACTTTCCATTCTCTCTCGCCTTAACCCAATAACCGATAGCCGGCTTAAGTGTGTCGCTTGTTTCATAATGGTCGATGTTGAAAAAGTAATAACTCGATTGAACATTATTAGCCGGTGATTGTAAAATATTGTTGATGGGAAACGGTGTCGAATTTCCACCAATCAAATTCCAACCGGTGCTGACATTTATTGTATCGGAACTTTTCGGGAAACCTGTAAATACTACAGATTGAGGTGCTGAAAACTTTACCCAATATCCTTTTCCATTTTGCAGTGTAGTTTGTTCTACATATCCTTTATCGAAAGAATATATTTTCGAGACCGCATTAGTAAAAACAGAAGATGATTGATAATCGGAAATTGTGAGAGGGATTGATAATAAATTCCACCCGGAGCTTGCTGTTAGAGTTAATGTCGTTCCACCAATCGTATAAGAATAAAAATCAGTCGGAGCTGATGCAGGTAATTTCACTTCGTCATTATCTACATTTTGTACTTTGATATAATACATTACAACCGTTCCGGGATCAAATACAGGAATTGAAGCAGAATACTCGTTAGGATTTCCTGTCGGTTGAAGCAACGCTGAATTTGTGAATGAGCCGTTAGTTCCATACATAACTCTGCACGAATCAATTCTTAGATTTATTACAGAATTTATTGTAACAATAATAGTTTGTGATGGATTGAGTTGCATGCCACTTATAGGAGTATGAGTTATATACGGTTTGAAATAATCGACTGCGGCGGTTGCATTCAGAATTCCGTAGCCGTAGTAATTATCCGGATTTTTGGTTCTGGAAGCGGTACGCATCATAGCTTCGCGAACTTGCATTGGTGTGAGAGATGGATGTGCCGAGAGTATCAAAGCAGCTACACCACCGGCAAGAGGACACGAAAATGAAGTACCATCAACCCGCACGTAACCTGTTGTACTTGTTGCACTTGCAGCCTTAACTCTACTTCCCATTGCCATAACTTCTGGTTTGATCCGTCCGTCAAAACTCGGTCCGTATGAACTGAAAGAAGTACGAACACCAAACGAATCAACCGCACCAACAGCGATGACATTAAAACCATCGGCTGGTGCGACAAGTGTGTTAGGTGTTCCAAGTGATGCTTCGTTACCTGCTGAATTCAGAACAACAATCCCACGCGTTACTGCAAGATCGGCTGCACGTGTAATTACAGTTGTATTGCCATTCATATTTTGCCAAGTCCAGCTTGTGTGTGGTGCATCGTAAGTTAAATATCCTAACGATGTGCTTGCAACATCAACACCCAAACTTTCAGCCCATTCAATGGCGCGAACCCAGTTGTCTTCTTCAATAGGAGTTTCGCTCGCATCATTTTCTGTTCTTCCCAAAATATAACTTGCCTTAAAAGCTGGACCAATCAATTGTCCCGCTCTATATCCGCCAATCGTCGATAGTGTATTAACACCGTGAGCACCATAAGAACTCGGAGCAGTTGTCGGAGGAGCGGGGTTTGGATCGTTATCTACAAAATCGTAACCAGCTACAATATTCATCGTTGCAAATGATTCGTGAGACATTAACCGGAAACCGTTATCAAATACAGCAACCAAAACTCCTTCTCCACGAATTCCACGATTGTGAAGTGGAATAACATTTATCTGGTCAACTTGTTTTCGTGCAGTTCCGTAGTTCAATGAGTCGGCCAAAGTTTTAAACAAGGGCGACTCAGGTACCACTTCAACAGGTTCGGGTTTGTTCAACCCGTAGTTGCCAACAATCTCAATCTCTTTGATGAACGGAAAATATCGTATCGATTCTATTTCTAATTTAGTCGCATACCCGCTCACGGCATTGAACCACTTCGATGTGTATCTGACTTGCGATATTTTTTCTGCTACCGCATCTATATAATTTTGGTACACAGGTAAGTCGGTTATATCTACAAGTTTATCTTGAGGCAACACCTTTGCTCGTCGTGCAATGGCTTTTGATGATATTAAAGTATTTGGAATTAACGGCTGTTTATCGACGGGTCCTTTATCATTGAAATAAACCCAAATTTTTATTTTTTCGTCGTTTAAAACATTTTGTAATTTGCTTTCTAATCTTTCGGCAATCGGTGCGAGGAATTGTGCAGATGTTGAGGAAAGAACAAACAGCAGTAGTAATACTAACCGGTACATATTATTTTACAACCTTTCTACAAATTAAGTTGAGTTAAATTAAGTAAGATTTCCCCGAAAATCAAGTGTTAATTTGCTTTGTAATTCAGTAAGCGATTTGATATATTTAAACGAAAATATGAAGAATCTAAAATGTGTAATTTTTGATGTTGATGGTACTATCACTCAAACAAACGAATTAATATTTGCCGCGTTCAATTATGTAACG
Source organism: uncultured Ignavibacteriota bacterium (assembly GCA_947085285.1). Lineage (GTDB taxonomy): Bacteria > Bacteroidota > Ignavibacteria > UBA10030 > BY39 > JASEGV01. Next base: position 2,715 of record CAMTVZ010000160.1, read on the forward strand.
TTCAAATATACTGGTAAAACATTTTATCCCGCAGAAATTACTGCAATGTTCGGTCCTCCTGAAGAAGGGACCCTCGAAAAAATTGTTGGAAAGCAAAATATTGATGCGGCGCTGGAAGATTTTCTTGAATTTTATCGGAGCAATCATTCGGCAATGGCTCGTTTATATCCGGGCATTACTGAAATTTTTGAATTCCTTAAACAGAAAAATGTGCTGATGGCAGTTTTCACAGGTAAGGGGAGGCATAGTACGCTTATTACCTTAAATGAATTCGACATTAAAAAATATTTTGATATTATTGTTACAGGGAACGATGTTATTAATCATAAACCATCGGGCGAAGGGATAACCAAAATCTTAAATTACTTTGGACTTGCTGCTGAAAATGTTTTAATGGTTGGCGATGCGGTTGCTGATATCATAGCATCGCGGGAAGCAGGTGTTCCTGTCGCAGCGGTGGTTTGGGATTCTTATGGAAAAGATCGCGTATTAAAAATGGAAGTCGATTATTTATTCGATGATGTCAAAAAGTTGAAAGAGTTTTTAATTGATAGTATTCAGCCCTCTTAATAAGAAATATTTTTCAGAATCAATATTCTACATAATATTTTTTCTTCTGATTGCGAGTTTCATTCTAATTTCTTATAACCATTTTAATTATACACCCGATGATACTTATATTTATTTACAATTCTCAAAAAATATCATCTCAGGAAATGGTTTTGCATTCAATGTTGGGGAACCGACTTATGGGGTTACAAGTCCGCTATGGACTTTAATAATTTCGAATTTTGGTATGCTCGGTATAAATTTATTATTGGCATCAAAATATGCTGATTTATTTTTTGCCCTGGCTGGCATTCTGTTTTTTTATATACTCGCTAATAAAATTATTCAAGATAAATGGATAGCTTTGTTTGCTACTGTAACTTTCGCTTTTAGTGCTTGGTTTATTAGATGGACTGGAACAGGGATGGAAACTTCCTTATCATTATTTTTGATACTTCTTGCTATGTCTTCGGTATTCGACAAAAAATATTATTTAACTACATTCTTAATATCACTCTTAATTTTAGTCCGTCCCGAAACAATTTTATTGGCTGTATTATTTTTTGTTTTCATTTATCTAAATCATAAAAGTATCAAGTTAAATTTTAAAAAAATTATTGTCATATTTTTAATATTCAGTTCTATACTTCTCCCCTGGTTAGCATATGCCTATATTAATTTTGGTTCGATAATTCCAAATACTGCTCTTGCAAAAGCCACACTTTCGATTGATCCGCATAATTATTATTCTACATTCAAGGATATTTTAAAAACTATAACAGTTACCGACGGTTTTCCATTTGTACTTTTTTTAATCGGTATTATACTCACGTCCTTAAAATATGAAAAATACAAAAAGTGGTTGAAAAGTAATTTTTTACCTACCAGTTGGGTTATTGGGCTTATTTTTTTATATTTCATCACACAGGCTAATGTTGTTTCAAGATATTTATTGATGATTACCCCATTGTTAGTTATTTATTCATTTTATTTTGTTACAAATTGGTTGTCTGATTCAAAATTAGCAAAATATTACAAATTCTTTTTGATTGTTTTTACAATTTTGATTGTGTCGCAAAATATTTTTTTCTACAAATATTATGTTAAACCAAGTATCGATGCCTTCGCAAAAGGTATGGAAGAATGTTTTATTCCACTTGGGACTTGGTTAAAAAATAATACGGAAAAAAATGCAGTGGTAATGGTGCCCGATATTGGGGCTATCGGTTATTTTTCCGAACGTAAAATCTGTGATGCTGCAGGGCTCGTATCGAATGAAGTTCTCAGTTATAAACGAAGTGGTTTTACTTATCAGGATATAATTGAGAATAAATTATACAACGATGTTTGCGATGTCGACTATGTTATTCATCGCTCAAATTATTTTAACGATTTAAAAGATACACAATTGCTCCCCATCTTTTATAAAAAAATCGAGGGGCTTGGCTTAGAAGATATGCGAACAGTTTATTATAAAGTATATAAAGTAAATAAAATAAAAGAAGGGGAGTAAATATGGAAAAGTTAAATATCGGAGTAATAGGAGTTGGGCATTTAGGTGCGTTGCACACGAAGATGCTTACAACTATCGAATCGGCAAATGTTGTCGGCGTTTACGATCAAAACTTTGAAAGAAGTAAAAAAATTGCCGACGAGTTTCAGACAAAATCATTTGAAGAAATAGATGAATTGCTCAATTCTGTGGATGCAGTGAGCATAGCGGTTTCAACCAAGTCGCATTTCGATATAGCAGCAAAAGCTCTTATTGCCGGCAAACATATTTTTATAGAAAAACCGATTACCGAAAACTCGCAGCAAGCTAAAAAATTAATTCAAATTGCAAAACAAAAAAAACTAAAAATTCAGGTTGGTCATATCGAACGATTTAATTCAGCACTTTTAGCAATCGAACACATCCAACTAAATCCATTGTTCATCGAATCGCACCGTTTGGCTCAATTCAATCCGCGCGGCGCCGACGTTGCGGTAGTTCACGATTTGATGATTCATGATATTGATATAATTTTGAGTTTAGTTAAGTCACCAGTCGAAAATATTTGGGCAAACGGTGTTGCAGTAGTTACCGACACAATTGATATAGCAAATGCACGCTTGCAATTCCAAAATGGATGCGTTGCAAACGTAACTGCCAGCCGCATCTCAAAATCCAGGATGAGGAAAATGCGTTTGTTTCAGAAAGATGCTTATGTATCGGTAGATTTTATCGAGGGGCTGTCGGAAATATTTCGGTTGGTTGACCCAAGCGATGAAAAATTTCAATCTACAACGATGTTAGGAATGCTTGAAAATGCAAACTCAAATAAAAAAATAATATATGACCGCCCCCCCCGAAAAGAAATTAATGCCTTAAAATACGAATTGGAATTATTTATTAATGCTGTGCAAAACGATAAAACTCCGCAAGTAACCGCCGAAGATGGATTACGGGCACTTGAGGTAGCACAAACGATAGTTGATAAAATCAGCAAGCAGCAACCGTTCTTCAAACTGACAGATTAAAGAGGATGAATATTCGAACCACGAAAATCGATATACAGAACGATATCATAAAGCGAATAGGAAAAATCGCAGACGATAATAACATAGAAGCTTATGTAGTAGGCGGATATGTGCGCGATAAACTGTTGAATAATGAAGTTAAAGATGTCGACATTATGATAATTGGCGATGGAATTGCATTTGCAAAAATAGTTGCAAAAAAATTCGGAAATATCAAAGTAGTAAAGTACGAAAAATTTGGAACTGCAATGCTTCCGATCGAAGATGCGAAAGTCGAGTTTGTAACAGCACGCGAAGAAACGTACCAGCCAGATTCTCGCAAACCTCGTGTTACTAAAAGTTCACTCGAAGCCGATTTGTCGCGGCGCGATTTTACCATTAATGCAATAGCAGCTTCGATAAACAAAAGTGATTTCGGAAAAATTATTGATCCTTACAACGGGGAAACCGATTTAAAATCTGGTATCATCAAAACTCCACTCGATCCAGAAAAAACATTTGCCGACGATCCGCTAAGGATATTGCGAGCGATACGATTTGCATCGAAGCTTAAGTTTCAAATTTACGACCAAACTTATGAAGCGATTGTGAAGATGAAAGACCGCCTCTCGATTATTTCGCAGGAGAGGATAACTGATGAATTTTTTAAAATTCTAAAATCTCAAAAACCATCGGTCGGATTATCCTTACTGCAGGAAACTGGCATAACAAAAATTATTTTTCCGGAAATGGACGAAATGGCCGGTGTTGATCAGCGAGGCGATTATCACCACAAAGATGTGTTGCAACATACTTTGAAAGTCGTTGATTCAATCTCTGAAGTTACTGAGGATGTTTGGCTGCGTTTTACGGCTCTTGTACACGATATTGCAAAACCTCGCACGAAAGCTTTCAAGCCGGGCATAGGTTGGACTTTTCACGGACACGAAGAGATAGGAGCGCGTATGATGAAATCAATTTTCCGCCGGATGCGTTTGCCTATGGATAAACTTCCTTACGTCGAAAAGCTTGTGCGTCTGCATTTACGCCCGATGGTTCTTATATCTGAAGAAATAACCGATTCAGCTATTCGTCGGGTTTTGTTTGAAGCTGGCGATTTAATTGACGACCTGATGACACTTTGCCGTGCCGACATTACCTCGCAAAATCCTCAAAAAGTTAATAGATACTTGAAAAATTATGAAGTTGTAATGGAAAAAATGAAAGAGGTTGAAGAAAAAGATCGGCTTCGTAACTGGCAACCACCTGTGCGTGGCGACGAAATTATGCAAGTATGCGGATTGACACCCGGTAAAACAGTCGGTATCTTGAAAAAAGAAATCGAGAATGCGATTTTAAACGGCTTCATTCCCAACGAACACGACGCAGCCCTCGAATATCTACTTTCGATAAAAGATAAAATTTTAACAAATATTCAAAATCAATGAAACTTTCTTACTTAATAAACGTCAAATGTGTAATTTTAAAATAAATTTATGGAGAATTATTGAATGTTCATCAGAAAATTATCAGTTTTTATATTTATCTTCACAGCTTTTTCGTTTAGTCAAAATTCTAAAAACGTAATAAACCTTGAAAAAGCAATCGAATTAGCCCTACAGCAGAATATCACTGTTTTTCAATCTAAGAACAATGTCGAATTGCAACAAAGTACTTATCAATCGGCAATAGGTGGTTTGCTTCCTAACTTAAATGCGAGTGGGTCGTTCAACAGAACGCAGAGTTGGCAGGAGGTAACTGGTTTATCGGGCAATCAAACCCTTTTTTCGGCGCGGAATTTATACTCAAGCGGAATATCGAGTAGTGTAACATTGTTTAATGGTTTCGCAAATATTGCAAACATCAATCGTTCGAATTCAAATATAAAGTCTTCTGAATATTCATACGAACGGGCCAAGCAAAATATAATCTACCAAACACATCAATTGTTTCTGAATGTTGTTCGAACACTTCAATTGTTGAAAGTGAATGAAGAAAATTTAAAAAGAAGTATCAGACAATTGGAACGCATCGAGGAAATGAATCGAGTAGGTTCAATATCCTTAGCCGATGTTTATAGGCAGCGGGTATCAACAGGTAACGACGAACTTGCACTAATCAACGCACAAAATAATTTTGAGAAAGCTAAAGCAGATTTAGCATTGTTTTTATCGTTAGATACAAAAGCTTCATTCGAATTTGATGTTTCGGGAATTTCTATCGAAGTTGATACATCCGAGTTTGCTCTGGTAAACGAAAAATATCAGGATAAGACTGAGTTAACTAAAAAAGCTATTGAATTGCGACCTGATTATCAATCGAATACTCAGAATTTACGCTCAGCCCAATCTTCATTAACAATTGCACGTTCGGGATTATATCCGATTGTTAGTGCTAACGCTTCGTATGGATTATCTGACAAAGAATTAGGAAAAATTTCGGACAACCGTTCGCTTTCGACGGGGGTTACATTATCGCTTCCAATTTTCAGTGGTTTCCAAACCAAGAGCGCAATCGAACAAGCAATAATTAATCAACGTAACGCTCACGAATTGTTAAAACAGAACGAACGGCAAATATCAGTCGATATTCAAAAAGCAAAACTCGATATCGAAGCGGCACAGAAGCAGGTCAAGGTTACTCAGGCAAGCGTCGTTTCTGCGGAAATGGATCGCAAAATAGCCGAAGAAAAATATAATTTGGGTGCAGGTACATTATTAGATTTATTAATTGCAAATTCAAATTATATTAATGCTCAGAGCAATCAGGTTAATGCTGCAATCTCTTATTTGCTTTCGAAGAAACAAATGGAATATGCTTTGGGCATAATTACAAATTAAATGAAAAGGTTTTTTAAAATGTCGAACAATAAAAAAAGTAAGAAGAAAAAAATAATAATATTTTCAATTTTAGGATTGGTGGTTGTAGCACTTGTTCTGGTAGTAATATTGGGGAGTAAAAAAGTTCCTATAATATCGGTGCAGACCGAAAAAGTAGAAAAAAGAACACTAACACAATCGGTTACTGCCACAGGAAAAATTTATCCTGAAATACAAGTAATCATAACTCCTGAAGTAAGTGGCGAGGTTGTTTATCTGGCTGTCCGCGATGGTCAGGTTGTAAAAAAAGGGGATGTGTTACTTAAAATTAAACCCGATTTCTATTTAGCCCGACGCGATCAAATGGCAGCCGGTGTAGCCTCAAGCACTGCATCGTTGAATCGGGTTCGCTCCGACTATAAAAGGATTATGGAATTATACGAGAAGAAATTAGTATCTGATGCTGAACTGGAACAAGCCAAAACGGCTTACGAAGTATCGAAAGCTCAGCACGACCAAGCTAAGGCAGCTTTAAATCAGGCTGAAGAAGATTTAATGAAAACAACTATTCATTCTCCGATGAATGGGACAGTAACTCAATTAAAAGTAGAAGCGGGGGAGCGAGTGTTGGGCACAAGCCAATTTCAGGGGACAGCAGTGATGACAATTGCTGACCTTTCGCGAATGGAATGCCGAGTCGATGTTGGTGAAAATGATATTGTCTTAATCTCCATAAACGATACTGCACGTATCGATATAGATGCTTTCCCAAATCGAAAATTTAACGGTGTTGTTTATGAAATAGCAAACACAGCTAAAACAAAAGGTTTAGGAACTCAGGAAGAGGTAACAAATTTCGAAGTGAAAATTAGAATCATTGATAAAGATGTGTTACTGCGACCTGGAATGTCGATGACCGCAAAAATTGAAACAGATAAGCGAGAAAATGTACTCACTGTCCCCATACAATCAGTTACCACACGCATGCCTAAAAAAGAGAAGGATAAAGAAGAAGGTGAATCACAGGATGTGGTAATCGGAACGCTCGAAAAACTTAGGAAGAAAGATGAGCCGGCTGTGAAAGAAGTTGTGTTTCTGTATAACGAAGGAACCGCAAAAATGGTAGAAGTTAAACGTGGAATTTCAGACGATTCATATATTGAGATTACCGAAGGACTTAAAGAAGGCGATCAGGTTATTTCGGGAAGTTATAAAGCTATTAGCCGCGAGCTCGAAGATGGGTCAAAAGTAAAATTAGAGTTTGAAAAGAAGAAAACAAAAACACAATAGAAATATGGAAATAATTAAATTACAACAAATAAAAAAATATTACGATATGGGGGGAGCCGAAGAAGTGCACGCTTTACGCGGCATCGATTTAAGTATCGGTCAAAACGAATACGTTGCCATAATGGGACCCTCAGGTTCGGGCAAATCTACATTGATGAATATTATCGGATGCCTGGATACTCCGACTTCAGGTTTGTATGAATTCAACAAAGTAAATGTGAGCCAAATGAATGACGACCAATTGGCAAAGATACGGAATAAGGAAATTGGTTTCGTGTTTCAAACCTTTAATCTGTTAGCACGCTCAAACGCACTACATAATGTTGAGCTACCTCTGATTTATGCTGGAATAAATAAAACGGAACGGCGCCGCTTAGCTATGCAAGCTTTGGAACAGGTTGGGCTTGCCGACAGGATGATGCACAAGCCAAACGAATTATCGGGGGGACAGAGGCAGCGTGTAGCAATTGCGCGAGCTTTAGTTACTCATCCCTCGATAATTCTTGCCGACGAGCCAACAGGAAATTTGGATACAAAAACCGGCGACGAAATTATGATGCTCTTTGAAGAAATTCATAAAAAAGGTAATACGATTATTCTTGTTACACACGAAGAATATATTGCCGAGCATGCAAAACGGATTATCCGACTTCGTGATGGTTTAATTGAAGTTGATGAAATAGTAAATCATCGTAAAATATTGAACGATGTAAAGTAAAATAAAATGAATTTCATTTATGAGATAAAAGAAGGCTTAAGAATTGCTTTCAATGCAATTCGTGCTAATAAATTGCGATCGGTTCTCACTACACTTGGTATTGTTATTGGCATTGTGTCGGTTACAATGATGGCAACAGCTATCGAAGGGGTCGATCGTAAGTTTCAGGAAAGTGCCTCGGCTTTCGGCGCAAATGTTTTATACGTCCAAAAATTTCCTTGGGTGGGGCACGACGATTGGTCGATTTACCGCAACAGGCGCGATATTTCACTAAAAATTGCAGAAGATATTCAACAGCACGCTACTCTGATCGAAGCTGTTGCTGCAAACGTAATGACCGTACGACCAACTCAATACGAAGATAGGAATATGAAGAATGCTTTTATTACAGGCACAACCGATCAATATATATATGCATCTGGTACAACCCTTGCCGATGGTCGATTTTTTTCTCAGGAAGAATCAAACGGTGGACGTCCGGTATGTGTTATCGGAGCAAATGTTTACGAAAATTTATTCCCTAATCAAGATCCGATAGGAAAGTTTGTTAAGGTTGGTTCGCTCCCGTATCAAATTATTGGTGTGCTGGAAAAACAAGGAGGTCTCTTCGGGATATTTACATCCGACAATCGTGTTTACATTCCTCTAAAATCATTTATGAATCAATTCGGTTCAAAACGCAATGTTACGATAAATGTTGCCGCTAAAAAAGGTGCCGACATCGAGGATGTGAAAGAAGAATTAAGAGGAGTAGTTCGTAAATCGCGCGGACTAAAACCATCGGATGCTGACGACTTTAACATAAATGAACAAGAATTGTTGGTTACTACATTTTCAGGCTTCACTGCTGTAATTGCGGCAGTCGGTTTTTTCATCACAGGTTTGTCGTTGTTTGTAGGCGGCATAGGAATTATGAATATTATGTTCGTCTCGGTTACCGAACGAACAAAAGAAATCGGAATCCGAAAAGCGATTGGCGCAAAACGGCGTACGATACTTATTCAATTTTTAATCGAATCGTCTATCATCTGTTTGTTAGGCGGTTTGTTAGGCTTGATGATTTCTTACCCATTAAGTTTGCTCGCCGATAAAATTTTGCCAACAGCAATGCCACTTTCGATTGTTGGTATTGCTATTCTTATTTCGTTGGCGGTAGGTGTAATTTCAGGTTTTTTACCAGCCTATCGTGCTTCGCGGCTAAACCCGGTTGATGCGTTACGATATGAATAAAATAAAATTAAAATGCATATAACTATAGAAAGAATATTTTCCGAAGTAAGAGAAAGTTTCATAATGGCATTAAATGCCATTCGCATAAATAAGTTACGCTCAATTCTTACTTTGCTCGGCATTGCTGTTGGTGTGTTTTCAATCATCGCAGTTATGACAGCAATGGGAGTTTTGGTAAACTCGGTAGAAAGTGGAATGACGATGTTAGGTTCGCATACCTTTCAGGTTCAACGTTTTCCAAGTTTTCAAATGGGTGGGGGCGATCGGGCAAGGTTTCGAAACCGTCAAAAAATTACTTTAGAACAAGGGTTGGCTGTTAAGCAAAATACCACTCTTGCTTCTGCCGTGGGGATAGAAGCCTGGGAATCGGACAAGATAGTAAAATCGTTGCGTGGCGAAAAAACTAACCCGAATGTAAGTCTGGTTGGTGAAGATTTAGAAGGCTTTGTAACAAACAATTGGACTATTAGCGATGGGCGGTTATATACGGAAGAAGAGTTGGCAAGTGGGCGTTTCTTAGCAGTCGTAGGCCAGGAAGTTGTTAATAAATTATTCTCAAAAATTAATCCAATTGGAGAAGCAATTCGTATCGATGGGTATGAATATACAATTATTGGGGTGATTGAAAGAAAAGGGCAGCGATTGGGCGGTTCGCAGGATAATTTTGTTGCTATTCCGATTACCACGATGTTACGTGTGTATGGTAAAGAACGTGATGTTCACATTATGGTACAAGCTAAAAGTCCTGAAGTTTACGAAGATTGCGTTGAACAGGTACGAGGGATATTACGAAAAGAGCGAAAAGTTCCGCCTGGAGCGGAGGACGATTTTCATATTTTTTCGAACGACTCGCTCATCGAGCAATTCAACGAAATAACATATTATGTTCGACTCGGAATATTGTTAATCAGTGCGATAGCTTTAATTGCAGCGGGAGTTGGAATTATGAATATCATGTTAGTTTCAGTTACTGAAAGAACGCGTGAAATAGGGATACGTAAAGCTGTTGGTGCTAAACGAAGTAATATTCTTACACAGTTCATACTCGAGGCAATTATACTATCCGAAGTTGGAGGAATTATAGGAATCCTTTTAGGAATTTTAGGTGGGAATATTGCCGCATTGCTGATGAGCGTTCCGCCGGTTATTCCTTTCGATTGGGCTTTTATAGGTTTAGCAGTCTGTTCGCTTGTTGGATTGACTTTTGGAGTTTATCCGGCGTGGAAAGCAGCTAATTTAGACCCGATAGATGCGTTGAGATACGAGTAGAAGACTGATTAAATAGAACACAGATAAACACGGATATGACAGATATACACGGATTATTATGAGCGTACATCCGTGTGCTATTACATACGTATTCTATAATCCCAGATTTGTCATTAGAGAGTTATTAAGTTACACAAGTAGATCGCTTGTTTAGATAAACCGTTAAAACGGTACAGCAAATAATCTATTTTCTCATTAACCCACGACTCCCGCCTGCGTCCTGCGGACTTTGGCGGGCAGGTAAGTCGTGGGTTAATACACAACCAC
>CAMTVZ010000161.1:0-2467 GCA_947085285.1 uncultured Ignavibacteriota bacterium
AAATTGTAACTCATCCTGCCCCACGAAATGTCGTAATCTATGTCGCCTACTTTATTCAAAACCTTACTTATATCTAAATCAAAATGCTTTAGAAAAAAATTATTTAACCCTAAGGTTATCGGAGTCAGAAAAAGTCCACCGTAATGTTTGCGTTCGATTTTAAACAATCTGAAAAGCAATCTTCGCAAATCGGTAAACGAATAATGTTTGTGGTATGGATAATTTATTTTTGATTTAATTTTTCGGGATAAATTTTCAGGGTCAAGAAAACTGAACAACCCTTTGTATGGCACCGAGAGTATTAACAAACCATCGGGTTTCAGAATACGCCAGGCTTCGCTTATTGCCATTTTTTCATCTTGTGTATGCTCTAAAACATCTAACATCAAAACGGCATCGGCAATATTAGATTGCAGTGGTAAGTTTTCAGCTTTCGCTTGTATCAAAGTAGTATTTGGATTTCGATTATTTAATGCCTTTAGTGCATCAATATCTATGTCTATTCCAATAACAGAATTACTTTTTAATTGTAATAATTTCATTAGAGGTCGATTCGAGCAGCCGATGTCAACAACACATTGAGTTCTTGGTAGCCAAGCGAACGCCCACTTTTGACGGTCGGTTAATACTGATAATTCTGGATTTGTATTTTTCGTGAACCATTTAGCTGCTCGGTGTAAGCGTTCATCGATGTGCAATAGATTTTCTGTGTCTGATGGTTTTAACGGTTTTACAAAACTAAAGACTACGAGTAAGACGAAAAAGAAAATCCCAAACGAAAATATTGGATTCCAGTAATTTACAAATCGACAAATTAGAAATGCAATCGATGCACTCAATAAACTTATTAATAACAATTTGACTGTAAATTCGATTTGCAGTTTTACATCTATAAATTTTCGTAGAAAGAATAGATGCAGAGCCGAAATAGTAATAGTCGAAATACTGACAGCAACAACAGCCCCGAGTGTTTCAAAATACTTTATGAGAAATATTGCCAAAGCAATACCCAAAAAACCACTAACTGCACTCGAGATAAGGAGTGGCTTCGCCTGCCCTTTAGCATGCAAATAATCGGCTGCGATGCCGCCTCCCAATATTCTTGTTACTAAAAATGTAACCAAAAAAATCTGTACCCAGAAAACACTTGCCGAAAACTCGTATGAATAAACAAATGGAATAAGAATTTCAGCAAAAATAATTACGAAGATAAATACAGGCACCACAAGTAACAACAGAGCCCTGTTGAGTGATTCCCAGTAGTTCTTGATTAATGTTTTTTCTTTTGACTCGATTGAGGAAAAAGCGGCAATCGAAACTCCAAAGAAACCCATCATTAAACCGACGTTAAGAACTTGAGCGAATGAATAAGCCACATCAAAAAAACCGATGTTAGTTAAACTTATACTAAATACTCCTAATAAAATAATAATTGCTTGCTTACCAAATAAAAATTCGAGCGAAGTATTCAACCAGAATTTTCCGCCAAGAGTGATAATACTTTGAACCGATATATTTTCAGCATTAGAGAAGAGTTCTTTTCGGAGAATAAAACTTAATATTCCAAGCTGAATTAAAGCCGTAGTCGTTAATAACAAAAAAATTAAGTTTAATCCGTAACCTGATTGTATGATAAGAAACCCTGCTACAAGTTCAGCAGTTCTGATGAGTACTGAGACGAAAGATGTTGTTCGAGTTTGGAAGAATGCAGTCAAAAAAGAGATGAATAACGAGATAATACTGCGCAACAGAAAATAGAAAGACACAACTAAAATAAAATCAAAAACGACATGAGAAATATTTGTGAGATCTAAAATTTTGTAGCGAAAAAAATAAAATATGAAACCGATACCTAGTGCGGATAATATTCTGAATATAAGCAATTTACGAAAGGCAGTAGAAGCGGCAGAAATATTTTCGCCAAACAATTTCGGGAAGGTTGAACTGATAGCTGTTTCAAGTCCTAATGAGGAAATGACAAACAAGAAATAAACAATACTAAGAACCATAGCGTAGATGCCGTTAATTTCGGCACCTAATTTTCGAGCGATTAGAACAGAGAAGAGATAAATCAGAATGTATTCAATCGAACGCCCAATCTGATTCCAGAAAAAACCTGATGCTATAAGTTTAAGTTTTGTCATTGGTTGAATATACAAAATTTCGATGAATGCTGAAAAGTGCTTTGAAATTTCAGAAAATTGGAGTATATTCAGTTTGCAAATTTAATAGAATGATACGGAAAGGTGCAGGAGTGGTTTAACTGGCACGCCTGGAGAGCGTGTGTACCTGGAAGGGTACCGAGAGTTCGAATCTCTCCCTTTCCGCTCGCCTACGCTAAAGTTTTTTATATTTTATAGATTCATTAACGGAAAGCTTCGGCGAGCAGGCTCGACTACGCTGATGTTGTTTACAGTCTATAAATTCATTGTTGGAAAGCTTCGGCGAGCAGGCTCGCCTACGCTAA
>CAMTVZ010000162.1:0-8596 GCA_947085285.1 uncultured Ignavibacteriota bacterium
AATAACTAATGCAAAAAATATATTTATCGTTTTCATTTTTATCTTCTCCTTTATCAATCCATTATTACATTGGTTACATTTTCCGGATTTTGGTTAAGGAACTGAATAATTTCCTGCAATTCAGCATTACTAATTGGTTTTCCGTTTAAATAAAAAGTAGAGGATGCATCTAATTCCTGCGCGCGGATTTTGTCAAATACTTTTTTCCATTTGCTGCCAACTGCCCGCTCGAGCTGCTCAAGGAGTTCTGAACGTTTCATCGGGGCAGAATCGTCGGCTACTTTGAATTCTGCAATTGAACTCTGAACTAATTGATAGCCGCCAAGACTTTTAACTTTTCCGACAGCTTTCCAGACGTATGTTTTTCCTTTTTGAAGTTGGCGAACACCGGCTGATGGATATTGAAACGAGTTTTGTGCACCTGTAAAAGTATTTTGATAAGTAATTGGTAATTTATTGAGTGCAGCTTCGGGGGATAAGCCAGGTGGTTTTTCGTTTATAGTAACTTCAACTTCCTCGCCGTCGAAAAGCCATCCGAATGCAGGAAACTCGTTCGTGGTTTCTCCATCACGCGGATAGAGCAATTCGATTTGAGAATAACTTTCCAAAGGTAACTCAACAATATCATCCGATTCGCCACCGGCTGGATCTACATCAGCTACTTTGATTACGAATGAGTAAAGACCAGTTGGAAATTTCCCGGATGCAAGGGCTGGTTCAATTATCTTCTTTTTTCCCTCATCGCTCAGTTTAAAATCTTTAATTATAATTTCATTTCCGAAGTCAAGATTAGTGATTACTTTATTGTTGATTACCGTGAATGGTTCAGAGCCGAATCCTTCGCCATCTACTAGTGCTATCTTCTGGCCGTCGCGCAATATTACATTAATCTGGCAGTTTTTTAAATGCACGGAATGTGTACCCGGATAAGCGATGTTAATGGTGAACAACCAAACGGAGCTTTTTAGGTTTTGAAAGTCGATTTGCGAGGGGGACAACTGTTGAATTCTCGCGTAAGTAACATTTACTCGAGGTTGACTCTGTAGTTCGCCATACACAAAAATGGCGAGGAAGAAGATAAAAACTATCTTCGAGAAGAATTTTATGTTCATAAATCCTCCATAATTAGTTCTGTTAATAAATTCTGATTCAGTATAATTAAATTTGAAGATAATTGCAAGCAGTTGTAAATAAATGGTAACCGGTATCACGTTTTCTAAAGCGCTTGCTTATATATTCGTAATTTCTTATCATTCAATAAGTTAGCAATAATAAAATGGCTGCAAAAAATCAACAAACATCAAAACGGAAAGCCGATCATATTAATATAACTTTATCGGAAGATATCGATTTTCGGCAAAAACGAACTGGCTTCGAGTTGTATGAATTTGAACACAACGCTCTTCCCGAATTAAATGCGAACAGTGTAGATACATCGACTAAATTTTTAGGTAAACAGTTGAGTTTTCCGTTTATGGTTTCATCAATGACCGGCGGATTTTTAGGTGCGGAAAAGATAAATGGTTTACTGGCAACTGTGTGTAACGAATTTTCAGTTGCGATGGGAGTGGGCAGTCAGCGTCAGGCATTAGAAAATTTAAAATACATTAAATCGTTTAAGATTGTTCGGAAGAATGCACCGTCTATTCCGGTAATAGGAAATATCGGAGCGGCAGAAATTGCTTTAATAAAAAATGTATCACACATCCAAAGATTGGTTGATACTATTCAAGCCGATGCTTTTGCAGTTCATCTTAATCCGCTTCAGGAATTTCTGCAACCCGAAGGCAAAACTGATTTTATAGGTGTTCTCAAAGGGATTGAGAAGTTGGTTAAAAATTTAAATGTTCCAATAATAGTGAAAGAAATTGGCGCCGGGATTTCCCCAACTGTTGCTCGAAAGTTGATAAATGTTGGTGTAAACATTATAGATACTGCCGGAGCTGGAGGCACAAGTTGGGCTGGGGTTGAAATTATTCGGCGTAATGATGACTCGTTAGCTGATACATTTTGGGACTGGGGAATTCCGACTGCAGATTCGATAATTGGAATCAGAAAATTATCAAAGAAAATTTTTATTATTGCTTCGGGAGGAATACGAAATGGACTTGATATAGCGAAAGCACTCGCTCTGGGTGCTAACCTTAGCGCATCGGCAACTCCAATTTTGAAAGCTTTAAATAATAAAGGCGAACAAGGTCTTATCGATATTTTATCACTCTGGAAAAAAGAATTGCAAGGAGTTATGTTTCTTGTGGGGGCAAAAAATATAGAAACTTTGAAGAAAACAAAAATTTATGGATGCAAACAAAAAAATTAAAGTGTTGCAACAGGCGATTGAAAATAAATTGAAATCGCTCTCAAAAAATAAGGGCTTCATTTATAAACCTATTGAGTATATTATGAAGGCGGGGGGAAAACGCCTTCGTCCAATTATTACATTACTTGCTGCCGAATCGGTAGGTGGTAAATATCGCAGCGCCCTCGATGCCGCCGTAGCTGTCGAACTTTTACACACTTTCACACTCGTCCATGATGATATCATCGATAATGCCAATTCACGAAGAGGCATAGAAACAATTCATAAAAAGTGGTGTACTAACACAGCAATTTTAGCAGGCGATATGCTTGCAGGTATCGCTTACAAATCTCTTCTACAAACTCGCACCGAGCAGTTAGCTGAAATTGCAAAAGTGTTTACAAATGCTTTTATTACAGTGTGCGAAGGACAAGATTTAGATATTGAGTATGGAAAGAAAAACCTGATTTCGGTCGATCAATATTATGAGATGATAAAAAAGAAGACTGCTTGCTTGATTTCGGCTGCTGCCGAAATTGGCGCCATCGTAGGTGGTGGTTCAAAAAAACAAGTTGCCGCCCTTCGAAGTTATGGTACTAATCTCGGTATAGCATTTCAAATTAATGACGATTTGTTAGATATTACAGGCAATGCAGACACTTTGGGTAAACCGACTGGTAAAGATATTTTAGAGGGTAAAAAAACTATTTTACTATTAAAAGCCCTCGAATTTGCTGGTCCAGATGATTTGGCATTACTTAAACAAGTTGCCAACCGGCAGTTAAAAGGTGATAAAAAAATAGAAAGTGTAAAAAATATATATCATAAGCTTGGTGTAACTGAGTTTGCCCGAAAAGAAGTTATCAAATATACACAGAAAGCGAAACGGAATATTTCGGGAATCAAAACAAACGAAGCCGCTGGTTTATTAGCTGGACTTGCTGAGAAAATAATTCACAGAAATTCTTAAAGATGTTTGAAGTTGAAGTAGTTATTAAAAACAAAGCGGGCTTACATACACGTCCTGCTGCTCAATTAGTAAAAACTGCTGCCAAGTTTAAATCCGATTTTTTTATTTATAAAGATGGATACGAAATTAACGGTAAAAGTATAATTGGAGTTATGACCCTTGCCGCCGAGCAGGGGGCAAAATTAACTCTCCGTTTCGACGGAGCCGACGAGAAAGATGCCGCAAAGGCTATTAGTGAACTATTCGAACGTGGTTTTGATGAAGAATAAAAATTATGACTGAAGAGAGAAAAAGATCAGAAATAATAATGCGAGGAGTTCCCGCAGCCCCGGGAATTGCTATCGGAAATATTTATCTCTACACACGCGATGTTCCATCGGCTATCGAACGTGCACTAAACCCCGCCGATGTGGATGCCGAGATAGAAAGGCTAAAGAAGGCTATTGCAAAATCGGAGAAGGAGCTTACAAAAATTTTGTCATTCGCACAGGCAAAAATCGGGGAGAGTAAATCTAAAATATTCGAAGCACAGATAATGATTTTGCGTGATCAGTTTTTAATGGATTCACTTGTGAAGCGAATCCGTGCTGAACTCCGAAACGCTGAATTCATAGTCAGTGATGAGATCAGCAAATACGAGAAGATGATGTTGATGGCTCACGACGATTATATGCACGAGCGGGCACACGATGTAGATGACTTGAAAAATCGAATCATTCGCAATATGCAATCGAGAAAGCTGGTATCTAAGTTTGATTCGGCGGCAATTTTAGTGGCGCACAACCTCACTCCAGCCGATACGATGATTTTCAGCAGAAACGCAGTTCTCGGTTACGCAACCGATAAAGGGGGAATTACATCGCACGCGGCAATTCTTTCGAGGGCTTTAAAAATTCCTGCAGTGTTAGGTTTAGGCGATATATCTCGCAGGGTTTCGCCCGGCGATTCACTAATACTCGATGGCTACAGTGGCACTGTGATTATTAATCCTTCATCCGAGCAGATATTAAAATATCAAATAAAAAAAGAGAGATACACCCGATTCGAAACAAATCTTGCCCAGTTTAAATCGCTACCAGCGAAAACTTTAGATGGACGGAAAATCGAGCTTGCAACTAATATTGAATTCGAAGAAGAACTTGAATTCATGTTATTACAAGGCGCCGATGGAATCGGTTTGTATCGTTCCGAAAGTCTATTGTTTGCCAGCGACCAGATTCCGAGTGAGGAGAAGCAGTATAAGAAGTATAAATTATTTGCCGATAGAGTTTTTCCGAATCGAGTGATAATAAGAACCTTCGATATCGGCGGCGATAAAATTGCACCGCAAACAATCGAAGAGGCAAACCCGTTCTTGGGTTGGAGGGGGATCCGCATCTTCCTCGACCGTCCTGAAATTTTACTCGAACAACTCCGCGCTATTCTCCGGGCAAGTTCACGGAAAAATATTGCTGTTATGTTCCCGATGGTTACTACTGTCGAAGAAGTTATTAAAGCAAAAGAATACCTCGAAATTGCCAAAGCTCAACTCAGGTCAAAGAAAATAAAATTCGACCCTAATATCCAAGTTGGCGTTATGATAGAAGTTCCATCTGCCGCTGTTACAGCCGATTCGATTGCAAGAGAAGTCGACTTTTTAAGTATCGGCACTAACGATTTAACCCAATATCTTTTAGCAGTCGATCGTGGTAACGATATTATTTCGGATTTATATCAAGAATTTCATCCAAGTGTAATTCATACAATTCGACACATAATCAAAGCAGGTCATAAGGAAAAAAAATGGGTTGGTATGTGCGGCGAATTAGCTGGTAATCCACTTGCCACTGTTTTATTGGTCGGTTTAGGTTTAGACGAGTTTAGTGTTGTCCCCTCGGTTCTTCCCGAAATCAAAAAAATCATCTGCTCGGTAAGCTACTCGCAGGCGAAAAAACTTGCATATGAAGTTTTGAAGCTACGCACTACCGAAGAGGTGCGTGCTTACTTACGCCAGTATATAGAAAAAAGGTTTTCTGACATACCGTTCGAAAACAACAACGAATAAACAATTAATTTAAGGAATCTTATGAAAGAGAGATCTATTCAACTTTACGATAAATCGAACATGCGTAAACTGCTCGTCGATTTTCATAAACAAGTAACCGAAGCAGTTTCGATAGGTGAAAATGCAAAAGTAAATCTAAAAACATCATCTATCAAAAATATTGTTGTAACTGGATTAGGAGGTTCGGCAATCGGCGGCGATATATTACGTTCCTATTTAGCATCCGATTTGAATGTACCGTTTGTCGTGAATCGACACTATTTCCTCCCCGATTTTGTAGATAAGAAGAGTCTGGTTGTTGTTTCGAGCTATTCAGGAAACACTGAAGAAACCATAGCCGCACATCACGATGCACACAAGCGAGGAGCGCAAGTAGTGTGTATTACTTCAGGGGGTGAAACCGAAAAATTAGCTAAAAAATACAATCATCCGATAATCAAAATTCCTAAAGGTTATCCACCACGTGCTGCATTAGGTTTTTCTTTTTTCCCATTGTTAATGGTACTTGTTAAAATCGGACTTGTTAAAAATCGTGATAAAGAGATTAAGGAAACAATATCCTTCTTAAAAAAGAAATCGTTGCAATATCAAAAATTAGATGTTGAAAAAAATCCGACTCTTTTATTGGCGTCTAAATTATTTGGTAAAATACCAATCATTTATTCTTCAGCCGACCGGTTCGATAGTGTCAATATCCGATGGCGAGGACAGTTCTGCGAAAATTCAAAAGTCTTGGCTTTCGGGCATACACTCCCTGAAATGAATCACAACGAGTTAGTTGGATGGAAGGTTCTCAAACGACAAATGACGGAGATGGCTGTAATTTTTTTACGCGACAAAGCCGACCACAAACGTGTACAAATTCGTATGAACATAATGCAGGATATTATGAACGAATATGCCGGCGAGGTTGTAAACATTTACAGCGAAGGAAACTCCACATTGACCCGAATTTTTTCACTTATCTATTTTGGCGATTGGACCAGCTATTATCTTGCCATCATCAACGGCATCGATCCAACACCGGTAACTATTATCGATTATTTAAAAAACGAGCTAGCTAAAGTTTAATAATTTAAATGAAGAAAAATTGCTTCATTTTTTTAATACTCTTATCGTTTTGCAACGAATTACTTTATTCACAGTTTTTTTACTTTGGAAGGAATAAAGTACAATACACGCAATTCGACTGGCATGTTCTTCAAACTGAACATTTCGATATTTATTATTACACCGGGATGCAGGAATTGGCTGAAAAGGGGGCTTACATTGCTGAGCAATCCTATAAAAGGTTAGAACAAAAATTTAATCATAACATCCTTAAAAAAATTCCATTAATTTTTTACAGCACTCATTTACATTTTCAGCAAACTAATGTAACGCCGGGTTTTATTCCTGAAGGAGTGGGAGGGTTCTTCGAATTTATTAAAGGACGAGTTGTAATTCCTTTTAATGGTTCGCTCGAACAGTTTCGGCACGTAATCGAACACGAACTGGTGCATGTTTTTATGTACAGTAAAATTAATAGTCTGATGCGCGATCATCGTGTGTTTACCGACCGCTTACCTCCACTCTGGTTTGTAGAAGGAATAGCCGAATATTGGTCGACCGACTGGGATAACCAAGCCGATATGATAATGCGCGATGCTGTCCTGAATAACTACCTCGTTCCGTTGAATAATATCGACAGGATTTACGGAACTTATTTGATGTACAAAGAAGGACAGTCGATTGTGGAATTTATCGCTGAAAAATATGGCGAAGAAAAAATTCTGATGCTGATGGAAAACTTCTGGAAGGAATCTACTTTTGAAAAAGTTTTTAAACTTACACTCGGTGTTGACTATGAAGAATTTGATAAAGAATGGATTTATTCGTTGAAAAAAAAGTATTATCCGATTCTCTCGAGCCAGGACCATCCTGGAAATGTAACCGAAGAATTAGTAACGAAAGGGTTCAACTCCAAACCCATATTTTTTAAACAGCAGAATGCCGACACTTCGCGTAAGATGTATTTCGTAGGCAATCATTCAGGATATTCGAGTATATATGAATTAGATTTGAACGACCCTGATAAGAAACCGAAGCTATTAATAGAGGGAGAGCGAACGGATGAGTTCGAGGCATTTCATTTATTTCAAAACAAGTTGTCAATCTCGAAAGATGGTGTGTTAATTTTTGTAACCAAGAGTGGTGAGAAGGATGTTCTACATATGTTCGATTTAAAGGAGAAGAAAATTATCGAGACACTCCGCTTTTCAGATCTCGTTGCTTTAGGCACGGCTTCTTGGTCCCCCGATGCTAAGCAAATTGTTATTTCGGCAGCCGATATTTCGGGAAAGTACGACCTCTATATTTGGAATGTTAATGAAAGAACTTTAAGAAAAATAACTAACGATATTTATGACGATAAAGACCCGGCGTGGTCGCCCGATGGTAAGCTGATAGCTTTTAGTTCCGATAGAACACCTTTCGGGAAACATGGAGTTTATAATTTATTTAGCTACAACCTCGAAACAGCAGATATTGAGTATCTGACTTACGGTGGAAATAACTATTATTCGCCCGATTGGAGTGCCGATGGAAAGTGGCTAATGTTTACATCGGATATTGGAGGTTCGAGAAATATCTGGATGATGGCAACAGATAGTAACTATCCTCTTGAGATGAGAAAGCTAACAAAAATCACGACAGCCGCTTTCGACCCGACATTCGCCGATAGTAGCAGTATACTTTTTACAGCCTTCGAAAATTATAGTTTTCAAATTCGAACAATCGAAAATGTAAATGCTATTTACGATACCTCTTCAACAAGGCGAATAGTACACATACTTCCGTTTGATGAAAAATGGATCCCTAAATCCATCATCGGTGTTTCAGAAACAAAGTCGCTTAAATATATCGATGAATACAGCCTCGATGTTGCACAAAGTCAGATTTCTACCGATCCGGTTTTCGGAACATCGGGCGGGGCTTTTGTTGCCTTGAGCGATTTGTTAGGAAACGAGCAATACTATTTTCTGATTTACAACACTGCTCAAAGTCAATCGGAGCTTTTGAATAGTTTTAATTTTGCAATAAGCCGAATCTCATTAACACAACGTACGAACTTTGGTTATGGGATATTCAGATTTTCTGGGAGGCGTTACGACCTCACCGATCCTGATTATTTTTACTTCGAAAGAGTATTCGGCGGATATTTTGCGCTGAGTTATCCTTTATCCAGATTTAAACGTATCGAATCGGTTACAAGTATAAGTAATTCGGAGAAAGAAATTATCGA
>CAMTVZ010000163.1:0-4086 GCA_947085285.1 uncultured Ignavibacteriota bacterium
AAATGTCCATCAAAAAGATCTCCTATTCTGCCATCAATCAAAGCTGGTATTATTGAACTTTGAAAGGCTTGCTGTGTTGACATAGTTTGGTTTACGCTTTGTTGATTGAACGATCCTTTTACCCAACTGTCCCCGCCATTATCTGAATAAAATACACCTAAGCTATCGCCAGGTGATACTGCACTTCGGTTTGCACCGACTAAGGCAATGATTCTATTCGTGCCGCTCGGCGTCTTGTATATTATTGCATCCACTATTACTCTGTTGTTATCTATCAAAAACTGATGACTTGTTTTACGTTCTGTAGTGAAGCTTCCTGTGGTACTCAAAGTTCTTACGTAAAATCCCGCTCTGTAACATTCTTGATTATTAAAACAATAAACACTGCCTCCTACACCATAGCTTATATTCGGATTGTCTGGGTTTATTAGTAACCTTGTTACATTCGATATATATGTATCATATAAATGAGTTGGGCGTGTCTCCTGTCTGTCGTATGATAATGTATCTTGTATTAATCCACCAGTCGTTGGAGTACTTAATCTATCCTGATAAATACTACCCATCGTCCAATCTGACATCGGCAGATATATAGCTTCACGGTTGTTTACTTTAGAGAATACCACATCATAGTTTACTGTCATCGCTTGTCCAAATGTTGTATATTTCCATCGCGAATCTGCAAAGTTAGTATCTGCACCGGCACTACTTATGGTCATACGCGCACCAGCTCCGCCGCTTAAATACCAGTGGTTGCCCCAACCGCTATTCGGATTTTTTGTTATACTGCTTAATCCATCATACATATAACCATAATTCGGGTCCAGCTCGCCTCTTTGCTGATGTGCCGGAAAATTGTTACCGCTTTGTGTGTATCTGAATACAACTTCGTCGTTACCTGCCGGGTTAGCTTCCCCAAACCAGCTATCTCCAAAATTTGATGTCTTTCGCAACGGGAGTTCATATCTGCCCGCTATTATCATTGTTTCAGCATTATCTACAAATGCTAATGCCGAGAACATACCGCTTCGTGTTCCATTGTGACCTGTGTAAAAATTTGTAGTTCTATTATGGAATACCCAGTTCGATCCCGATTTCACACATTTGCCAACTCCAGTTTGAACATCGCTTATACCCCATGTCAACAAAGCGATTGTTTGGGATCCGGTACCTTTCAAAATTATTCTTTTAACATAAGGTGTGTAGCCTAGCGCAGTCTGTAAATCGATTCGCTGCCAGCTCACTCCATTATTTGCAGTGTACACTATTCCATGAGTCGTCCCCACCCAGATATGAGCCGTGTCCGTAGGATTTATTTTTTTTGTGATGCTGATGCAGATGATATCTTCGTTTATCAGTCCAGGGAAATTTCTAATATTATCCAAGTCCCAGTTCCAAGAACTTCCGTCATCAGTGCTTTTGTATAATCTGCATTGTTGACCCTTCGGGGGAAATCCACCCATGTACATATTATAAGGACCATTAGGATTATTATTCGGGTCATACGTTATGCACGGTCCACCTATCTTCACAGGGAAATTATTTCCGCCAAACCAAACACCAGGGAATTGAATCGTTGCCTTTGTCCATGTATCTATCTCTCCGTTTCTCGTTGAACGCCAGATAGATTGGTATCTTACAGTATTCACTATTGAATTATATGCATCTGCTGTATCATTTCCCCATGCTGCGAGTAATACTTGTGAGTTTGTGCTGTGGTTGTGCCGAACTGCCAAGCCCTGTATGCTTAACTCCGACCCTGAGATGCCAGGCTGACCACCACCTGTAGGATAATTCAGATAATTGCTTACATACGCCCACGACTGACCGTTATTGGAACTGCGGTACACGCCGCCTATGTCAGTTCGTGCATAAAGCACTTGTTTATTTATACTGTCGGGTTGAGAGCCGATAGGATATTTTACAGGTATGATCTCCGTTACATATCCACCGCATTCAAAGTTTAAATAATTCCAATCACCAGATTGGGAATATGCTGATGTAGAAATCATCAACAATATTAGAAAAAGTGTTAACTGTTTCATATTTAAATCTTTTCTTTTATTTTATTAATAATGCTTTCTTTGTTTCAATATATTTTCCAGAGATCATTCGATAATAATACAGACCACTCGCAAGTCCTTCAGCTTTCCATTCGACTTCATGTGTTCCGGGTTCTAATTTTTGATTCAGCAGAACAGCAGTTTCTCTCCCAAAAATATCATAGACTTTCAATGACGTGAACCCTGAACCCTGAACCCTGAAACCTATCTTCGTCCTCGCATTGAACGGATTCGGATAATTCTGGTAAAGCTTATATCCATCCGGAACTTCATTTGATATCGGTATTACACTCGTTGGTTGTGAATATTTAAGAATAATGATGTCCTTTGTTGCTCCACCTGGTGATGCAACAGATATTGTTCCTGCGATATAAACATTTAAATTCTTATCAAGAATTATTTGTTTAGCACCTGAAATTGTATCGCCATCAGGATATTTCTGAAGCCAGATTTGATTTCCTTCTTTGTCGTATTTGATTGTGATAGTTTTATATAAGTTGGCCGTTTCATTTGCTGTGCCTGTTACATACACTGAACCAAATCTGTCAACTGCCAAACCCTGGACATAATCGCTTCCATTAGCAGGACCGTTATAGGTTCGATGCCATAATTGATTCCCAAGTGAATCATATTTTATGGTACAGAAATTAACAGCAGTACCTTTACCTTTTTCACCACCTGCAACAATGACATTTCCAAACAGGTCTGTTTTTATAAAATACCCTTGATCATTCGAGGGCAAACTCGGATCTCCATCATAAAACCTAACCCATTTCTCATTCCCCTCGCTGTCATACTTAATTGTAACAATATCCTCATCAAATGTGCTGTCCATTGTCGCAAATCCTGTTACGTACACATTCCCGTTTTTATCAGATGCGATATCGGCAGCGGCATCCCATTTATTCCCCGGTCCATTCCACGTCTGTGCCCAACGAAGATTGCCGTCTATATTGTAGCTTAAAGTAAGAAAATCCATCGGCGAAAATGGATATGATTCAGTCATACCTGCTATATGCAATCTTGTAAAATCATAACTATCCATACTGCTAGGCCACTCCATGATATCAAATAAATTACTATAATTTATTGTCCATATTGTATCTACGCTTGAATTATATTTTACCGTTCCAATGTCACGCTCTGTACCTACGTTGCTTACTGATCCCATTGCTAATGCATAAACATTTTCATTTTTATCTATTAACAAATCTTTAATTTCGTGTATTCCTGAACCGCTTCCCCTGTACCTCTTTACCCACTGTTGGTTGCCCTCGGGATTGTATTTGATAACAATGTAATCCACATCGCTTGCACCGACATACACATTGCCCTGCAAGTCAACCGCGATTGATTTTGGTGTTGGTTTTATTCCCCTAGCATCTGAGTATCTTCTCGCCCACACAATCTGCCCGCTTGAGTTTATTTTTATCGTTACAAATCCCGGTGGTGAGTCCTCATCAGTACCTGATATATACACATTCCCCATCGAGTCAATCGCCATCGCACGTGCATAATCACTACCATTGTTCTGGCTGTTGTAGCGGGCAACCCACTCGAGGGTAACCTGTGCGCTAATTTTTCCAAATGTTATTACTAATAGAATATATATTAAAGTTAATTTGATTTTTTTCACTCTAAAATCGTAATCTACTTTCATAATCGTTTCGTTTTTCACGTAAGCCGGCAATTTACATTTTTCGTCGAATTTCATAGACTACCTTTCAATATCTCATTTATTGATTATCGTAAGTATAGCATTTTTTTGATAGCAGTGTAATTACCTGCATTCAATAGTTGCGATGAACTCACCACAAGTTTATAAAAATAAACACCCGTAGTCAAATTTATTGCATCATATTCTACAGATTTATAACCAGCTTCTTGAAATCCATCAACCAACTTTGCGATCTCTCTTCCTAAAACATCATATATTTTTAAGGTTACATAACTATTTTCAGGTAAATCATATTTTATTACTGTTGTAGGATTGAAGGGATTGGGATAGTTTTGGTATAAAGTA
>CAMTVZ010000164.1:0-6438 GCA_947085285.1 uncultured Ignavibacteriota bacterium
ATTTTTTCATCCGCTCAATTTCTGCCTCGAGGGTTTGAATTAAAGCTTCTTTGTTGTTCTGGAAGAGTTGAGCTACTTTTTGATCTTTTAAACGCTCCTGTAAATCCTCTAATGCAAGATACGAGAGCTGCTGATCAAGCAACACTCTTTCGCCTTCGGAAGATTTTGCTTTTACGGCAATGTTTTCTGCCCCGAAGTCATCCATTATCTGCGAGGGTTCTTCGCCGTAGTTCATTGTTACAGTTACTGTTGATTCTTCGACCTTATCGGCTCCTAACTTATCGAGCTTTTTAATTTCGAGCTCAACTTTAGGTTTGAAGTTAGCAGCAACCTCTGCAACCGAACCACATTCTACGGGTGTGCAATCTTGACCGGCAGTCTCAGGATTAACCGCAGCGATTATTGTAGTGAAGTTACTGTTAAGTTCAGCAACTCCCGGTGCAGCGTTTGTAGGAAGTATTCGACGAGCTTTGTCGACATCTTGTGTTTTACCCATGGTTATTCCTTCATTTTTGTTGTTAGATAATTTTTTATTTGATACTTTTTTTCCAAATATTTTTTGGAACCATTTTTTAATCCATAACCACATTTAATATAGAATCCTTTGTGGTTATTAATATTTTCTCTGGGATATACATACCTCCTTTCTCTTGTCGGCGCTTCAAAATTTCTTTCGCCATTATACTCGCTATTTCTGTATCAATATATGTAGTTATTGAACGAGCTCCGAATTCTTTCTGATAACCGTTCTTTACAATAAACTCTCTCGCTTCGGGGTGGAGTTCGATATTGACCGGATGCCCCCCCGGCGATTTTGAAAACTCGTAACTGTAGGATGCTAATTTTTGGTCAATAACTCGGTTTACATCTTCTGGTTTGAGGAATTTGAAAACCAACACTTCGTCCATACGTTTAATAAATTCGGGCCCAAGGTGTCGTTTAAAATGGTCGAGCGCTTTCTGTGCCTGTTGGTTTTCATCAACATTCGCTACATCAATATCAACTCCGGTGAATCCGTAGTTGGATGTAAGAATGAATACTGTGTTCGAAAAATTAATTGTATGTCCCTGACTATCCGTTAATCTCCCCTCATCAAAAACTTGAAGGAATAAATTGCAAACTTTTTTATGTGCCTTATCAATTTCGTCCAACAGCACCATTGAATACGGTCTGCGGCGAATGGCTTCTGTTAAAACACCCCCTTCTTCATAGCCAACTAATCCGGGATCGGCACCTACAAGCCGGCGGCTTGTGTGCTCGTCAGTATATTCAGACATATCCAAACGGACTAATTGTTTTGAGCTTGCATAAAGTTCAATGGCAATCTGTTTAGCAAGATAAGTTTTGCCAACACCTGATGGACCGATAAATAAGAAGATACCTCGCGGTCGGACAGAATCACGGAATGGTAACGACATCATACGTAAGCGTTTTGCAATTGTGCTGATTACCTCATCCTGACCTACAACATCTTTTTTTAGAACTTCTTCGATATTTAATAAGCGTGTCGATTCATCTTTAAATATTTTATCAACCGGAATTCCTGTTTTCTCTCCTACTGCCACTGCAATATCCTCATTTGTAACGACTGCATCGGGGCGTTCGCCTAAAACATTCGCAAGTCGAACACGAGCAAGTGTATTATCGAGAACCTGAATTGCTTTAGCCGGGAATTGATTATCGCCAATATATCTCCCCGATAAACTAACGATTGTTTCAATCTGCTCGTCTGGAACTGTGGCTTGATGATGCTTCTGAAATTTCTCTCGCACTCCTTTTAATATTGTAACGGTTTCCTCGTGCGTCGGCTCGGGAACATTCACTCTTCCGAAACGTCGTGTGAAAGCCGGGTCTTTCTCGATGTGCTTCCTGTACTCGGCGTATGTTGTTGCGCCAATTAACCACAACTCGCCGCGCGCGAGTGCTGGCTTAATTAAATTCGCCGCATCGAGTGCGCCGGATGTTTGCCCGGCTCCCATTAGCGTATGAATTTCATCAACAAAAAGAATCGTGTTTCCTTTGTGTGCTGAGATTGCTTTGATAATTGCTTTCAACCTCTCTTCAAACTCACCGCGATAGTTTGCACCTGCCAACAACAAACCGACATCGAGCGATAAAATTTTCTTTCCATTTAGAACTGGTCCAGCTTCCCCGGCTGCTATTTTAACTGCGAGTCCTTCTACAATATGAGTTTTACCAACACCTGCATCGCCGATGAGTATAGGATTGTTTGTCATTTTTTGTGAAAGGATTGTAGTAATCTGGCGAATCTCATTCTGCCTGCCGATGACAGCACCTAACTTTCCATCCTGCGCTTGCTTAACCAAATCGATGCAGAACTTGGAGAGGACATCTTCTTTTTCAGACTCACCGAGCGTTACAGTTGCAAGTTCTTTCTCACTTTTTGTAAAATTCTTGTACTCATAAGGAGTTATTGCACAATCCCAAATAACTTCGGTAAGTGGGTCGTTCTCGATTTCAACAACGGCAACTACCAAATCTCTCCAACTAACATTTTGACTCTCTTCCCTTTTGGCTTTTTCAAAACAGGTTTTCATACGTGGCGAAGCTTCACGCGTTTCGCTGGTTGCAGACCTTGGCAAATCCTCCATTCTCTTTTTGATTACACCTTGAACGTGGGCTTTAGAGATTTTTTGTGATTCTAAAAACTCAACAAAGCTCGCTTCGTTCACCTGAAGTTCTACCCACAATATATGTTCGGGTTCTACTTTCTGGTGACGCAATGTTTTAGCTTCTTCCTGCGCCCGAAGTAAGTTGGTTTTACATTTTTCATCGAATTTCATATACTACCTTTCAATATCTCATTTATTCATTATCGTATAAAGAGCATCTTTTTGACTGAAGTATAATTTGAACCAGACAGCCCCAATGGACTTGTTACTAATTTATAAAAATAAACACCACTAGCCAAATTGCTCGCATTAAATTCAATTGACTTATATCCAGCTTCTTGAAATCCATCAACCAACTTTGCGATCTCTCTTCCTAAAACATCATATATTTTTAAGGTTACATAACTATTTTCAGGTAAATCATATTTTATTACTGTTGTAGGATTGAAGGGATTGGGATAGTTTTGGCGTAGATTAAAGTGAATTCGTGGATGGAATAATTTTTCCTCGACGTTGACTAATTTTGTTTTATACTTAATTGTTGTATAAACACTCAATCCATTTTCGTGACTATAACCAGAAACATAAACGTTTCCTAATCCATCTGTTACGATTGAATTTGCCCCGTCCCAATCATTTTCTGGCCCATTATATCTTGATACCCATTGTTCTATTCCATTTGCATCGTAGGCTATTGTCGCATAATCACAGTCAGTCTCGATACCATAGCTATATCCAGTTACATAAACATTTCCAGATACATCTACAGCTATTGATTTTGCATAGTCAGACGAATTACCAGAGCCATTATATCTCCTTACCCATTTTTCTTGTCCATCAGAATCGTATTTAATTGTAACATAATCTTCGAAGGTATCTGAGCCATAGCTTGTTCCAGTTACAATAACATTCCCTGATACATCAATTACGATGTCGTTTGCAATATCTACTTTGCCTATTCCATCATATCTATTCACCCACTGCATTTCTCCATCTGTATTATATTTTATAGTTGCATAATCTATTTGTGTGCTTGAACTATAGCTATATCCAGTAACATATACGTTTCCCGATGCATCAACGGCGATTGAAGTTGCTACGTCATATTCATTCCCTGAGCCGTTATAATTTCTTACCCACTGCTCTACTCCATTTGTATTGTATTTTATTGTCAAATAATCTTTACTCAGGTTTAAAGGATCAACTGAACAGCTTCCTGTTACATACACATTTCCCGATGAATCTATTCCAATCGAGGCTGCATTATCATTTGAATTAATTGGACCATTATATCTTCTCACCCATTGGAGTACTCCATTTGTACTATATTTAATTGTAGCGTAGTCGTTAAATGTATTCGACCCATAACTATAACCAGTAACATATACATTCCCCGATGCATCAACGGCGATGGAGGTTGCAAAATCCCAGGCATTTCCTTGTCCATTATATCTTCTAACCCACTGCTCTATCCCATCAGAATTATATTTTATTGTCGCATAATCTTCAATAGTTCCTATACCATCGCTATTTCCTGTTATATATATATTCCCAAATGCATCTAACGCGATTGCAGATGCTTTGTCAGAATAGTTACCTGGGCCATTATAAGTCCGTACCCATTTTTCTATACCATTTACATCGTATTTAACCAATACGTAATCAGAGTATTCGCCTAAATCATTTCTTTTCCCAATTATATATACGTTCCCGAATGAATCTGCAGCGAGAGAAGTATTAATATCCCAATCGTTTCCTTGTCCATTATATCTTCTTACCCACTGCTCTACTCCATTTGTATTGTATTTTATTGTAGCATAATCAGAGTTTGTGCCGGCACCATAACTTTTTCCAGTTACATACACATTCCCCGATGCATCTACTGCAATTGAGTTTGCACCGTCATTTGAATATCCTGGTCCAATATATCTCCTTACCCACTGCTCTACACCATTTGTATTGTATTTTATTGTTGCATAAAAAGTGAATGGGGGGAAACCATAACTTGTTCCAGTTACATACACATTTCCCGATGCATCTATTGCAATGGAAGATGCAAAGTCATATGAACTAGCTGGTCCATTATATCTTTTTACCCACTGTTCTATTCCATTTGTATTGTATTTTATTGTAGCATAATCCCAGTATGTACCTGAGCCTTCACTCAATCCAGTAACATAAACATTCCCCGATGCATCTACTGAGACAGAATTTGCTTCGTCCTGTAAATTATCCGGTGCATTATATCTTCTTACCCACTGTTCTATTCCATTTGTATTGTATTTTATTGTAGCATAATCAGAGTTTGTGCCGGCACCATAACTTTCTCCAGTTACATACACATTCCCCGATGCATCTAATGCGATGGAAGTTGCCATGTCCTCTGAATTCCCCGTTCCATTATATCTTCTTACCCACTGCTCTACTCCATTTGTATTATATTTTATTGTCGCATAATCCCACCCTGTGCCTGAACCTGCACTCAATCCTGTTATATACACATTCCCCGATGAATCTAATGCGATGGAATTTGCTTTGTCCTGTACATTCCCTGGTCCATTATATTTTCTTACCCATTGTTCTACTCCATTTGAATCGTATTTTATTGTCGCATAATCACAGTTTGGCCAAGTTCCACTCAATCCTGTTACATACACATTCCCCGATGCATCTACGATGATGGAAGTTGGTGTGTCATAAGCATTTCCCGGACTACTATATGTAGCTCCCCAAACTCGTATCCCTATGCTATTATATTTGATAGTATAATAATCCGTTCCCAATGGGATTTGCGTGGTAGATCCCGTTACATAAACATTTCCAAATTGGTCAACGGTTATGTCGGTTGCGTAATCTTCGCCAAGTGCAAGTCCGGAAGCATAATGCTTTACCCAGGCAACTTCTACAGTATCGGTATTTGTACTAACTTTTGAGAGTTCTTTGCCAGCTTTAGAGCCATCAATTAGGTTTTCGAGATTCCCTTTTGAGGGATGTCGTTTCCAATGGGGGGGATAATTCATGTGCGACTCATCTTTGTTTGACGTGCGACTCATTTTCAGAGCAGATTCAAGGTTGGAAGTGGGTGGCATATAGCCATTAGTTCGTTGCTCGCTACGATAACGCTTGTGTGGCGGGAGGTAATCTTCTTCCCGTTCACTTGCCAAACTTCCGATTTCTTGCATTGTATTTTCTCCGTGAAAAATCGGTTGATAACTCACCTCGTTGAGAAGTTTACTCAGAGTGTGCTCCACTCGTATTTGCTTTTGTGCAAAAGAATATAGCGATGATAGTATTGCTACAAAAAGAACAATTTTACAGTTTTTCATGTAACCATCTTTATTTGTTTAATAATTATTTTCACTCTAATACCTTAATCTACTTTCATAATCATTTCGTTTTTCACGTAAGCCGGCAAGTAGTTCTTCTTTTTTACGTATCTCTCTTTCAACAGTCTGAATTCCAGCCGCTTTATTGGCTTCGGGAGAATCTTTTATATATCTGTTCAATATCGTCATAAAATCCTGTTCAGCACGCTGGCGGTTTTCTTCGTGGAATTTAATCCTGTCTTTCATCGCTGCCTGGAATATCGTCGATTTCTGTCGCAGGCGGGTTATTTCTGTATTTGCTGATGAAATCTCATCTCTGTGTTTCTGCATTTGATTTATATCTTCCCGAAGAATCTTGATCTCGCTTTCAATCTGTCCTTCTTCACTTCTGAATTTCATCAAACTTTCGCGGAGATGAAATTTTTCTATTATATTCAACATCCACATCATAGAATCTTTTACACCCCAAGGGAATAACG
>CAMTVZ010000165.1:0-61814 GCA_947085285.1 uncultured Ignavibacteriota bacterium
GATGAATTCTGACAGATTATACAAGGTTAAACCGATTCTATGGTCGGTAACTCTGTTCTGTGGGAAATTATAGGTTCTAATTTTATCGCTTCTGTCGCCACTTTTGACCATCGATTTTCGTTGTGCCGAGACAGTATCGGTTTGTTCTTTGAGTTTTTCTTCATACAATTTAGCACGTAGCATTTTCATCGCAAGTTCTCTGTTTTTAAACTGAGAACGTTCCTGCTGGCAAGCTACGATTACCCCGGATGGACGGTGGGTTATCCTTACAGCGGTTTCAACTTTATTTACATTCTGTCCCCCTTTACCACCAGCTCGATATGTGTCGAATTCTAAATCGGCAGGGTTAATTTCAATCTCTACATCCTCAACTTCAGGCAAAACTGCCACTGTGGCGGCTGAAGTATGCACGCGTCCTTGCGATTCTGTTTCAGGGACACGCTGAACCCTGTGTACTCCGATTTCATATTTTAACTTTCCGTATGCCCCCTGTCCGCTAATTATTAAAATTATCTCTTTGAACCCGCCTTTACCCGATTCGCTGAAATCTAATATCTCCACCTTCCAATTATTCTTTTCAGCGAACCTTGAGTACATTCTGAATAAATCGGCTGCAAATAACCCGGCTTCATCGCCCCCTGTGCCAGCTCGGATCTCCAGCAAACAGTTCTTTGAATCGTTCGGATCTGTGGGAAGCAATAAGGTTTTCAATTCTTCTTCGATTATGGAAACTTTTTGCACAGCCTCTTCTTTTTCGGATTGTGCTAAAGCCTTTATTTCAGGGTCGGAAGAAGTTTCTAATAAATGATTGATTCCATCTAAATCATTTTTCGCTTTGAGATAACTATCGTAAGCACGGACAATATCGGATAGTTCACTGAATTCTTTGTTAAGCTCCCGGAATTTTTCTTGATTGTTTATGATATTTGGGTCGCTTAATAACTGAGTAATTTCTTCGAACCGTGCTTTAATCTTGGTTAATCGTTCAAACATACATCAATTCCTAAAGATGCTTTAAGAGCCTCCAGAGCAACCTCAATCTGGTCGTCTGTTGGTTCCTTTGTTGTTATTTTTTGTAGTAATAATCCTGGTGTTACAAGTATTTTTCCGATTGTAGTATTACTTTTTCGTGCCGACAATCTTATAAATTCATAAGCGGTACCTCCAATCAATGGAATAAGCGGGAGATGTGTGAAGAGTCGTGTGATGAGATCCATCTGACCAATGTATTGCATGTATAGGGCATCGAAAATGCTAAAAATAATTATCGAAGATAACATCACAATTAACAGAAAGCTTGTTCCGCAACGGGGATGAAATCGGGAGAATCTACGTGCATCTTCAATCGTGAGAGGGGCTTTCGATTCGAAAGCAAAAACTACTTTGTGCTCAGCACCGTGATACTGAAACACACGCTTCACATCTTTCATAAACGATATCGCAGTTATGTATAGAATTAAAAGTAAAAGTCGTACACCCCCCGAAATAAGATTGAAGGCGATTGCATCTTGTTCTACACGAAAAAGGTGGGTTGCTACAAAAAGTGGTGTAACAAAAAATATAGCTATGCCAATAATCATTATTTCGACCAAACCGACAGCACCCCGAATGATGGGCGCTTTAAAAAAAGTCTTCCTCTCGGCAAGTGTGTGAAATTCTTCTTTTTTAATTATGATTTCACCATTGGATCTACGAACAGCAGTTGCCACCATGCCGGGAGCACGCATCATCACACCTTCGATTACAGCTTGCCCGCCAACTTGCATTGGCTTGTTGGGGTCAAAATTTATTTTATTATCACTCAAATTATTTCCAAAATTAGTTTGATTTTGGCTTAAATATACGAAAATAAGCACTCAGAAACTAATAACTGAAGGTTAAATTATTGTTTTTTATTACTCAGCGATGAGAAGAGTTGCTTTAGCTTGTATATTTCTCCCTTTTTAAAAAATGTAAACAGATAAAGAAGAAAAACAAACACAAAAAGCACCAGTAATTTGATAATTAGATGATACTCGGTTTTAGGGATAATTAAAAAGAGTATGAATGTTAGAGCCGCGGCAATTGTTATTTTTAGAATTCTTATGAATTCATATTCGATCTTATAGAATTTTTGTGAATAAAAATACATCAGTATCGACATTGCGAAATAGCTTGCTAAAGTTGCTACAGCTGCACCCATAATTCCGATTGTAGGAATTAATAAAAAATTCATCGCAACATTTACTGCAGCTGCTATAAATGTTATGGTAGGAAGGTGAATAGTTTTCTTTTCTAAATAAATACCAGCAGAAAAACTGAGCGAGAGCCCATAGAATAAATACCCTAACATAATAACAGGAATGATATTCAAACCAACCCAATAGTCGGGGTGAATTATGAATCGTTCGAAAAATTTTATCTTAACAATATCTTCAATGAAAAAAGTGATGAGCAATAAAACAAAGCTCATAAGGAGGAAGAAGTATGTTGTGATTCTCGCAAAAAGTTCTTTCGCATCCACATCTTTAGCTCTTGCAAAAAAGAATGGTTTCCAAGCATAATCGAACATCGAAACAACCAGCATCATAAAGATGCCAAGTTTGTAGTTTGCCTGATATATTCCTACTGATTCGTTATTTGTTAATGCTCGTAGTATCGGGCGGTCGATTACCTGAATAATCATCAAAGCAAAACCAGCAGGCAAGGAAGGGAGCCCAAACTTTAATAATAGTTTATAAAGCTCGCCCGAAAAATTAAATGTCAAATTTTTCAAAATGGTAGGGAGGAGAAAAATAAAAGTAACCAGCGATGCAATCGCTCCACTAATAAAAATACCTTCGATTCCCATTTTGTATTCGACAAGAAGCAAAATATTTAATGATACGTTAACGATTATGTTAAGAAATTTTATAGTTGCAAAAACTGTGGCTTTGTTTTTTTGTCGGAGGTATGCAAAAGGAACTATTACTAATGCATCGAAGAATAAAATTAATCCTGAATATAAAATGATTGAAGAATATTGGATTGGTATATTAATAATTTCGGTAATCGGAGTTGTAAGAGAAATTAGTATTCCCGAAAATATAAAAGAAGTAGCTGC
Source organism: uncultured Ignavibacteriota bacterium (assembly GCA_947085285.1). Taxonomy (GTDB): domain Bacteria; phylum Bacteroidota; class Ignavibacteria; order UBA10030; family BY39; genus JASEGV01. The sequence continues at coordinate 3,083 of CAMTVZ010000165.1, forward strand.
TATGGAGATGAAGGGAGTACTGAAATTTTGTTTCGGAGTTCCTACTTCAAGTGAAGAGGAATATTTAAAATACGCCGACTCCATTCCGTAATTATAAATAACATTAAGGAATGCAATCAACGAATAAACGTATGCCGTGATACCGTAGTCGTTCGGCGAAAGAAAGTTTGTGTAAATTGGCACAAGCAGAAAATTCAGCAACCTACCAATTACAGTGCTTGTTCCGTAGATTAATGTATCTTTCCCTAAGCGGGTGATTTTATCAATCATCAAGATTTTTATCTCGTTTTTACATTCAAAGAAATATCGAGAGCGCTCACTGAATGAGTAAGTGCACCGATTGAGATAAAGTCGACGCCTGTTTCGGCAACCTATAAAACATTATGTAGATTGATGTTACCCGAAGCTTCGACCTCAACCTTGTGGCTTATTAAAACCACAGCTTTTGTCATTTCAGGGATAGAAAAATTATCTAACATAATTCTATGAATTCCTGTAAACTTAAGAGCCTCTCGAATTTCATCTAGGTTTTTAGTTTCGACTTCAATTTTTAATTTTAAGTTACTTGCATTCAGATACTTTAAACATTTTTCGATTGCTTTCGAAATTCCACCTGCAGCTTCGATATGATTATCCTTGATTAGAACCATATCGTCTAAACCAAATCTATGGTTTACTCCACCACCGATTTTTACAGATAACTTATCTAAAAGCCGTAGGCCGGGGGCGGTTTTTCGGGTGTCGGTAATTTTTGCCCGAGTACCGGCAACCGCTCCAACAAATTGTCTCGTTAACGTTGCTATACCACTCATTCGTTGCATGAAGTTCAGAGCTGTCCGTTCGGCTTTCAAAATACTGGCTAAAGGTCCGGTAATAGTACCTACAACTGTCCCGGCTTGAATATAAGTACCATCGTTTGTTGATTTTGTAAATGTAATTTCAGGGTCGACAATTTGAAATACAAGCGATGCCAATCCAAGTCCTGCAATTACTCCATTCTCTTTCACCAATATTTCTGCGTAGCCTGAAACATCCGATTCTACAATCGATTCAGTCGTAATATCGCCGAGTCCGATATCCTCGGCTAATGCTTCCTGTATTATCCGGCTTATTCTTGAGTCATTCAGTAAATCTGTCATTTTCTTTTTCCTCGAGTATCATAATCGGTATATTGGTTTCTATTCTATAAACATTACCACATCCAGTACAATTTAAATTATACAATTCGGGATTGTATTCAAGTTGTTCGTAACATTTAGGGCATATCAGAATATCAAGGATATTTTTATCTATCATTATATTTATCCTATAGAATTGTTGAATGCAGTTTTTACTGTTTTCAAAAATATTTCTGGTGATCGTGTCGGTTTACGTGTGTCGGATTTTAAAAAACCATGAATAGTGTATCCTTCAGCAATCAACTCGCTTGTATGTGTATTCCTAACTTCATATTCGAGTTTTATCCTTGATGTGGGTAATTCTTTAAGTATTGTTATTACATCAATTAAATCATCGTAAGAGGCCGAGTTGTAATATTTTGCATATGCTTCGACGACAGGGAGTATATATCCCATATTTTCTAATTGAGTGTAGGGTAAACCAATTGAACGTAATAGTTCAGTTCTTCCACTTTCGAAGTAAACGAAATAGTTTGAATAGTAAACCACATTCATCTGGTCGGTTTCTGCATATCTAACCCGTATTTGAGTTGTATGTTTAATCATAAATAATCTTATTCTTCCCAATCGCCCATTGCTACGTATTTTTCAATTCGCTTCTCAACTAACTTATTGGTTGGTATTTTTTTAAGTTTCTTTATTTCTTCGAGTAGGGCGGCTTTAAGAACCGAGGCTGCTTCTTCGGGATTGCGGTGAGCCCCGCCAAGAGGTTCAGGAATTATTCGATCGATTATCCCTTGTTCTAACAAATCAGGCGCTGTTAATTTTAGAGCTTCAGCCGCTTTTTCTTTGTACTCCCAGCTTATCCATAAAATACTTGAGCAAGATTCAGGTGCAATAACAGTGAACCAGCAGTTTTCCATCATCAAAACTCTATCGCCAACCCCTATTCCTAATGCTCCGCCTGATGCTCCCTCCCCTATAATTGTTACAATAATGGGTGTAGGGAGGTGAGTCATCTCGAAAATATTGCGTGAAATCGCCTCTGCTTGCCCCCGTTCTTCAGCTTCTAATCCAGGATATGCTCCGGGGGTGTCTAACATAGTAATTACTGGGCGTTTAAATTTAGCTGCCAATTTCATTAATCGAAGAGCTTTTCGATATCCTTCAGGATTTGGCATACCAAAATTTCTGTACACATTTTGTTTTGTGTCTCTCCCTTTTTGTGTGCCGATAATCATCACAGGTTCGTCCTCTAACATTGCAAAGCCCCCTAAAATTGCCTTATCGTCCCGAAAATTTCTATCGCCGTGAAGCTCGATAAAATCGGTGGTCATCATCTGGATATAATCGAGCGTATATGGTCTCTCAGGATGGCGAGCCAACTGAACACGTTGCCACCTAGTAAGATTTTTGTAAATATCTTTCTTCATCAGTTCCAACTTGTTCTCAAGTGTTTTGAGCTCGTCAGTCAAATCGATACTTTGTCCTAACTTTTTCATCTCTTCAATTTTCTGTTCGAGTTCGTAAATCGGTTTTTCAAAATCTAAAATTACTTTTGGCATAGATACCTCTATTTATTTATGATTGAATTTGCTAACCATTTGATTAAAATTTCAATATCGAGTATTACAGAATAATTTTTTAAATAATATATAGTATAATTCTCTAAATCTTGTTGGCTCAAGAAAGATTTTTGTTCAATCTGGGCTAATCCAGTTAATCCGGGTTTTAACGATGGAAATTCGTTAGTAACACTATTTATCGGATAACCGACTAAACTAAATTCACCGGCTATAACTTTTGGGAGTAAATAATAATAAAATTTTTGCTTAAATGCCTTTTTGAAAGGAAAGAAAATAACTAAAATCAGCGATGCTACTAATATATCGAAAAGGCGCTTTATAATTTGATTTATTTTAGAATTTAATTTGTAGTCGATTTCGATTAACGGTAAGTCGTTTAAATTATCAATATGTGTTTTACCAATTATAACTTCTAAACTATTTGGTACCATCCGATAATTTACTTTGTTTGTATTTGATCTACCAATAACATTTAATATATCTTTGTACGATAACTCATCAGTCGAAAAGAGCACATCACTTATTTTGTAACTATCAATTATTTTACCGATTGTTCCCACACTACCGATTATTTCAACACCATCTATTTTATTGCCAATCTTTTTTCGATTTAAGTCGATAAACCCTACAACATTATAATCATACCGCAGAGGGGAGCGAAGTTTTTGCAAAAGTTGCCGGGCATTTGCGGAGGTGCCAACTATTAATGTTCGTCTTCCACCAAAACCACTCCGTACAAGTTTACTGTACCTTAAAAAAATCTTAATTAATAATCGTGATAATGAAAGTAAAAGTAAGGAAATAAGAGCTGAATAAACTACGACGATTCGACTGAATGCGAACTGTTTGAAAAAATATGTGAGTGCCGAAATAATTGTGAACCCAATAATTACTGATATGATGATACGGGCGATTGAGTATTTATGCTTATTATATCCTCCAAAAAAGGAATTAGTGGTAATTACAGCCATTGCCGGTATTATCGTCATCGGCAAAAGAGCATAGTCGGGTATATTTACAGTTTTACCGAAACGTAAATAAAAACCTAAAACTATCGATAAGTTTATTAAAACCCAATCTGTTAGAGGTATTATAGAAGATTTAACAAGTCGGGAGAACGACGCTAACCACGAACGAAATACTATTGCAAGGTGTAAAATGCTCAGAATTAGAGCTGAGTGGTTGAGATGTGTTCTAACAAAAATGTGCATAGCATTGTAAAACATTTTGATGTCGTCGAGATTGCTCTGTTTTGTACTCTCGCCTTTGTAATGTATGATCTGAGTTTTGTGATAATAGACAATTTTCCAACCTGCTTTGATAATTCGATAGCACCAATCGAGGTCTTCGCCGTACATAAAGTAGGATTCGTCGAGTTTGCCAACTTGTTCGTAAACCTCACGCCGTAAAAACATGAATGAGCCACTGACAGCTTCAACCTCATAAGTTTCGTTCGGATTTAAATAAGTTAAATTATACTTACCAAATAGTTTAGTGTTAGGGAATAAAGCACTTAAACCTGTAACTTTAGTGAAAGCCGACCAAGGTGTAGGTATGCTACGTCGGCAGGCAAGTTGTAAGCTGCCATCGGGATTCAAAATTTTGCACCCAGCAAGCCCGACCTGTGGATTATTCTCGAGATATTCGATTAAAGAAGTTAAGGTATCTTCTTGAACAATCGTGTCGGGATTAATTAACAGTATATATTTCCCCGACGATTGGGCTAATGCGATGTTATTGGCAGCGGCAAAGCCTAAATTAGTTTGGTTTAAAATAAGTTTAACATCAGGAAATGATGTCTGAACTAATTCAACACTGCCATCATCGGAGGCATTATCGACAACGAAGATTTCCCCTTCGATGTTTTGCATCGCTTTTTGAATCGAAAGGAGTGCGTTCTCCAAAAATGAACGGACATTATAATTTACTATTATTACCGAGAGTTGCATTAATTAAATTTTGCCAAACAGACTTTGTAACTTTAATTTCCAAACTAAGAAAACAGCTTCGTAAATAATATGCTTTGACATTTTTGACGAGCCGTGTCGTCGGTCAACAAATATAATTGGGTGTTCTACAATTTTAAATCCTTTTTTCCAAGCTTTAAAATTCATTTCTATCTGGAAAGCATAGCCATTCGAGTGAATCGCTTCTAGATCAATTGCTTCTAAAACTTTACGACGAAAACATTTGAACCCACCAGTTGTGTCCTTAATCTTCATACCTGTGATGATTCGCGTATATAAACTTGCCCCATAGGATAGTATCAATCTGTGAATGGGCCAATTTAAAATTCTAACACCATCGATGTATCGTGAACCCAATACCAGATCAAAATCTTTTATCTTTCTTAAAAAGTTAGGTATCTCGTTTGGGTCGTGCGAAAAATCGGCATCCATCTCCATTACGTAATCGAAATTATTCTTGATAGCATATTTGAATCCTTCAACGTATGCGGTTCCTAATCCCATTTTACCGGGTCGTTTAATCAAGTGTATTCGGCGATTACCTGCTTGCATCCGTTCGACAATTGCCCCCGTGTTATCGGGCGAGTTATCGTCAACTATCAGCATTTCGATTTCAGAATCTTGAGATAAGACGAGGTTAATAAGCCTTTCGATGTTTTCAGCTTCGTTGTAAGTTGGTGTAATTACTAATGTTTTAGGCATAAAATAATTTCGATAGTTATTTAGATTGTATTTAAAAAGTTTTTAACTTCGCTGGCAATGTAAGCTTGCATTTCAAAAGTTAGTTCGGTATGCATCGGAAGTGATATTACCTCGCTGCTCATCTGTTCGGTAACTGGTAATTTTATTTCAGGCGATACATATTTAATGTATGCTTGCTGTTTGTGAAGAGGAACAGGATAATATATTGCGTGAGGGATACCTTTCGATTTTAAATATTCTGCTAACTTGTCGCGCTGTGGTACGCGTAATGTATATTGATGAAAGATATGTTTAGTATAGTCTTTTACTTTAGGTGTAATCGCAGGTGTGTTCTCGAATAGTTTGTTATATATTTCGGCTGCTTTACGGCGAATGTCGTTCCATTCGTCCAAATATTTTAACTTAACATTCAATATCGCAGCTTGAATTGAATCGAGACGGCTGTTCACTCCGAGTATCTCATGATAATATCTTACTTTAGAACCATGTACTATAATCATTCTTAATTTTTCTGCAAGCTGGTCGTTGTTGGTTACAACCATACCGGCATCGCCGTATGCACCAAGATTTTTACTTGGGAAAAAACTAATACAACCGATGTCGCCTATCGTGCCCACCTTTTTACCCTTATACTCGGTCCCCATTGCTTGTGCAGTATCTTCGATAATGAATAGTTTGTGTTTTTTTGCTATCTCCATTATAGGATCCATATTTGCTGCATGACCGTAAAGGTGAACAGGGATAATAGCTTTAGTGTTTTTTGTAATGGCAGATTCAATTTTTGTAGTGTCGATATTGAACGTGTCTGATTCGATATCAACATAAACCGGTTTTGCACCGAGTAGAGCAATAGTTTCGACAGTTGCAACGAATGTAAAGGGAGTTGTGATTACTTCGTCGCCAGGGCCGATATCGAGAGCCATAAGTGCAACCTGTAATGCGTCAGTACCTGATGCACAACCGATTGCATGCTTCGCTCCTAAATAGTTTGCTGTATTGGATTCAAAATCTGAAACTGTTTTGCCAAGTATAAAGTGGCCAGTATCGAGTACAGATTGGATTGCCGCATCGATTTCGGGCTTGATCTTTTTATATTGATTAACTAAGTCAACAAGTTGTAAGTTCATATGGTAGATATTTTGTTATTTGATGTATAATTAGAGTTTCGAAATTCGAATTTAGAAATTTATGAATTAGTGTCCTTTGCCCAAAAACATAACTGCTATAGTATGGAAGATAATTTTAAAGTCCATTCTTAACGACATATTCTCGATGTAGAAGAGATCGTATTGAACTTTCTTTTTAACATCCTCAATACTCTCATCGTACTTGTGTTTTACTTGTGCCCATCCTGTAATACCGGGTCTGATTTTTAATCGACGCTTATAAAGTGGTATTTCCTTTGCAAGTAGCTCTACAAAAAAGGGCCTTTCAGGTCGAGGACCAATTAAACTCATATCGCCATTTAATACATTTATGAATTGTGGAATTTCGTCTAATCTTAATTTGCGTAAAATTTTTCCAACACGAGTTATCCTTGCATCATCCTTGTTAGCCCATACAGGTCCCGATTTATGTTCAGCATCTTCTACCATCGAACGGAATTTAATTATCTTGAACAATTTTTCATCTTTTCCAACACGTTCTTGTGTATAGAATATCGGTCCTTTCGAATCGAGTTTAATTGCAATAGCCAATAGAATCCAAAGTGGCAAACCAAGGAAAAGTATTAAAAACGAAACACTGATATCTATTAGTCGCTTAACAGCCTGTTCCCACGGCTGCATTAACTCTGTATTAATTTCAATTAGAGGGAAGCCGTAAATTTGGTTTGTACGGGCCTGTCCACTTATGATATCGTATAAATCGGGTATTATCTTAATTCTAACATCGTTACCATTGCAAGCAGCAATTACCTTCAACAATTTATCGTGCTCAGTTGAATCGAGTGCTATTAAAACATCTTTTACTTTATATTGTTCGTTGAGATTTGAAAGGTCGTTTGCTGAACCTAAAACAGGTACCCCTTTATGATTTGCATTCACAATTTCCTCTTCGGTCGAAACAAAACCAATGATACGATGCCCTAATGCTGGGTATTGTTGTATCTTGTCGAACAATTCAATTGCTTTATTATTCCATCCTACAATAACAGTGTTGTTCAATCCGATGCCGCGTAGCATCAGACCTCGTTGGAAAGTATGATAGATTAATCTGCCAGTTGACGTAAAACCTAAAAGCAAAGCCCAATAAATTAAAATAAGAAAACGTGAGTGGATTGGGGATCCAACTTTTTGGTCGTCAATGAATATGATGAAGAAGAGGAATAATGTTCCAAAAACAGAAGCTTTAGCGAGAGCAATAAATTCATCGAGCCGGGATTGAGCACGCCAAGGGCGGTACAACCCAAAGAAAAAGAAAACGATAAGCCAGTAAATCCAGATGATAAGCATCGGAAGCACGAGGTCGGGTTCAACGGCATACGATACCCAGCCACTGCGAATTCTAAACCAGTAATAAACATACCACGCTAAATTAATAGCTACAAAGTCGATAAGTAATAAATTGTATTTTTCTTTTGAAAATCTACCTTGCATAATTAGTATTAAGATAAAAGATTATGGTAAAGATTACAAATGTTTACCAAGGTTTTCATAGTAATAAGATTCGAGCTGTTCAGCGATTATTTTCCAATCATATAACGAACGCACAATATTTTTAGCATTTTCGGAGAGACGTTTTTGCATATCAGGATCTTTCAAAACTTTAACTACCGCATTTGCAAAATCTTCGGGGGTATCTGCTATGAGGATATCTCTTCCAGTTTCTACAGGTAATCCCTCAACTCCTATGAAGGACGTAACAACAGGGACTCCAAGTGCCATTGGTTCTAATATTTTATTGAGAGTGCCAGCTCCGAACCGGATTGGTGCAATAACGACACTACTCTTCAAATAATAATCTTTTATATCATGAACAAACCCTGTAATAATGATATCGTGTTGTGCAAGTTTCAGGATACTCGGCGGTGGGTCTTTCCCTACGATATATAATTTTGCATCTTGTATCTGTTTTTTAATCAAAGGGAAAATTTCCTTAACAAAATAATGTACACCATCGGAATTTGGGAAATATGACATGTTACCTGTGAAAATAATCCTGTTAGGTTCGCGTTCAACGTTTTGAGTATTTGTAAAATAATCTAAATCGATTCCGTTGTACAATAAGTCGATTTTTGCCTTGGGTGCGTTTTTTAATAAGAACTCCTTATCAACAGCCGAACAAACAAGGCATCTATTAAAATACTCTAAGATCTTTTCATACTTGCTAAGTCGTGTAAGCTCCGTCTTCAACAATAATTTATAGATGATATTTTTGTTTGTATTGAGAAAACGTTCAAGATAGAGGGAACCCGCATCAGTCAAATCTAAGATACGTGGGATTCTAAAATCTTTCATATATTGAGCCATTCTGATGAGATGGACATGCACGATGTCGAATTGTTTCGATTCAAATTCATTCTCAATTTGGCGCTTGAAGGTTTTAGATTTGTAATATGCCACCTGAAACGGTTTATTGGCTGGTATATTACAGATACAATTTAAAATCGATTTCCAGACAGGCAGGTAAATAGTTTTTACTTCTGAACAATATTCTTTGAGCATCGTAACATATTGCAACTCATCTTTAGAAGAAATAAACGACAACAATGTAATTTCATGTCCTCGCTTTGATAATTGTTTGATGAGATTGAAAATTTTCAGCTTATCGCCGCGATAAGGGGGATAAGGTAGCCGAGATGTGAGTAGTAGTATGCGCATTGTTTTATTAATTAGTAGTAACTCGTTTAGCAATAACTACATTTGCAAAACCTAATAAATCCCAAAATGCTGTACCGCTAATAAAACCATATTTCCAAATATCATAGATAATGTAGATTGGAAGAAATAATATTCTTTTAAATGAACGGCGGGTTTTAGCAAGTAATATTTCGCAGTTATTGTTTTTTAGTGTATTTATCATCTCGCTCATTGGATAAATTCTTTTATGGGTTTGGTCGTCCCAAAAATTTAAAGTTCCTTTCATACTGGGCAAACTCAAGCTTATTTGACTTGGAGTTTCAATATATAAAATACCTCCATTTTTCAATTTTTTATGTAATTGTGATAATATCTCTAATCCCGATGAGAGATGTTCGATAATATGTGAGAAAATTATACAATCGTAGTAATCATCATGAATTTCATCCAACGAGCTACTGTTTAAATCAATTTTATAAAATCTGTCAATGCAGGCAAAATCAGAGTCTTGATAATTATATGTTTGATTAATATCTAAACCATGATATTCACAATTCCCGATATACTTTTTTGTTAACGATGGTGAATGATTGCCACATCCGATATCAAGAATTCTAAGGTGTCCAGAATTAAGATATTTTAGTAAGTAATCAAATCGAACTGGTCTTCGCAGATAACTAATAAAAAGATTGAATATATTAGAAAATTTATTCATCGGTTTAAGATAGAACGATATAGATTAATATGGTTACGAACAACTTCGGTATAGGAATAGATAGAAGTGCCGCCATAGTTTAGGTTACTACGTAGGTTTGAATTATTATCGATATACGATAATAATTCGATTAAATTTTCTTTATTATTTAGATCAAATAAAAAAAGTTGGTTGTTATGTCGCTTATGAAATTCAAGGTTCGTAGGTATATTAGATGCAATTATTGGTGTATTGGTTACTATTGCTTCTGCAACAGGAATCCCAAAGCCTTCATACAGTGATGGCATCACGAGTGCTTTGCAGGTTTTGTATAGTTGGATGAGGTTTTCGTTCTGAATGTATCTTAGCCACACAATATTGGGATGTTTTATAAGGTGTTCAATTTCGTTAAAACCAAATCCTGCCTTACCGACTAAAATAAGCTTAGTATTTTTAGATATTGCTGAAGATTTATATGCATTGATGAATGTGTTGAGTAAAAATGATATGTTTTTTCTTTGTTCTAGGGTCCCTACGAACAGGAAAAAACTATCGTTGATATAGGGTTGATTCAATTCAAATATGTTCTCATTTTTAATTTGATTGAAATATAATTCGTTTACACCATTGAATATTACATTTACTTTTTGTTCTTGTATATTCTTAAATTTATCCAAAATTTCGGCTTTAATACTTTCGGAGGGAGTTACAATGGCTTCAACTCGTTCCAACGATTTGATTATTGCCCTTCTTATATATGGCAAATAATATTCAGGAAATAATTGCGGATATTTAAAAACACTTAAATCGTGTATTGTGGTAACCTGAATTATTTTTCGGTGTGGTTTGGGTGTATAATAATTTTGATAGTGAATTATATCATATTTTTTATTAAATATCGTTTCTAAATTTACATTAATGATATATAATTGTCGTCTAATTATACGAGGGAGGTACTTCAAGTAATTGTAATTGCTTAAATCACAATCAGTAATTTTATTAAGGTGTTTCCATAGGTTATAACTTACATTACCTATTCCTGTAAGATTACCTAATGTGCTTAAACCTTCGTTAATTAAAATTTTCATTTGTTTAAAAACCAATAATTTTCTTATATGCCTTAAAATGATTCCTCGCTACAACGTCGTAGGTGTAATTATCTAAATTCTTATAATCTAACCTATCTCGATATATCTGATGTTTCTTGTCGAATTCAACAATTAACTCGCTTAGTTGATTTGGTTTTTCGAGCTCGAAAATAAACATTTGATCGTTATGAGCTTTGTTCAATTCGATGCTAGCTGCAATATTGGATATAATAATTGGACAATTTTGACTCATTGCTTCAAGCAAAACCATTCCATACCCCTCGTACATTGAAGGGAAAATAAATGCTTTTGCATACTTATAGAGTGCTACCATAATATTGTCGGAGATATAACCAAGGGTAATGATGTTCTTAGAAGAGATCAATTTGCTATTAATAGAAGAATATCCGTAGGCCGGTTTTCCGGTAAGTATTAATTTTGTGTCGGGCGATATTCCTTTTTTTTCAAGTGCATTTTTAAAAGAGTCGATTAGATAAATTAAATTTTTTCTGGTAGTTAAATCGCCTACGAATAAAAAGTAGTTATATGGTTTGATATTGATTGTTAATAATTCATTATCCTCAACATTTGCTTTGAAAAAAATATCTCGCAAGCCACCACCACATATAAATATTTTTCTTTCTTCGATATGTGGGAATAAATTTAGTATCTCGTTTTTTACAAAATTCGACAAAGTAATGATTGCATCGGATCGTTCAATTGAGTTTTTAGTAGCTCTCCTATTATACGATCGCCAGATAGCTGTTATTGTTTCTGGACATCTGAACGGAATTAGGTCGTGAATAGTTACAACTTTCTTGGCTGAAAATTTTGTGAACGGTACGTAGTGTGTTAAAAAATGGAGGATATCATATTTTTGGTTCAAATATTCAAGATTTGTGATGAACTCGTAAGTTAATCTCTTTGCTATTGGGGGCATTCGGTGTAGATAACTATATGTCGAGATTTTACAATCAGTTATTTTTTTGAGACTTAAATAAAGATTATCTGCGTGCTGACCAATTCCGCTAAGCATCTTTGATTTTGAAGGTCCAGCATCTAGTAAAATATCTAATTTGGAATTATCTAGCATGTTTAAGCTCGGGTTTGATGCATATTAGATGAATTATTGATAAAGTAACGACATTATACACAAAGTGGAGTAAAGTAAACGCATTAAAGAAAAAGCTCATAAACACAGAGAAAGCAACTATCGCATAAATAGCAAGCCAAGCGAAATTTTTTTGTTCCAACATTTTATAATATATATAACCCACGAATAGTCCAAACAAAAAAGGGAATAGCGCTAAACCGATTATGCCAAAATCAAAATAATAATACCAGTGAAAAGGATAGGTATTGTAACCGCTGATTAGTAATTCCATTTCATCGATGTTAAAGTATTTTAACAAATTCTTTTTTAATCCTGTAATTGCTAACAAAGGATTAAAGGTAAAATATCCATAGGTATGGTAATATAATTTATCAACACCACGAGCAAAATTTTCAAGATTCATCGCAATGTACATATACGGTTCTGTTAGAACTGAATATTCTTCCGAAAATTTCATTTTAGATGTTAAGTAAACATATTTTTCAACATGCTTTAAAAATCTCAAGTTCATAATCGTATAAATTACGATAGCGAAGAATGATGCCCCTCCGATAATATAACGGAGTTTTATTTTTTTACCTGCATAGTAAAAAACAAGAACAATCATAAAAGCACCCATTACTAAATCCATCCTCTGTAATAACAGGGTATATGAAATAATGGTAGCTATAAAAATCGAAAGTAATAAAAATTTTCTTTTACGAGTTTTGTATTTACTATAAATAAAATATTCAATTATCATTAATAGTATCACGGGTGCTGAATGGACTAGTAAACCAAAACCAAATACAGTCATCTGAGTCCGGGATTCTCCGGGAAAAAAATGCAAAGCCGGAATAAACCCTTTAATCAGAAAAGTTCCCATATAGCCTATCGTGTATATGAAAAATAATAGTATAGTTAGATAATAAAATAAATTTTCATTCATTCCTTTTGAATGAATAATTTCTCGAAATTCACTTCGGTTAGGGATAGGTTTATTGATATTCAATATGTAAATAAAAAATATTCCAGCCAAGAAAAACAACAGTCCCAACATTAACGTAATCCAGCTATACAAACTCCACTGGTGTTGGAAATGACTCAATTTGAGTTCTGCTAAACCGATGGCTAAAGACCATATCACAATAAATATTCTTGCTGGAGCAAAAAAGTCGGATGTTTTGCGTAACCCTGAAAAAAGGGTTAAGAAAAAAATTAAAAAACAAATAATCGAAATTATACTCATAAACACAACTAACAATCTATTAATTTAAAAATACTGTTATGGAGAAAGTGCCTCGCAACATATAATTTTATTTTATTGTTGTATAAATTTCGTAATGGTATTTCAAACGGTAAATAATCATTGATCACAATTTTCTTCACATATGATGATATAGCTTTGGTAATTTTTGTGGTTGGTAAATTAAACGTAAAATCCCGACAAAACCTAACCACAGCCTTTTCTGACCGTTTCGGTGAGAGAAATATAATAGAATCGTTGAATATTATCTCAGCTCCTTTTCTGTTTCTAACGTCATCTATTAAAAGTCGATTAAATTGTATTTTTCCACATGTTTGTTTTAAAATATTTTTAATCATTGAAATTTTTTCCAGATTCGCTCAATATTTTAGTGTATGAATTATTTCCGCTTTATTTAAAAACAGTATGTTGTAATATTTTTCGGGAGTGTCATACATAGTTAAAAGAGTATCAGGAAAGTAGTTTGTACGTTTTATCATTTATTAATAGCAACTCCGTTTTTTTCTAAAGAAAATATTAACATTCTTTCTTGTCTATTCAAGCCACCGATATAAACTGTTATTATATAAACTATTAAAAACAAAATAATGCCATAAATCCAAAATATATTAACCAGATAATAAAGGCTAAGTCCTAAGACTAGAGTTATTAAAATTGGTATCAAATAACGTTTCTCAAAAGTCCAACGTACAAAATGTTGATAATTAGATAAAAGATATCCCAATCCTACAAAGATATTCGAAATAATAGCAACTATAGCTGCACCGTATGCCCCATGTATAGGAATGATTATCAAACAAGCTACTAATGTTACTAAAGTTCCAGCCGCAGTAATAAGCATTCTAAGGTTTTGACGATTTGATGTTGTTAACATTAATCCATATGTTTCAGAGATGAAACGTGTTAAAATAACAAAAGCGGCAATTTTCATAATAGGAATAGCGGCATCGAAATTATTTTTGCCGTATAAAAATGTAATAATCTGCTCTGCGTAAATATAAAAAACCAAAGATATTGGGAGAGAAATGATACAAAAAGTTTTATTTAAAATACGGCTAAGTTTCAACCAACGTTCTGAATTTGTTTCGTACAGACTCGATAAGGTTGGCATTGAGGTAAAAACTAAGATGTCGGATAAAATTAATACTAAACTAACAAGCTTGAAGGCTGAGTCGTATATTCCAACTGCATAATCGCCTTTAAGAAAAGCAAGGAACGGTATAATCAGTTGAAAAAAGAGATTACCAAATATTAAACTAAAGCCGAATGCTAAAATTTTTGACTTATCCTCGTGCCAACCTTTAATTGTAAACCTGAATGATTTTAGCCCTATTATATTTTGAGCCTTATATGCCGCAAAGGCTAAAGCCAAACCTCGTGTTGAGATAAAAATTAATGCTATGTATAGGATATTTAATTTCAGAATACCGGCAATGACTAATAAAACTAAGAAAAATGAATTAACAATAAATGTAATTTTGGTTTCGTGATGGAATTGTTCTAAACCCCTAAGCAATGCAAAAAAATAATTTGTAAGTGAGTTAAAAATTACACTGAAGCTGAAAATTAGTATTAATAATTTTGTGAGTGAGCTGGTGTCGAGTATTAGTGGTATCGTCCATATACAAACTAAAGCAAACGATGCGAAAATAAGTTTAAAAGAAAAAAAACGATTGACTATTTCTCCTGCCTTTTCTTTGTTTCGAGCTACTTCGATAGTCATTAAAGCGTCAAATCCAAAATCAGAAATTAAAACAAATATTGTTGAAAATACGAATGCGGTAGAAAAACTGCCAAATATGTCGGGACCATAGAAACGGGCAACACCGACAAACATTAGTGCGCTTGAGAGTATACGAATAGCAGCAGACAAAAATGAGAGTATAGAATTGCGCTTCAATGTTGCCGTTTGGTCCATTAGAATTATACTTTGTCTTTTCTCTTAAGACGAAATCCAAACCAGTCGTTTTTGAGTGTTCTAATTAGTGTATCGAATTGAATCGGATTATTTTTTTGTAGTTGGTATTTTGTTTCTAATAAGAATATGATGAATAATGATGTAACAGTAGAAATTACTAATGCAAGAAGAGTGTATAAAGCCACCTTTGGCTTTGATTTTCTTTCAGGGACTTCAGCCTTGTCTAATACAACAACTGACGGTGTGCTCCTTCTTTCTTCAACTTTAGCCTGTTCAAGCAATGGTGTTATAAATTGTAAAATCTTATACTGAATTTCTAAATTACGATAAAGCCTGACGTATTCAGCCCCTAATTCCGGCGCTTGTTTGAATGGTATAAATATTTTCATCTGTTGTTCAGCTGTTGTATTCCCAGAATTCATTTCATTAATTTTCTTTTGTAATTCTTGTATTTCAATTTTAGCCGATTCTACTATAGGGCTTTCTTCCGAAAGGGTACGTTCCAGAATACTCAACTCAACTTCTTTTGCAATTAATTTACCATAAATATCAGCACCCGCTTTTATTGATGCTTCTATCTGCTCAGGCATAGCAATTACTCCAAATTTCTCTTGAAATCTTTTTAATGCCAATTCACCCTGACTGATTTCCTCTAAATTTTTGTTATATCGCTGCTCGATAAATTCTCGATTACCACGTGCATTCTGTACGTGTAATTCGGAATTCGTTTTATTTAGTAGTTCTACAAAATAATTAGCCATCTCGGCAGCACGTTGTGGACTCTTATCGAATACTGTAATTGTTAAGTTCCCTTCATCCTGAACTTCGAATTCCACGTTCGACAAAAGTTCCTTAGTTGTTTTTTCCATAGGGTAGCTTTTTATCTTATAAACGTTTACTAGATCAAACTTCCTGATTACCTCGCTTAATACAGTTGAGCTCTTTAAGATTGCAAGATATCTATCTGTTTCAGTCGGTCCGGTTAATGAACCTAATTTTTTACCAGGTGCGAAAGTCTTTACCAGTGATGAAATCCCCTCAACACCCGAAAGTAAGTCGGTTTGCTCAGCCGGAAATACTGATGCTGTTGCTTTGTACCATTTGGGACTAAAGTAAGCTATGATAGTGGTTGTAAAAGTAACAACAATAATGAACCAAACAAGAAAACGTCGGTACTTTGTTAAAACTGATAAAAAATCAAGTAATGTGCTTCCTAATGTTATTGTTTTATCTTCTTGATTAAATTCTTCCATCACATCTTTCTATATTGTTATTTTGATACTTGTACAATTAAAACTGCAATTCCAATTACAACACTTAATATACTTGCTGTTTGGCTTAAGATTGTTGTATAATATGCGAATGTCCTTTCGGGTTTTTTGGGAACCCAAATATAATCACCCTCCTCGATCGTTGTTTCGTCCGGCTCTAACCATTGTTTTGTTTTTGCTTTGATTATTTTTACGTCCCCTTTTCTCGCTGCATCTGTAAAACCACCGCATTTGGCGATGTAATATTCCATCGACTCACCTTTGACGAAGGGGATATGCCCGGGGGTAATTACTTGACCGAAAACATATATCGTATTTTTTATAGAAGGTATTTGTATATAATCGCCATTCTTGAGTAAAACATCCTGCGATTTATCATTTTGTAAAAATAATTTTTCGAAATCTACGTTCACGATTTCTTTTCGGAGGCGAAGCTCAGTTTCCATAAAGTATGAAGCTGTATCGTCCGGAGATATGCTGCCGCGCATGCTCATAATCCGTTCGATGTCCATTTCGCGTGGCGAAACCGACTGCCTGTAAAGTTCAGCCGATTTGAGTGAAGCGAATTCAGTAAACCCTCCGGCCGATTGAATCGCATCTGATAAACGACTGTTATTTTTAGTAATAGGATATGTTCCGGGGTACTTAACCTCGCCTCCAATATGTACAACGAAATCTTCTCTCAATTCTAATTTTTGTTTAACTACAATTCTGTCGCACGGTACAAGCGGAATATTTTTAGAATTTCCGTCATAAATTTCGCTTAATTTTAGAATTTTAGTTTCAATTGTTTTGGCTTCCTCGTCGAGGCGTGAGAATTCGATACTATCTAAATTTGCTAAAGGAGTAGAACCGAGGGCTATTTTTAAAGCATCGGTAATGCTGTCGCCATCAACAAACTCGAATCTCCCCGGATTATTTACTTCGCCATAAACACCGATAACATTCTTAATTGGATTTTTCCTCGGTACAATAATTACATCGCCTTCGCGAAGGTAGGGATTATGTTTGTCTTCTTTTGTAGCTAAAAACTTTGGAATATCTATTCTGATGCTCGAACCATCTTTTCGTTTTAACAGAATGTTTCGTGTTGACATCCTCTCGATGACTGCGGATAGTTCACTTTGAGTTTGCCGCTGCGACAGTGTATTGGCAGCTTGTAAGGCTTTATCGACACGATCGACTGCTGATAGAGTGTAGAGGGCTGGATTCAATACATTGCCGGATACAGTTACTACGACAGGGCGCGGTTCTATAAGGGTAACAGTTATCTCGCTTGCAATATATTTTTTCCGGACTTCCGCATGAACAATTTTTTTTACTTCGGCTAAAGTTTTATCAGCAACTTTCACTTCACCGACGGTCGGAATGATAAGTGTCCCTTCGGGGGTAACTGTCAAAAAAAAATTAACAGCAGGACTTATCCAGATGTTTACCGCAATTTTATCAGACGGTCCTACAAAATATTTTTCAGCATCTACCGTTCCTTCTAAAGCCACCTGTTGTGGTTGTGGCATTAATTGTTGATATTGCCTTGATTTAGAATCAAAGTTATCAAAGATATTGTTTGTCTCTTTGTCTTTGCTAAACTGTCCAACAGTAGTTGAGGTAAAAAGTAATAGCAAAAATAAAACTATGTTTTTAATTTTAATCAATGTTCAGTTCCTCATTATCTATTTTCGTACATGTTTTTATAATATTCTTGATACTCGCCGCTAATTATCCGTTGCCACCATTCTTTGTTGTTTAAATACCATTCGATTGTTTCGGTGATACCTTCTTCAAATGTATAGCGCGGTTGCCAGTTCAATTCGTTTTTAATTTTGCTTGCATCTATTGCATATCTCAAATCGTGCCCTGGACGGTCTTTCACAAAGGTTATTAAACTTTCTGGTTTATTCAACTTTGCTAAGAGAAGTTTAACAATGTCGATATTTTTCCATTCGTTATTTCCACCGATGTTATAAACTTCGCCAATTTTTCCTTTATGAAGTACTACGTCGATAGCTTCGCAATGATCGAGTACGTGCAGCCAATCTCGTACGTTAGTTCCATTCCCATAAACTGGAAGTGGTTTGTCGTTTAGTGCGTTTGCAATCATCAACGGTATTAATTTTTCTGGGAATTGGTATGGTCCGTAATTGTTTGAACAGCGGGTAATAAGAACAGGGATTCCAAATGTATGTTGATAAGCCAAAGCAAGTAAATCGGCGCCGGTTTTGCTTGCGGCATAAGGACTGTTGGGATGGAGTGGAGAATCTTCCGTAAATTTCCCTGAGCTTCCTAATGAACCATAAACTTCATCTGTCGACACTTGAAGAAACTTCTCGACACCATGTTCCTTTGCTAATTCTAATAGGACCTGAGTTCCGAGCACATTTGTTTGTATAAAAATTGTTGCACCTAATATGCTGCGGTCGACGTGCGACTCAGCTGCGAAATTTACTACAGTGTCGATTTGATATTTCTGTAAAACATTTGCAACGGCTTCCTTGTCGCAAATGTCGCCTTTTATAAATTTGTAATTTGGATTTGATTCTACACTCTTCAGGTTTTCTAAATTTCCTGCATAGGTTAGCTTATCAAAATTGACTATCCTGTAATCAGGATATTTGTTAAGGATATAGTGGATAAAGTTGCTACCAATAAACCCAGCTCCTCCTGTAACTAAAAAATTTTTCATAGATTAATCTTCAATTTTAAAAATTGTGTTAGGATCGTTTTCGTGCCGAATTTCATCAACTTTTTCTTTTTTCCCAATTCCCATGAATAATCGGTTCGGATAATTTGTTACCATCCCGAGTTGATTGCCAATATTTTTATATGCGTGGACTACTCCTGGGGGAACAAGAATTGATTTTGGTTCATCCTCGCCGGCAGTGATTATCATTTTATTCAGGTAAGTTGGGGAATTCTTCCTATTATCCCATAGATAAATTTTGAAAGTCGATGGACCTATGAATCCAAATAAATCTGTCTGCTCGATGTGTTCGTGTGGACCGCGAGCAACTTGAGGTTTCGTCATTGAAATGTACGACATTTCGGGGCGAAATTCTGCTAAAAGTTCATCGTTGCGAAAAGTTTCGATAAGCCAACCGCGTTGGTCTGAATATTTACTTAATACTTTTATTACCACACCATTGATTGGAGCGTAGTTGAACATATTGTTTCCTGAATAGTTTGAAAATCTGCTTGAAAATAAGAAAAAAAGCTTTAAAAAACAATGGTAGCAATATGTTCGGTAAGTATTCCTTTATGTTTTTATGAAAATTCTGTGGAATGAATCTACAAAAAGCCCACATTAAAATCAAATAAAGGGGCTCTCCAATAAGTCCGAATACCTCGCCCTTGATGTTTGTCGAAATCTAAAACTGTGGAGTAATGAGCATTAGAACAAGTTCAGGGGATCGGGCATTTTTGCTATTTGGGAAACTTCTTACGAGGGCTGATTTATAAAAGTATTTTTTTTAATAACTCAGCCCCCATTAGATTACTGATTATGCAACTAAAACTTCTTTAGTTTTTTTTGTTAATTCGGCGGGTGTGAATGGTTTTGGGATGATGTCGAATGCACCTAATCTTATTGCTTCAATTGCATTTTCGATTGAAGCATAACCTGAAATCATAATTACAGGTATTTCGGGCCAATTCCTTTTTATAGATTGCAGAACTTCAATACCGCTCCGCTTGGGCATCTTTAAATCTAACAGTATCAAATCGTATCTATTGAGTTTCATTTTTTGCAATGCTGCATCTACGTCGAATGCTTCTTCAACGGCGCAGCTTTGTTTAGATAAAATTTTTCGGACACTGTGGCAAACTATTGGCTCATCGTCAACAACTAATATGGAATGCTTTGCCGTTGCATCTCTGCCCCATAATGCTGTTAAAGGTATATCCGATCTGCTCAGACAATTTATGTAATCGGAATTCGTTGCTTGTTCAACCTCAGAGATGCTGAATGGGAGGTCGGCATCGATTATTTCGGATGTATATCGTTTTACTTTAACGGCTTTTGTTCGCTCTTTCTTTTCGATTGGACATTCCCCGATACATTCACGCCCTTCGGTGATAACACGGCGGCATTCACGTTTCCCCAAATTGCAGTATGCTTTGACGGCTTCCTTTTTTGCAAGGGGCATATCGGAATGAGTAAGGGCTTCAACATATTCTATCGAAGTTGCTCTGGCTACTTCGTTTTTATTGAATGGCATATCAACATCAATTATTTCGGAAGTTTGCTCATAAACTTTGGGTTCAACTTTTCGTTGCTCAATTTTTAATTGTCGTTGTGTTAAAGCTTTTTTTGTAGCTTCGCTTAATTCATCGGGGGTGAAGGGTTTCGGTAAGTAGCTCGAAGCTCCAAGCTTTGTTGCCTTTACTGCTGATTCGATGGATGCGTAGCCAGTTATCATTATTACTTCGAGGTCAGGATAATGATCTCGTATAATTTGCATCAATTCTATTCCGTTAGTTTTAGGCATCATTAAATCGGTAATCACTAAATCGAATGAAGTTTGATTAATTTTTTTAATTGCATCTTCAACACTCAATGCATTTTCTACTTCATAACCTTTGCGTGAGAGAATTTTATTTATACTTCTGCACACGGTTTCTTCGTCGTCGACCACTAATATTTTTTCAGTTATCATTTTAATTTCCTTTTGATTTTTGATTAATTATAATTTTTTCATGCTTCTATAACTGCAATCGCTATGCCATTGAAGTTTTAATGGGGAGTGATTAGCTATAATCTATTATATTATAATGAGTTATGGATGGAAAAATTATGGAAGAGTGAGGGATTTACGATTTTTATCACAAAAAATATAAATAGGAAAATGCTTAAATTGGGTTGGGAGGCGTATATTATTGAGATAAAAAAAATATACACCTGCATCTAAAATTGTGCATAAAAATTATTTTGAAATACCGTATTTCCGCATCAAAGCTTGAAAATTGGAGCGCTGCATTTCAACATCACGAGCAGCTTTCGAGATATTCCAGTTGTTTCGGATGAGAGCTTCTTCTATAAACATTTTTTCTATATCTTGAATTGATGCTTCACGTATTTGTTTCTTTAGCTTTTTGAGTTCCTCAGAATTTTTTGGGATGAGTGATTTTGTTTGTGTCTCGGTTTTAAAGAGGGCGGCTGAAATATGAACAGGCAATATTTCATTTCCATCAACTAATATTGTTAATCGTTCAATTGTGTGTTCAAGTTCGCGAACATTTCCGGGCCAATGGTAATTAAGCAAAACTTCACAGGCTTCAAGTCCGATTTTTGGGATTGGTTTTGATAATTTGTTACAAGAAATTTTTAGAAATTTTTTTATCAGTTCAGGTATATCTTCTTTCCTCTCACGAAGTGGTGGTAGTTTAATAGGGAAAACATTCAGCCGGTAATAAAGGTCTTCCCGAAATTTTCCTTCGCTAACCAAGTTTTTCAAATTCTGGTTGGTAGCAAAAATCAATCGGACATCGACGTTTTTGATTTTTGTGCTTCCGACCGGAAGAATTTCTTTAGTTTGCAGAACGCGTAGTAACCGCGACTGTACTTCGAGCGATAGGTTACCGATTTCATCTAAGAAGATGGTTCCGTTATCAGCAACTTCAAACAATCCTTGTTTGTCGGAGGTAGCTCCAGTGAACGAACCTTTTTTATGGCCGAACAATTCGCTCTCTAACAAGGTAGTCGATAGTGTAGATATATCTAATGCAAAAAATTTTTCCTCTTTCCGTTTGCTGCAATTATGTATCGCTCGTGCTGTTAAATCTTTGCCGGTTCCGCTCTCACCGATTATTAAAACGGTGCAATCGGTAGGGGCAACTTTCCGAATTAAATTAAAAACCTCAATCATTTTAGGGCTTTGTCCGATAAAACCTTCAAAAACAGAAGCTTCAAAAGGCTCGGTTTCGTTTTTCATTTGTTGTATCAGTTTGCGTTTTTCTAATGCACGGTTGAGAACAGCTAAAAGTTCATTAGGAGTGAATGGTTTAGGGAGAAAATCGAATGCACCCGATCGCATTGTTTCGACTGCTGCTGCAATAGTCGCATAACCAGTTATAATGATTACGACAGTCTCAGGATACCGCTGTTTGATTGTGGTTAAAATCTCAAATCCACTTATATCCAACATCTTCAAATCGGTGAAGACCACATCGAAAGAATCGGATTGCAAAAGTGCAAGCGCCTGCTTGCCTGTTGTGCTGTATTGTACTTTGTGTCCGGCACGCAGGAATATTTTTTCACAACTCTTACAGATAACTAATTCATCGTCAACGACTAATATTTTGGCTGTCATTTGTTTCAATTTCTAATGATTTTATTGGTAGATAGATAGTGAATGTAGTTCCGTTGCCCGTTACACTCTCGACATTTATAGTCCCGCCGTGCTGCTCAATAATTCCGTAACTAATAGAAAGTCCTAATCCTGTGCCGTGTTCTTTTGTAGTAAAGAATGGGTCAAAAATTTTATCCCGAATGTGTTCTGGTATGCCGGGCCCTGTATCCTTAATCGAAACAACAATCGAGTTCTCATTTGCATCCATTTTTGATTCAATAATTAAATCGCCACCGCGAGTCATTGCTTCTGATGCGTTCAAAATTATGTTTATGAAAACTTGCTGAATTTGATCAGGGTCTGCCATTATTTCTGGTAGATCTTTTGAGAGATTTTTTTCAATCTTAATGTTTCGGAAAGAGGTCTGATTTCTTACCAGAAGAATTATGTTCTCGATTAAAGTGTTGATGTTTATTATTTTTTTTTGAGGAGCTATTTGTTTAGCAAAATCGAGGAGTCGCTTTACAATTTCGCGGCAACGTATCGTTTCTTTGACTATCAATTCAACGTCGTCACGCTTCGGATCGCCTTTCGGTAAATCTTCTAACAGTATGCTGCTGTTAGTTAATATGCCGGTCAATGGATTGTTAATTTCGTGAGCAACACCTGCGGCAAGTTTGCCGAGCGAAGCAAGTTTTTCTGAACGGAATAATTGTGAGTGAATTTTTTTTATCTCCTTTGTCCGTTCTTCAACTTTTATTTCGAGTTTATTTCCCCATTCTTCTAGTTCAAGTTTCTCATTCTCGAGTTCTCTTGCCATGTAATTCAGTGAAGCTGCAAGTCGTTCAATCTCGCGCGGCGCCTTAAGTTCGAGATTGTGGTGATATTTACCCTCCGTTATTTCTACTGCGATTTCTTCCAACTTTTTCAGTGGGTTTGATATTTTTTTTGCCTGATGTATCGAAATTAAAACTATTAAAAGAATACCGACTAATGTAATTCCAAGAAAAGTTATTAAGGTATTTCGCAATAAATCGTTAAACGGTTCTTTAAGAATACCCACATAAAGGATTCCGATAATTTTATTTTGAATATCCTTGATTGGTTCGTAGGCGCCGATGTACCAAGTGTTGACTACAAAGGCATCGCCAATCCAAAGTTTGCCATCTCTCAGTACGGCATCGTTTACTTCTTCTGAGACCAAGGTTGTGATAGCAACACTGCCGTCCTCGTTTTTCACGTTGGTCGAAATCCGCAAATCGTTCAAAAATATTGTAGCAGTGCTAACCTCCTTGCCTTTATATAATTCAGGCTCCTGCATAATTTTTTTAATTTTGTTAACAATTTCAAAATTCCTATTCAACAAAATTCCACCAATTAACACGCCTTGAAAAATATTTTCATCGTCGAAAATCGGCACGGCTGCCTTCAGCATCATACCCGATTTTTCTGAAAGCGATGTTCGGGGTTTGGCCATCGGTGTTGGAGTTATTTCCATGTGAGCTTGCTTGGCAAGGTCGGCTGATTCTCTATATAATTGATCAGCCGATACCACATCGGTCCCTGTTACAATTTGTTTAGTTTTTATAACCCGTTCAACGAAAAGATCATTAATTAATAAATCGCCGAAGGAATTCGGGTTTCTTCCGCGTGAAATAACTTTCCCATTCTTGTCAACGACAGTTAATATGTCGATTTGTTCACGTCTGAGAGTTCGTAGCAAATCTTTCTGTAAAAAATTTTTATCGTTTTCGCTGACTGCTTTTATCACTAAACTTCGGGCTGCTGTAAGTCGAACAATGCTCTCAATTTGTGAGATTTTATTTTGGTAAATTTCGCGTGCTGAGCTTAAATCGGAACGAACTTTTGTTTCGGCTCGAGTAATTATTTGGTCATAAATTAATTTCACCCCCACGATGCTTGTAATTACAGCGGGAATAATAATAGCAATTGTGAAATAAATAATTAATTGAGATTGGATGCTTTTGGTTGTAAATGGTTTCATTTAAGTATTACATACAAAAATTCTAATTGAAAATGCAGAAAAATAAACCAAAAAGCAAATAATTTTAGGCTGTAGAACGACAACTAAATATTAATCACAGTCGCCGTTTCTCCTTATCGACATATTTCCTTTATCGTGTCAAATTATTTCAATCGCCTCGCTAGGTATCCAGCCAACTTTGCCATCTGCCAGACGGATTTTTTTCCATTTATCTACGTTGTCTAAAATTTCTACTTTAACCCCCTCGTGCAAGATGAACAAATCGGTTCCACTTTCGTCGGGCGAGCTTTTAATCGCAACATTAGCCGAAAATATAATTGCTTCGCTTGTGCTTTGTTCGATTTTATTTTGTTGGAATGCAAAAATAAGAGTTACTACAGCAAATAAGGTTAAAAAAGTTCCGCTGAAGAAACTTAGGCGACGAACTAACGATTTACGTGCAATTCGAAATATGGCAAAGCAGAATAATCCGACCCAGAGAGAAACTATGCATAAAACCGACCAAGTTGTTGAAGAAGTTAATCCGCTTAAAGTTTGCCACCATTCAACGATAAACAAACGAGGGAGGGGTTCGATTTTATCGACGACTTTAAGATTAGCGATTTTGAGATTATAGTTTATGTCGTCATCTTTTGGGGATAAACGTTTAGCACGTTCGTAGTACAATATTGAAGCCGGCAAATTATCCAGCTTAAAGTGTGCATTTGCTAAATTGTAGTAAAGGTCAGAATGTTCGTAACCGTGCCTGAGTATACTTTCGTAAATTGCAATCGCTTTCGAATACTCACCATCACGATAAAATTGAGTTGCTTGATTATATTGATGGCTGAGTTCGTCAGAAATTAAAATCGCAGGTAGCAGGAGAAGTAAAATTAAAGAAAGTAAATATCTCATTTAATTTCCTCTTCGATTGTTGAGATTAAATCAACAGTTTGGTTATAAATATTTTGCATATCGAGTGAGTCCGACGTAGGAGCGAAACGTGCAAACTCGCAATGGTCGAGTGTAGTCAGAATTTTGTTAATTGATTCATCGCTAACATTCCGTGCTTTGAGTGAAATGCCGACAGTCTCCCTCGATAGTTCTGCAAGTTGAATTCCTAGTTTGTCTCCAACATATCCCCATAAAGCTTTAGAGAGTTCTTCATAAAATTCTTCTCTCTTTTTCGCTGATAGTAAATGTTTTGTAGTTGCAAGCCGTTTTTTAGCAATTTTGGTGGCACGTTTGCTTTTAAAACGTATTACATCGCTTACATTTTGTTCGTAGCGTTTATACAAAAATATAAATCCTAAGAATAAAAATATTGGTACAATGCTTAAACCCCAAAATAACATCGATCCAAAAAATGTTTTTCCGTGTTTCTTAAATTTAATAGGATCGCTTTTGATGAAACGGATATCCTGCCCAAGTAGCTTTATTTCTTCTTTACTCAAACCGGCGATTGGTGCCGAAACTATATCGCTCCCTTTTGTAACATTGAGGTTAAAATCGGGGGAATTAATTGAAACATATTCTTTTTTAGTTGGGTCGAAATAAGTGAACGTAAAGGAAGATATTTTTTGATTCCCTTGCCTACGTGGTATTAACAAGTATTCAAAAGTCCGGCTACCCGAAATGATATTTGTTGCTTGTGAAATGTTATCCGAAATTTTTGGGTCGTAACTATCGAGGTCAGAAGGGAAGTTTATTTTCAAAGGTTGAATCAGCTTTAAATTACCACGTCCTGAAATTTTTACTTTAAGAGTTACAGCTTCATTCGATTTTGTTTCAGTTTTATCGAGCCAAAATTCGGCAGAAAATTTTCCGACAGCACCGCTAAATCCTGGTGGGGGATTCGTCGGTAGGGGGCGGACGTTAACCTTAAGACTGTTACTTATTGATTTATGTTCTACGTTTCGCACATTCCCGAAAAATGGGTCGTTAAAAAATTGGTCGAATATATCGCCGCTGCGTCTTCGTGTTTGAACCTGAACAACAAAATCTGCCTCCATCGGATCAATCTCGAGCGTGCCGCTTTGCTGTGGAAAAAGAGCTGTCTTCCGAAGAGTTGCCACTCTGTATTGAATTCCATTTAAAACTTCAATTCCAAACTGCGGATTTTTGGGTAACTCAATTTCTTGATTCCAAAATCCTGTGAAAGAAGGAACTTTGCTAACAGAGTAATTTGTAATGTTCACACGTGTATACAGTTTGTAGGTCGCTGTGATTTGTTCCCCCTGGTAAACATTTGATTTATCGACACTTACACGGATGAAAAGATTGTCGCTGATTTGTTTTGAAATACTAGCCTCTTCTTGCGTCTGCGATTGTTGTGGCTTCGGTTTCGACGCCCCTTTTGTAACCTCGATAGTGATGCTATTCGATTGTATCTTCTTACCACCTGATTCTATCGAAGCTGGAGCGATAGTGAATTTACCTTCAGCACGGGGCTGGAGAATATAAGAGTAAGAAATCGATTGCGACAGTGCTCCATTTATGAATTGCATACTTGTAGATTGATTGGGACCTGATAAGACTAAAAAATCGTTAAAAGGTGGTGGTTGAAAATTTTTTCCACTTCCGTTTAACGAAAAGGTAATTTCAATCTGTTCACCCATCTCTATACGATTTCTATCGACCGAAGCAGTGAAAGATACATCTTGAGCTAAGGCAAAAGAAAATGAAATGGATATTGCAAACAATAAAAACAAAAATTTAATATTTCCAATCAGCAATTTATAATTCATTTCACCAATCCTTCTCAATTGAGATGCGTGCAGGAGCTTTCTTCTTTAGTTTTTTCTGAACATCCTTTTCTTCATTTTTCAAAGCTTCAAGAAGTCGTTCGGCGTCGTCTTTAGAAATCTTCTGTTCCTGTTGTTTGGCTTGTTGCTTTTTTTGTTCCTCTTGTTTTTGCTGCTCTTGTTTCTGTTGTTCCTGATTTTGCTCTTCTTGTTTTTGTTGGTCCTTTTGTTTTTTGTCTTGATTGTCTTGTTTTTGTCCGCCTGAGGCGGATTGCTGCTGCTGAAGCAGCATTTTTGCGTATTCTAAATTGTATTTAGTATCAACATCGTTAGGATTTAGCTTCAGAGCATTTTTATATGCTTCGATGCTCTCTTGAATTTTTTGTGTTTTGAGAAACGAGTTTCCAAGATTATGTAGTGCCTTTGCTCGAGTCTCTTTGTCAGTTTCTTTTGTAGCTGCAATTTTAAACTTCTCAGCTGCTTCTTCATACTTTTCTTGCTTATATAAGGCGTTCCCTAAATTAAATGTACCATAATATGAATCCTTATTTTTCTCTAACGATTTACGGTAATTAACTTCGGCATCAATAAATTTATTTTCTTTATACTTTCGGTTACCTTCGTTAATAAACGATCTTTCGGATTGAGAATAAGCCGAAGCTGAAATAATTAATATGAAGATAATTAATTTCATTTATTTTTGTCTCCGAATAAATTCCATTTCGAAAGCCATTTGTTTTTGCGGTCAGAAATAAAAAATTCTATCACTAATAATAAAAGTGCGATTGCTAAAAAATATTGGAAACGGTCTTCATAGTCGGTAAATATTTTTGCCGCATACTCTTTTTTTTCCATCGCTGAAATTTCTTCCAATATAAGTTCTAATTCATTTTGCTGATTTGTTGCAAGGATGTATTTGCCGTTCCCTGCTGAAGCAATTTGCTGTAAAACTGCTTCATTTAATTTGGTAACGACTATGTTTCCATTTTTATCTTTTCGGAAACCGACATGCACATTATTTTGATAAATCGGAATAGGTGCCCCCATCGGCGAGCCCATTCCAATAGTGTGTACAATTATCCCTTGTTCGGCTGCGTTTTTAGCTTCGCTGATAGCATCGTCTTCGTGGTTCTCGCCATCAGAAATTACAACCAACACTTTATATTTCTTTTCGTCCCCCAAAAACGATTTTATTGCGAGCCGGATTGCCGAACCGATTGCAGTCCCTTGTATCGGAACAATATCGGTATCAATCGCACTCAAAAATAATTTCGCAGCCGAATAATCGGGTGTTAAGGGGAGTTGAAGATAAGCCTCGCCGGCAAAGACGATTAATCCAATTCTATCGTTCTGAAGTTTATCTACCAAACGCGAAATTGCTTGTTTTGTGCTTTCGAGGCGATTCGGTTTGATATCTTCGGCTCTCATACTGTTCGATACATCGATAGCAATTATGATATCAACCCCTTCTCTCTTAATTTCTTCTAACTTAGATCCAACTTGCAAATTGGCGAGCCCTAATATTGTGAAAATAAATGCTGAAATTAGTATTAAAAATTTTACAGCATATTTGTATTTGGGAGAATCGGGTATCAATCGGCTGATTAAGTGAAGTTCGCCGAAATCAATTAGCGCTTTTTTCTTCTTTCGCATTGCATACCAATATACTCCAATAATAATTGGGATGAGAAAGAGAGCGTATAAAAATTCTATGTTAGCAAAACGAATCATTTTCTAATTGTTAATTGTAAATGTGAATTATAAAATTTAAAATTTAAAATTATAAATCCGCAATCCGAAATCAATCACGGGTTTGTCCTGAATATCGTATATCTGAACAATAATTCCAACAGGAGAAACAATCCTGCAAACAATGCTGCTAGTGTGAATTGTTCCGATTTACGTCTGAATTCAGTTACTTCAATTTTAGTCTTTTCCAATTTATCAATTTCCTGAAAAATCGCTTTTAGTTTTTTGTTATCAGTAGCGCGGAAGTATTTACCGCCGGTTGTCTCGGCAATTTTTTTCATTAATTCTTCATCAATTTGAACAGGAACATTTTGGTATTGAGTTCCAAAGGGTGTTTGAACAGGGTAAGGTGCCAGTCCAATTGTTCCAACGCCGATTGTATAAACCCTAATTCCGAAAGACTGAGCAATTTGCGAGGCTGTGATTGGGTCGATGAAACCACGATTGTTGATACCATCGGTTAACAAAATTATCACTTTGCTTTTAGCTTTGCTATCTTTTAATCTGCTTACCGAAGTTGCCAGCCCCATTCCGATAGCAGTTCCGTCTTCAATTATTCCGCTTTTCACATCTTTCAATAAATTTTTTACCACAGCCCGGTCGGTTGTAAGGGGGCATTGGGTAAAACTTTCGCCTGCAAAAATTACGATTCCGATTCGGTCGTTCTCTCTGCCGTCAATAAAATCGAATGCAACTTGTTTTGCTGCTTCTATGCGGTTAGGTCGCAAGTCCTCAGCTAACATACTTCCAGAAATATCGGTTGAAATTATAATATCGATACCTTCGGTAGTAACCTTTTCGCTTCGGGTTGATGATTGCGGACGGGCAAGAGCAATGACGAGGAGAATAAAAGTAAGCATTCTAAAGACAAATAATAGATGCCGAAACCTTTGCCGCCACGAACGGGGTGCAAATTCAAAACTTTCCAATGTAGATACTTGCAGTTCAACATACTGCTTACGGTTGTGTTTCCAATACCAATAAATAAAAACGGGTATCAATATTAGTAAATAGAAAAAGTATGGAGATGCAAAAGTTATATTGCTCATACCTTTTCCTCTTCTAATTTTTTGGGAATTGTTTTTTCAACGAATTCGAAAGCTTGTTTCATACTTACATCGTTTTCATTTGGGAGGGGTTGCTGTTTTGCAAACTTAACAAAGTCGGCAAGTGTAAGCATCTCTCTCAATATCGATTGTAATTCTCCGTTGAATTCTGGATGATGCGAGTAGTCGGCTAATATCTCATCGGTTGTCGATTCCATCGCTTTAATATTGAAACGGTCTTCGATATATGTTCGGACAATATCAGTAAGTTTGCTGTGGTAGAGTTTAACTTCGCCACGTTGCCACAATTTTTCGGCTTCGAGATAGCGGAGTGCATCGAGTGCGATTTCGTGTGGAGGTCGTTTCGGTTCACTGAAAATTTTCCAGATATCTTTCTGTTGTCGCTTTCTTATAATGTAATAAAGCAAAATACCTACAAGGAGCGTAGCAATAACACCTATTAAATAGGGAAGTATTTGTGCAAATGTTATCGGCACGCTCAAGGGTGGTTTGATATCTTTTATCTCTTGTGATGGGTCGACCCCAACACCACGAATAAAAATTGGGATAGGAAAAGTGGAAGCAAAATAAAGCGTAGTATCGTTTTTCAAAATGTAGCCGAAATCCAGCTGAGGAATTACAAACGTTCCTGTATCATAACCCGAAATTGTAAAAATTGTTTTTTCGATTATTTTATTTTCTGATTTTGCGATTAAAGGTTGCGAGCGTTCAATTATATCTAAACCTTTAAGTGAATCTATAATTGCTGGATATGAAATTTTTGTATCGGGTGGATATTCTAATTCGATATAAAGTTTTAACCAATCGCCGATTAATATATGATTAGAATCAACACGCGCAGCGACTCGAACGTCTTGAGCAACGAGCGGAGAGCTTAGAGCTAAGAGCAGAGAGCTAATAGCAATGAGCCCTTCGACTACGCTCAGGGTAAACTTTGAGCGATGAGTGATGAGTTTAGAGCTTAGAGCAATGAGCTTAGAGCGTAGAGCAAAGAAAATAGTGATGTATTTTCTGAATTCGATATTCGATATTCGATATTCGATATTTACTCGTTTTACCATCTTTTTTCTCTAATTCTGAAAAAATTCATGAGTGGTTGAATATACGATTGGTCGGTTCGGATGTTAATGCTATCCACACCACTTTTACGGAAGATCGATTTTAAGTTTTCTTCTGTTTGTTGTCTCCATTTTTTATAATTATCGCGAACTTGTTTTTTTGAGGTATCCACCCAAAATACTTTACCTGTTTCGGCATCGGCAAGACGCATCAAACCGACTGCCGGTAATTCTTGTTCGCGCTGATCGTAAATATTGATAGCTACTACATCGTGTTTTTTGTTTGCAATTTTCAGTGCATCTTCAAATCCCTTATCCATAAAATCCGAAATCACAAATGCGATACTCCTTTTTTTAATAGCGCTGCGTAAATATCGCAAAGCTTCGGTAATGTTAGTTTGTTTGTGCTGTGGTTTGAAATCGAGCAATTCACGTATGATGCGAAGTATGTGAGTTCTTCCTTTTTTGGGAGGTATAAATCGTTCAACGATATCGCTGAAAAATATTATTCCAACTTTATCGTTGTTTTGTATTGCAGAGAAGGCAAGCACTGCACAAAGTTCGATTGCTAAATCCTTTTTCATTTGCAGAGCAGTTCCGAATTCCCCCGAGCCGCTTACATCTACAAGAATCATTACCGTAAGTTCGCGCTCTTCTTCGAATATTTTTACATACGGATGGTTGAATCGGGCTGTAACATTCCAGTCGATCGAGCGGATATCATCGCCAATTTGGTATTCTCGAACTTCGCTAAAAGCCATACCGCGTCCTTTGAACACGCTGTGGTATTCGCCTGAAAAAATTTGGTTGGCGATACCGCGGGTTTTGATTTCGATTTTTCTGACTTTTTTTAATAAATCAGTTGTTTCCATTATGGTACTTCTACTGTATTCAAAATCTCGTTCACGATATCTTCGGAGTTCACATTCTCAGCTTCAGCTTCATAAGTAACGGCGATACGGTGTCGGAGAACATCGTGGCAAACTGCTCGCACATCTTCGGGGATAACATATCCTCGTCGCTTGATAAATGCAAATGCTTTTGCTGCCAATGCGAGGTTTATACTTGCCCGTGGCGAAGCGCCATAACTGATAAGTTGTGCTAACTTTTCGAGTTTAAAATTCTTAGGTTCACGTGTCGCAAATACTATATCTAAAATATATTTCTCAATTTTTTCATCCATATAAACTTCTTGAACAACATTCCGAGCTTTTAATATGTCGGCAGGGCTCACCACAGCTTTGGCTTTCGGGTACGAGTTAGTAATGTTTTGCCGCATAATCAATCGCTCTTCATCACGATTGGGATAAACAATTTTAATCTTTAACATAAAACGATCGACTTGCGCCTCAGGGAGAGGATATGTTCCTTCTTGCTCAATCGGGTTTTGTGTTGCCAGAACAAGAAAGGGTTCATCAAGTTGATATGTTTGCTCACCGATTGTTACTTGTCTTTCTTGCATAGCTTCGAGCAGAGCGCTTTGAACTTTCGCAGGTGCGCGGTTAATTTCGTCTGCCAAAATAAAATTAGCAAATATGGGACCTTTCTTTACTGCGAACTCTTCTTTCCGCTGGCTATATATCATTGTACCAATTAAATCTGCAGGAAGCAGGTCGGGGGTAAATTGAATTCTCTGAAATTTTGATTGTATCGTTGTTGCCAGAGTTTTTATCGCAAGTGTTTTTGCCAATCCCGGAACGCCTTCTAATAGGATATGTCCATTCGATAGCAAACCAATTAGCAAACGTTCTACCATATATTTTTGTCCGACTATTACCTTGCCGATTTCCATAGTTAACAAATCAACGAAGGCACTTTCTTTTTGAATTTTTTCGTTTAATGTTTTTATATCTGTCATCAGAACTCCTGTTTTTATTTTTTCCAAAAATTATAAATGGACTCAACAAACAACAAGTCCATTAAACCTCGAAAGGCGAAAGAATTATAAGAAAAAAAATAGAATATTTCAATTTAAGCGATTCTACGGTTTTATATTAAATGAGTTTCATTATCATCCCTTTTCCTATCGTTGCAATCCTTATAAAAAAAAATTATATTTAGTAGTGTTTTATCAAACGAATATTTAATAACAACGGAGGTTTTATGTTGAAACTTACATATTACGGTCATTCAGCCTTTTTGCTGGATGATGGAAAGACTAAATTAATTATCGACCCTTTTATCGAGGGGAATCCTCTTTCTACTATTAAGGAGAAGGATGTGAATGTAAATTACATTGTAGTAACTCACGGACATGGCGACCATCTTGGCGATGCGATTAGTATATCGAAAAGGTGCGATGCAACTATTATTGCTGTGAACGAGTTAGCAAATTATGTTGCAAGTAAAGGTGCCAAAGCCCACAATATGCACATTGGAGGTGGTTTTAATTTCCCATTTGGGCGTGTGAAATTTACTATCGCCCATCACGGCTCTTCTTCGGGCGAGGGGACTTATACTGGCGAGCCATCGGGTGTTTTAGTTACGATGGGGGGTAAAACTGTTTATCACACCGGAGATACAGGATTATTTTCGGATATGAAACTGATTGGTGAGATGAACCCCGTAGATGTTTTGCTCCTTCCAATTGGCGATAACTTTACGATGGGAATCGACGATGCTGTGAAAGCTGTTGAATTAGTAAATCCTAAATTTGTTGCACCGATGCACTACAACACTTTTCCAGTTATCGAAGCTGACCCGCATGCTTTTATTGCAAAAGTTAAAGCAAAAGGATTTAATGGAAAAGTTTTTAATTCTGGTGAAACGTTTGAATTTTAAGATTGAGATAACGAGTTGAGTAAAGTTGTAACAGTAGCAAATCAAAAAGGTGGAGTTGGTAAAACAACTACTACAATAAATTTAGCAGCCTGCGTAGCAGCAGCTGAGGTGCCAGTCCTTATTATAGATAACGACCCGCAGGCAAATGCTACATCGGGATTAGGTTTTGATACTCAAAACGGTGGTAAAAATATTTACGATGTACTCATCGGAGGTATCGATCCATGGGAGGCAATACAGCAAACCAGTATGCCTTTTCTTTCGCTTCTGCCATCGAGTATAAATTTAGTAGGTGCAGAAGTCGAAATGGTTGAGATCGATAATCGTGAAAAATTGCTCGCAAATGTTGTAGATAGTATCAAGAACAAGTTTGGTTATATTTTTATCGACTGTCCACCTTCGTTAGGATTGATAACATTAAATTCACTCGTTGCTGCCGATTCGGTGTTGATCCCAGTTCAGTGCGAGTATCATGCACTTGAAGGGCTGACTCAATTATTGAACACAATCAACATCGTAAAGAAAAACCTGAATCAGAAATTAGAGATAGAAGGTGTACTTATGACTATGTTCGATGCAAGGTTGCGGCTTTCGAATCAAATTGTTGAAGAGGTTAAAAAATATTTTGGCAATAAAGTTTACCAAACAATTGTAAACCGAAATGTTCGCTTGAGCGAAGCTCCGAGCTACGGTAAACCGATTTTGTTATACGATGCTTTATCGAGTGGCTCAAAAAATTATATGAATCTAGCACAAGAATTTTTATTAAGAAACAATCACTTTCAAACAGAACAGGTAAATAAAGATGTCGAAAATTAAAGGTGGATTAGGAAAAGGACTTGCTGCGTTGATCCGTCCATCCGCAGCGGAAGGGGAAACCACTGTTGCCACTGAAAAAGAAATAATAGTTCAAACTGTAACTCGCGAAACTGAAGGCATAACATTAATAGATGTTGATAAAATAAAGCCGAATCCGTTTCAACCCCGTGCCGATTTCGACGAGCAAGCCCTCGATGAATTAAAAAAATCGATTATCGAAAAAGGAATTATTCAACCGATAACAGTGCGTCGAAAAGATGACTTCTTCGAATTAATTGCTGGCGAACGAAGGGTGAGAGCCTCGATTGATGCTGGTATCAAACAGATTCCAGCCTACATAATCGATGTTAAGAATGATGAAGATATGTTGGAGTTAGCCCTTGTCGAAAATCTCCAGCGCGAACATCTTAATGCAATCGAAATTGCAATTTCTTACCAACGCTTAATTACAGAATGTAATCTTACCTACGAAGAAGTTGCAAAAAGAATCGGGAAAGATAGAACTACGGTGATCAATTTTATCAGGTTGTTGCGCTTACCCGACGAAATTCAATTAGCGCTCAGGAAAGGCCAAATTACTGCAGGACACGCCCGTATGTTAGTAAGTTTACCCGACGAAAAAAATCAGATGAAATTGTTTCATAAAATTATCAAGCACGATTTGAATGTTCGTCAGGTTGAAAAATTAGTCCGCGACTTTAATAAAAAGCCCGAAACTAAATCTAAAATAAGTGAATTTGTTCCCGATTCACCTTTTTCTGATATTGAACAAAAACTAAGGCAGATATTTGGAACAAAAGTAAAATTGATTAATCGAGCCGACGGAAAAGGTGAAATACTGATTGAGTATTATTCGATCGACGATTTAGATCGTTTAATTGAAATAATAATGAAACTGAAAGGAAGTTAAAAAATGAGAAAAAAAATTTATACAGATGCAGCCCCGGCACCAATCGGTCCTTATAGTCAAGCTGTTATTGGTTCAGGTTGTTTTTTATTTACTGCAGGGCAGATTCCGATTGACCCAGCATCGGGTCAAATTGTGACAGGGGATATAAAAGCACAAACTCATCAGGTATTAAAAAACTTAGCAGCAATTTTAGAAGTAGGGGGGGCAACGCTACATTCGGTTTTGAAAACTACAATCTATTTAACCGATATGAATGAGTTTGCCGCAATGAATGAAGTTTATGGAGAATTTTTTTCGGATTCGCCACCGGCACGAACTACAGTACAAGTATCACGACTACCACGTGATGTGAAAGTGGAAATCGAGGCTATTGCTTTAGTAGTCAATTCTTGAATATGAAGATTTATATTAAAAGTTTTGTTATTGGTTCTTTAATCTTTTTATTCATCTCAAAATCTTATCCTCAACAACACTTTTCGAAAAGTGAAATATCACGCCTATCTGGGGATAGATTTATTTTTACTGAATCGAATCAAAGCGAAAAGGAAATTGAAAAAAAAACTAAATCGCCAACTATCGCTATGCTTTTATCTGCCGGTTTGCCGGGAGCAGGACAGTTCTACAGCGAGTCGTACTGGAAAATTCCAGTTATTTTTGGTTTAGCCGGTTACTGGAGTTATGAGTGGGTTAATATGAATAGGGAGTATAAAAATTATAAAAACCTTTATTCAGAAAGTTTAATCAAACTTCCACCTTCAGGAAATTTCCAGTATCGAACTATCCGCGATTTTTACAGAGGCGAACGCGACAAGTTCGCCTGGTATTTGGGTATCTTGTATGTTGTAAATATTTTAGATGCCTATGTAGATGCGAGCTTGTTTGAGTTTAGTGTTGATGACAATTTGGCTAAATCTACTGGAAAAAATTTGAAATTAAAGATATTTTTTTGCGAACTAAAGTAATAGTTGACAATAACATCATAAAGTATTATATTCTTACAGTTTGCAATCAATATATCTTAATAATAAAAATAAAGGATCTTGACATGAGACAATTTTTAAACACTATTTTATTGGTCGTACTCTTATTATTCACATTTAACTTCCCTTTAATTGCAAAAATGTCGAACAGCCTATTAGATATAGGTGATTACTATGCAGAATCTACTTGGGTCGACACCGTTTCTGTTTTCTCTGTCTCTCCAAAAGATTTAAATTTTGGTAATGTGTATGTAGAATCGACTTGGACAGATAGCGTTACAGTTACAAATACCGGAAGTGGGAATTTGAATATCACTTCAGTATATCCTACAAATAACCAGTTCAGTGTGGTACCTGCAAACGCGGTTATCCTACCTTCAGGAACCCAGAAGTTTGCTATTACTTTTGCACCTACTACATCAGGCTTGAAATTAGGTCATATCGTATTTGTACACAATGGTACTACAGGCCGTGATTCAGTTTCAGTGCGAGGCACAGGCATAATTACAATTGCTGCAGCCAGGGCGTTACCAAATGCTTCCGAAGTAGTAATCGAAGGTGTTATCACTCGTGGTTTAGGTGCTTTCACACGCATACAAGATGCAACTGCTGGAATTGTTATCCGTCAAACAAGTGGTACGTTTTTTACCGCATTGGCATCCGGTGATTTAAGGGCTGGAGATAAAATCATAGTTAATGGAAAAACTTCTGAGTTCAGGCAATTAAAACAAATCAACGAAGCAGATTTATTAAGTTGGGAACGAATTTCGCGGGATAATCCGCTGCCAACCCCACAACTTGTAACACTTGCTGAAATTGCTGCTAATGGCGAACAGTACGAAAGTGAACTAATCAAAGTAACTGACTTAATTATCGATCCAGCCGGTGATCAAAATTTTGTTGCCGCAAAAAATTATAATATCACAGACCTTTCAAATCCGTCAAGCCCGGTTGTTTTACGAACTCCAAATGCCGCCGATTCAGAAATTGATGGGTTGCCGATTCCGACCGTAAAATGTATCTTTACAGGTGTGTTAGGGCAGTTTCATACTACTGACCCGACAGCTGGATACCAATTAAGCCCGATACTCGCATCAGATATTACAATTCAAGTAAACGTTAATGAACCTAATGTATTGCCAGTTAAATTTTCGTTGAATGGTAACTATCCTAATCCATTTAATCCTACAACTAAAATATCTTTCGACCTTCCCAAGTCAACGAATATTAGTTTGACAGTTTATAATTTATTAGGTCAAAAAGTAAAAGACCTTATCAACAATAAAAATTATGAAGCCGGTCGACATATTGTTTCATTCGATGCTTCTGGCTATTCAACAGGTGTATATCTTTACAAATTATCTTCACCCGAATTTACATCTGTCAAAAAGATGATCCTGAGTAAGTAGTTTATTTTAGTTGAAATATTTGATAATAAAAGCCGGCTTATCGCAAGATAGACCGGCTTTCCTATTTTATATAGATTTATGTATATTTCAAAAAATTTAATCTCCAAATACCTTAGGTAAAAAATGCTCAACTATATTTGGCTTTCATTAATTGTCATTGGAATATTAGTTGCAGTTGCAATTGATTTTAGAGATATTTCGACCGACAAGTTTCGCAATGGCGAAGAAATTCAAACCGAGTTAATTTTTGATTCTCCGACTCCACAACTTGAAAAAGGGAAACACTACAAGTGTAATATTTCGATTCCCGCATCAGAGATGCAAAAGATTTATAGACTACCGTTATCTGAAAATCTTGTGCAGGAAGCTGAAATAATAGTCTCAAATTCCAATGAAGCAGTTATTAAAATTTCAACTGATGAACAAACTCCGATAATCTGGAGAGAGCTTGCCGCTGCTCAACGGAAAGATAGCCATGTTTTGCAAGGAAAGATACATTTTGTAAAGTTTTCTGAAAATGTTTTTAATGCAACTCTAATTCTTAATCCAGTTAAGTTCACAAAACTTAACTCCGTTACAAACGACGGTGTTGTTCGCTACGCAAAAACAGCCGTCGAGCTGGCAATCGGATTAATCGGTATCATGGCTTTGTGGTTGGGTATTATGAAGAT
Organism: uncultured Ignavibacteriota bacterium; assembly: GCA_947085285.1. Lineage (GTDB taxonomy): Bacteria > Bacteroidota > Ignavibacteria > UBA10030 > BY39 > JASEGV01. The sequence continues at coordinate 42,043 of CAMTVZ010000165.1, forward strand.
CGCCGAAGCTTCTGGATTAATTACAAAACTTGCCGGTTTACTAAAACCGATTACAACTCGCTTATTCCCCGATGTTCCTCCTGAACATCCTGCTATGGGTGCAATGATTATGAATATTTCAGCTAACATATTAGGTTTGGCTAATGCAGCAACTCCGCTTGGTTTAAAAGCAATGGAAGAGCTCAACAAGCTGAATAAAAAATTAGGAACTGCAACCGATGCAATGTGTACTTTTCTCGTTATCAATACAAGTAATGTTCAGCTAATACCGGCAACTGTCATCGCAATTCGAGCGGCAAGTGGTTCGGCTAATCCCACTGAAATATTGGGCGCAGTTATAGTAGCAACTACAGTCAGTACGATAGTTGGTATTACCGCTGTAAAATCATTATCGAAATTGAAAGTCTTTCGGAAACAATTGTTAGAAGGGAGACAACCATGACGACATTAATCGATATCATTCAAACCCTTTCGATACTCGCAATACCGTCGATAATTTTTTTCATAGTTACTTACGGTATCATCAAAAAGGTAAAGATATACGAAGTCTTCGTCGAAGGGGCTAAAGAAGGATTCAACGTTGGAGTCCGAATCATTCCATATCTTGTTGCAATGTTGGTAGCGATTGGGGTGTTTCGCACAAGTGGAGCGATGGATTTTTTGACAATAATAATTTCGCCCATCACAAATTTAATAGGTATGCCTGCCGAAGCGCTCCCGATGGCAATTATGCGTCCACTTTCCGGTTCGGGGGCTTTGGGAGTGATGAGCGAAATCATCAACACACACGGTCCCGACTCGCTCATTGGGAGAATGGTATCAGTGATGATGGGGAGTGGCGAAACGACCTTTTATGTTCTGGCCGTTTATTTTGGCTCAGTCAGTATCTCTCGCACTCGTCATGCCGTTCCAGCAGGTATTATTGCAGATATTGCTGGAATAATAATGTCGGTTTGGCTCGTGAATCTCATTTTTGGTTAATAAATATTTTACAAAAATGGCTTTTTCCCTTGATTTATTAAAACTTCTTGCCTATATTAACAGAGGTTTTTTACAAAATAAATTACTAATCCATTAAATAAAACAGAATGCATTTACTAAATAAGTTAATTGTAGCAACAATCCCTGTAGTCCCACGCCCCATTGTACGTTATTTTGCTGGTCGGTATATAGCGGGTGAGGAATTAAGCGATGCTGTCGGCACAGTAAAAATTTTGAATAAGTTCAATATGATGGCTACGATGGATGTACTCGGTGAATCGATAACTAAAAAAGAAGAAGCCGAGTTTGCAACCCAAGCCGCTATCCGAACACTTAAAGTTATTAGTGATGAAAAACTTAATTCAAATTTATCAATCAAACTTACTCAATTAGGTTTACACCTCGATAAAGATTATTGTCTCCAAAATGTAAAGAATATTGTTCGTGCAGCTAACGAGTTAAATAATTTTGTACGTATTGATATGGAAGATTCGAGTTGCACCGACGATACGATAGATATCTATATTAAGATTAGGGAAGAGTTTAAAAATGTCGGAATAGTTTTACAAGCATACTTACATCGTACTGAATCGGATGCAATTAAATTGATGGACCGTGGATTTATGAATTTCCGTTTATGCAAAGGTATTTATGTAGAACCCGCCACGATTGCTTTCAAAAAGAGGGAAGAAATTAATCGTAATTTCAACAAAGTTTTAAAAATGATGCTCGAACGAAAAGCATATGTAGGAATAGCAACACACGATGAAGACTTAATTAAATATGCTTACAAGTTAGTTTCAGATTTACAGCTTCAAAAAAACGAGTATGAGTTTCAGATGCTTTTAGGCGTGCGTTCTGAATTGCGTTCTCGAATTGTAAATGATGGCCATCGTTTACGAGTCTATGTCCCCTATGGTCACCATTGGTATAAGTATTCTATTCGACGATTTAAAGAAAATCCTGAAATAGCAGGTTATGTGTTTAAAAGTATATTTTCAAAAAATAAATTAAATTAACTAAATCAAAAAAATAATTTAAAGGAGAAAACTTATGGCAGATGTAACAGCCAAAGGTCCGGGTTTGAAATACAAACCATATGTTCCGGTGGAGACTGATATGAAAGAATTCACAATGCGAGCATTGGTACTCGGCCTAATAATGAGCGTAGTTCTTGGTGCTGCAAATGCTTATTTGGGATTAAAAGCCGGTATGACCATAGCGGCAACATATCCAGCAGCAGTTATCGGAATGGCGTTTCTGCGAATAATGAAGGGTTCAATACTCGAAGAAAATTTGGCTCGAACGGTAGGTTCAATTGGTGAGTCGGTAGCCGCTGGTGCAATATTTACACTTCCTGCTTTTTATATCGCAAAAATTTGGCACCCCGATAATAATTCAAGTTTTTGGACAATCGAAAACTTTTTTATCTCGGTTGCAATTATGTTCGCCGGCGGATTGTTAGGAATTATGTTCGTTGCACTTCTTAGAAGAGTAATGGTCGAAGATGTAGAATTGCCATTCCCTGAATCTGTAGCTGCTGGTGAAATTCATAAAGCAGGACAAAAAGGGGGCGGCGGTGCAAAATTCCTTTTCTCTGCAATGGGTGTTGGCGCTCTGATTAAAGCTTTAGGCGAATTCAAATTGTTTGCTTCGGGCTGGGCTTCGTTTGTAACTTTTTTCGAAACCGCAATCAAAGGTACTGCACTCACTGCTAAAGGGGGCTTAGTACTTAGCTCTCCAGCTGTAAAACCAGCTTATTTAGGTGTAGGCTATATCATTGGTCCCAAGTTAGCATCTCTTAATTTTAGCGGTGGTCTTTTAGCCTGGGGGTTGTTAACACCTATTATTTATTATTTCATCGGTCCTCATATAAATTTGGAAGCTTGGGCGTCGCAGTTAGCCGCTGCAAGTCAAATTTCTATCGAGAAAGCTACCGCAAGAGTACAAGACCCAATTTTTCAGATGACAGAGATATGGAAATTTATAGTAAGACCTATCGCAATCGGTGGTATGTTAGTGGGCGCAGGTTATACACTTTTTAGAATGAGAAAAAGTTTGATAACTGGTATATCACGTTCAATTTCGGATGTTAAAAAAGCTGCAACAGGTGAACATGTATCTATCAGAACCGAAAAAGATTTAAGTTTCAATTGGATTTTAGTTGGTATCGGCATCTCAGCTATCGGAACATTCTTTATCTATAACTACTTCGCTCAAGATGTAGTTGCAGCTTTAGTTGCCACTGTGGTAATGATAATTGCTGGATTCTTCTTTGCTGCCGTTTCGGGTTATTTAGTCGGTATCATTGGTTCGTCGAATAACCCAATCAGCGGATTAACAATATCCACACTTATAATAGCGGCGTTATTAATGGTGGCACTTGGAATGACTGGACTTACGGGCGTTGCTGCAGTATTGGGTGTTGCTGCTGTAGTTTGTGTTGCAGCCGCAGTTGCAGGCGAAATGTTGCAAGATTTAAAAGTCGGTCACATTTTAGGTGGTACACCCTGGAAGATGCAGTCGGGAAATATTATCGGTGCATTTGTTTCAGCTGCTGTGATGTTCATTCCATTAGTCATACTTCATCAAGGCGATATAAATGCTGGTAGAATGGCTGACCCACCGTATGAAGGGGGCTTTGGTGGACCGGTTCTTCCTGCCCCTCAAGCAAGCTTGATGGCAATGCTCTCGACTGGAATTGTAAGTGGCGAAATGGCCTGGCCCCTAATAATTGTCGGTATGTTGATGGGCTTTGGTTTTATTCTTATGCAAGTACGAAGTCCAATGCTTGTTTCTGTTGGTATGTATCTACCTTTAGGAACAACATTTGCAATTTTCATCGGCGGTCTGATTAAGGGGTTAGTCGAACGTATTAATGCTAAACGGCAATTTAACGATGCACAAAAAGCTCGTGTTGAAAATACAGGTATCTTGCTTGCAGCCGGATTAATAGCAGGTGAAGCATTAATCGGTTTATTGTTCGCAGGTTTAGCATTCGGCGAAATCCCACTCTTTGCATTCTTCGCAAAGCCAACATTCTTAATAAGTCTTGCAGTCTTTGCAGTAATTGCCTGGATTCTGATTCAAATTCCAATTAAGAATGCTGGCAAACCTGATGAACCTGCACCTCCATCTGCAATAATATAATGCAAACGTAGGATGAAGATGTTTCGTAAAAAGAAATCTGAATTTGATGGTTTTAATCTGCTCGACCTTAAACCGATAAGAATGTTTGAGTTTGAAGAAGGCCCCACAGCAAATGTTACTTTGCTGATACCAAAATTCAGAGATAAAATTTTAGGAAAATATCTTCAACCTATAATTAAGAAGAAATATTATAGGGTCAAATTAGATACATTAGGCAGTTTTGTATGGACACAATGCGATGGACGTACAACAGTAAACGAGATAGCGGAACGGCTTCGGCAAAAATTTGGCGCCGAAGCCGAACCGGCTGTCGATAGAGTTGCAAAATTTATCCAGCATTTGTATCGCGGCGATTGTATTACCTTTAATGTATAATATGATTTCAAAAAAGACCATAAAAAATATTGTAAAAGAGATTGTTGATGCGTGTAATCCGGAGATGGTAATTCTTTTCGGTTCTTATGGTAGAGGGAAACCGAAAAAGGACAGCGATCTTGATATTTTTGTAGTAGCTGATTTACCTGGCACAGCATCAGAGAAAATTCGATTCTTAAATCGAGCGATTACCGCAACTGGTTTTGGTATTGATATTGTGATTAGAAGTCGCAAGCAAGTGAAGATAGCTTTGAAGGGGAGAGATTGGTTCATTCAAGAGATCTTCGCTGAAGGGAAAAAGATGTATGCACGCTGATGCTATTCCTTGGGTTGAGAAAGCAGAGGGAGATTATGAAGGGGCAATATATCTCTCCAAGAAACGATCTAAAAAGATTGCACACTTGATATGTTTTGCATGCCAACAATCGGCAGAAAAATATTTAAAAGCTTTTCTTGTTGATAAGGATATACGTTTTTCAAAAACACATTTCCTAATAAAGGAACTTCTTCCATTATGCGAAAAAGTTGATCAAGAATTCAGTGTACTCGTTCCTTATTTAGAAGAACTTGACCCTTATTCAGTAGAATTTCGTTATCCCGGAGAAGAGATAACAAAGGATGAAGTTAAAACGGCGATAGTAGCGATAAAGAAAGTTAGAAAATTTGTACGGGGCAAATTAGGATTAGAAAAACAAAAGAGATTATTCTAAAAATAAAAAAAAAATAATTAGTATCTATTAAATAAATTAGAGGAATTAAATATGTCAAAAGCAATTGAAGGATTAAAACCAGAATTAGTTTGGAAATACTTTGCTGAAATTTGCAAAATCCCACATGGGTCAAAAAACGAAACGGCAATCATTGAGTATATGCTGAAAACTGCCGAGAAACTTGGCTTGAAAGCCAAAAAAGATAGCTTCGGTAATGTTGCCGTTTCTAAACCGGCAACACCTGGAAAAGAAAATGCCCCCACAGTAATTCTACAAGGTCATCTCGATATGGTATGCGAAAAGAACAAAGATAAAGTACACGATTTCGAGAAAGATCCCATCGAATTAATTCGTGAGGGGAATGTACTCAGAGCAAATGGAACAACCTTAGGTGCCGATAACGGAATCGGTGTAGCGATATCGCTTGCAATAATGGAAGACAAGTCATTAGTTCACGGGCCACTCGAATTTTTATTCACAGTTGACGAAGAAACAGGATTAACGGGTGCTCAAAATTTGAAGGGCGATTTTCTGAGCGGAAAAATAATGATCAATTTAGATTCGGAAGAAGAAGGTGCACTTTACGTTGGATGTTCTGGTGGTAAAGACTCTTTAGCTACACTTCCTATCGAGTGGGAAGATGCACCAGCAGGTTATATACCTTTGCAAATTACTTTATCGGGACTTCGCGGCGGCCATTCCGGTTTAGATATTCACACCGGGCGTGGTAATGCGATTAAATTATTGAATCGTATCCTTTGGAATTTAAACAATAAAATCGATATTCGTTTAGCAAAATTTGAATCAGGCAATAAACGAAATGCTATTCCACGCGAAGGCGAGGTAACAATACTTGTTCCCCCCGACAAAGTTTCGGAAGTTGAAACCACCGTTCAGAATTTCGATACAATATTTAAATCCGAATATAGTGTCGTAGATAAAGGGGTAACAGTTAAAGTAAAGAGAGTAGATGGAGTAAATAAGGTGTTTACTAAGAATTTCACCGATCGTTTGTTAAATTTGCTTTATGCTTTACCACACGGTGTGATTGCGATGAGTCAGGATATAAAAGATTTGGTTGAAACCTCAACTAACCTGGCAATAGTAAACACAACGGATAAAGCTGTAACGATTAGCACAAGCCAAAGAAGTTCAGTCGAAAGTTCTAAAATGGATATCGTAAACCAGGTCCGTTCTGCTATGCTACTTGCAGGAGCAAAAGTGGAACATTCGGATGGTTATCCTGGTTGGAAGCCGAATATGAATTCAAAAATTTTAATTACCGCAAAAGATGTTTATAAAAATCTTTACGGAAATGAACCTCATATCAAAGCTATCCACGCCGGTTTAGAGTGCGGAATTATCGGCGAAAAATTCCCAGGTATGGATATGATTTCAATGGGACCAACTCTCGAAGCAGTTCACTCTCCCGACGAAAAAATTTACATAGATACTGTTGAAAAATTTTGGAAGTATCTGTTAGAAATATTAAAGAATGTAAATTAATTTTTATACTCAAATATTAACATTATAGTCGCCACGGATAATTTCGTTATCCGTGGTTTTTATTTATTATGCAAGAAAAAAATGGAATAATTTTAAAAATCGATTCATTATCATCAGAAGGGAAAGGTGTTGCGCGTTCCGAGGGAAAAGTCTTCTTCGTCGAAGGGGGCATACCGGGGGATGTGGTTCGATGTGTTGAGCTCAAGTCGAAAAAAAAATTCAGCAACGTACGTGTAATTGAAATTCTTGAACCATCTAAACATCGCACTCAGCCAAGATGCAAATATTTCGGTATTTGCGGCGGATGCAAACTTCAATCTCTCGATTATAAATCTCAGTTAGAGTTTAAATTAAAAAATGTTGTGGATGCTTTCGAAAGAATTGGCGGTATAAAAAATCCAAATGTTTTACCAATAATAGATTCAGTTGACGATTATTTTTACAGAAATAAAATGGAATTTACTTTCTCGAATCAAAAATGGCTGACTAAAGAAGAAATCGATTCGGGAATTGAAATAAAGAAAACATTCGGGCTGGGATTGCACATCCCTAAAATATTCGATAAAGTTTTGGATATTGAGGAATGTTGGTTGCAGAAGGAACAGACAAACAGAATAATAAATTTTACGCGTGAGTTTGTTAGACACAATGAACTTACAATTTATACTACACAAACTCATGAAGGTTATCTAAGGCATTTAGTTATTCGCACAAGCGAGGCAAGCGGTGAAATAATGGTTAACCTCGTTACTACATACGATAAACCAGCTATGATGAAAAAATATTCAGATTTGTTAACTCAAAATATTCCTGAAGTAACAACTGTTGTGAATAATGTTACAAGTCGCAAATCGATGGTCGCTGTGGGAGAAACTGAGAGAGTTTATCATGGGTGTGGATTCATATACGAAAAATTGGGTGGTTATAAATTCCGCATTTCAGCAAACTCATTTTTTCAAACTAACACAAAACAAGCTGAACGGCTTTATTCGGTTGTTAAACAATATGCAACCTTGAATGGGGATGAAGTTGTTTACGATCTTTACAGTGGGACTGGTTCGATAGCCATATATATTTCTGATTCAGCTTCCGAGGTTATCGGATTCGAGGTTGTTGAAAGTGCAATTCAGGATGCAAAATTAAATGCCGAAATAAACCAAATTCATAATTGTCATTTCATACAAGGCGACCTGAAAGAAAAATTGACAAAAGAAACAGAATGGTTAAATCATCATCCTAAACCTGATGTTATTATACTCGACCCGCCACGTAGTGGGATGCATCCAAAAGTTGCTACTGAAATTGTGTTGCTTAAGTCAAAAAAAATTATTTATGTTAGTTGCAATCCAACCACGCAAGCACGCGACATAAAATATCTTATCGAAAATGGTTATATACTTGAAGCTATTCAGCCAGTCGATATGTTCCCGCAAACTTTTCATATTGAATCGGTTGCGGTGCTAACACATGTTTAAAAAAGTTCTATTTTTAATATATTTTTGCAAAAAAATAACGATAAAATTAAAAAGTCTTGCGTTTTAATTAGATTTTTTTATATTGTTTAGGAATTTTTAAACAACAACTAAATTAACGCATAATTTAGGAGGCGGTAATATATGTTATATTTTAGAAAATATTTTTATTGCGTCATCTATTTATTTTTGGTAAATATACTTTTTGCGGGAAGTAGTCCAAAAACAATTGTAGCGAGCCGCACAAACTCGTCGCCCATAATAGATGGGATATTGAACGAGGAGTATTGGTCAAGAGCAGTACCTATGTCCGATTTCGTTCAGTACGATCCTGTAGAAGGGGCTGAACCTACTGAAAAAACTTCTGTAAGAGTATTGTATGATGATTATGCTCTTTATTTTGGTGTTATATGCAACGACGCAAATCCTGAAGGTATCAAGAAACAATTAACCCGGCGTGATAGGAGTAGCGAAGCCGATAGGTTCAGCATAACAATCGATTCATATAATGACGGACAAACAGGTTTTGTTTTTGCTGGCACGGTTTCTGGGGTTCAATCCGACGGTATATTATATCACGATGGAACGATGTATGATCTTCAATGGGATGCGGTTTGGAATTTTGCCGCAAAAATCAATAACGATGGTTGGTCGGCTGAATTCGAGATCCCTTTCAGTGCTCTACGTTTCACACATCAAGAAGGAGAAATGGTTTGGGGCATTAATTTCAGACGCTACATTGCACGCAAAAAGGAATTTGCTGAATGGGTAATGATACCACGCAGGGAAACTGGTAAAATTTCAAAAATTGGAAATCTATCAGGAATTATAGGTATAAAGCCTTCCCTAAACTTATCAGTTCTCCCATATGTGGTTTCACGATTCGATTTCGACCAGCAGCAAAAACCCCATACATTTAAAAAAGTATTTTACAGGGACGTAGGCGTTGATGTTAAGTATGGTATTACAAATAATTTTACAATCGATGCGGCTATCAATCCTGATTTCGGTCAAGTAGAGGTTGATCAGGAAGTAATGAATTTAACTGTCTTTGAAACTTACTTCCCCGAAAAACGCCCATTTTTTTTAGAGGGGAATCATATTTTTTCATTCGGTGTTACCCCCGATGAACAACGTTTGAATTTATTTTATTCCCGTCGTATCGGAAGAGCCCCAAGATATAATTATCAAATAGAATCCTATAGAAATTATGGTTATATATCCGAAATTACACATCTACCTAAAAATACAACAATCATTGGAGCTGCTAAGCTGACTGGTAGAACTGAATCGGGCTTAACTGTTGGCGCTTTATCAACAGTTACAGAGGGCGAGTTGGCTGTTTACAAAGATTTGGCAAACAATAGAAAAACAAAAATTGTTGAACCGACTGCCAACTATAATGTTTTGCGTTTAACTCAAGATGTTCTATCGAATTCATCGGTTGGATTTATGGCAACGAGTGCTTTACTCGATAAACAATCGCCTAACTTAAGTGGTGGTGCCGACTGGAATTTAAAATTTTTTGATAATACCTATTCGTTTGCTGGATATTTAACAGGTTCACAATATTCAACCAGAGACGATTTCCTTCGATTACATCGAAAAGATCATGGTAGTGCGGGTAAATTATTCTTAGGAAAAATTGCCGGCGAAAACTGGCTTTATAATACAAGCTTCGATTATGCCTCAAAAAAATTCAATATAAACGAACTTGGTTTATATAATCGCCCACGCGAATTCGGTGGTAGGTCGCATTTGATTTATAGAGTTACTCAAGCAAGCGGAATTCTTCTCCGATACTTATTAATGTTAGGGGCTGACTACAGATGGAACTACGAAGAATATAATACTTCAAAAAATATTAGTGCTGCTTCTAACTTTATCCTAAAAAATTTTTGGTCTATTACCTTTCACGTAATAAACGATATGGCAGCCTATCAGGGTGAGGAACGAGGCATAATAGGTTTATATAAAAAACCTTCTGTTTTTTCTCTGCAATCTGAAATATCATCCGATACACGCCTACCAGTCAGTTTTAATACTTACTTGATTTATGAAGTTGATTCAAAATCGAAAACAGAAGTTATGGCTACTTTAAGTTTAACTTTGCGTCCAACAACTTGGCTCGAGTTTGTTCCTATGTCAACATTTGCAAAACGTTGGAAAGAAGAGACCGGTGTATTTTTAGGCGGGTCTTTTCATAGTGTTGTAGACCCTATAACTGGTAAACCGTACACCCTTTTTGGTGATCGAGATTTAGATTATTTTGATGTTGCACTACGCGGAATTATTACACTACATACTAATTTAAGTGTACAATATTTTACTCAAGTCTTCCTGTATAAATGGCATTACCGGAATTTCAAAAGAATGATTGACCCTGAAAATTTAGAAATCATTAATTACAATTTTCCCTATAAAGATCTAACATTCAAAACAATGAATGCTAATATTGTTGTGAGGTGGGAATTCTTACCAGGTAGCACTCTATTTTTTGCCTGGACGCAGGCTCGTCAAGGATTAGAGCCATTATTCTTTTCAAAAGTAACGAAAGATTTTTCAAATGTTTTCAAAATCCCCCCCGACAATGTTTTATTGCTAAAATTAAATTATTGGCTAAATTTATAATTATCTTTTAAAACAAATATATTCGATGAAAAATCAAAATATCTTCGCCGAGCAGATTGCTGAACTTACTTTTAATCTTCTTCAAAATTGTCAAGAAAAAGAGCACAGGTTGGCTGACCAATTAAATTTAACAGTATCCGAATTTAGAACTTTAAGATATTTTCGGAAAGATACAAGCTTAAATATAAAAGAATTAGCAATGCGAATACGGTTGAGCGGGAGCCGTCTGACACGTATATTGGATGGATTGGAAAAGAAAAATCTCCTTACCCGATCGATTGATATCCATGATCGAAGAAGCATTATTGTTTCTCTAACTTCATCAGGGGTTGCGATAGTTAGTACTCTTGAAAAAAAGTTCATCGAAATACATGAAGAAATTTTGAAAGGAATCCCACTATCTCAACAAGATTCAATCATTAAAAGATTGCGTCAATTGTTGCAATCGTTAGAAAATTGGTTAAAAGCTTCATAGATCTTCATTGCAAATCTAATCATTTTATCGTATATTTTAACCGCCCGCCGCTGGCGGTTATTTTATTTTTAGAACGATTAAATGGAAAACAACAGAAATTTTTGCATAATAGCGCACATAGACCACGGTAAATCGACTATAGCCGACCGTTTGTTAGAGCGGACTGGAACAATTACTGCGCGTGAAATGAAAGTTAATCAAGTTCTTGACGATATGGATCTTGAGCAAGAACGTGGCATAACAATTAAACTTCATGCTATTCAAATGAAATATAAGGCGAACGATAACAAAACTTATACGTTAAATCTAATTGATACACCAGGGCACGTCGATTTTTCGTACGAAGTTTCACGCTCCCTTGCTGCATGCGAAGGGGCTTTGTTAGTCGTAGATGCCTCGCAAGGTGTCGAAGCACAAACAATCAGCAATTTATATCTTGCGATTGATGCCGGCTTAGAAATTATACCGGTAATTAACAAAATTGATTTACCGAGTTCGATGATTGATACGGTTAAACATCAAATTATGGATTTGATAGGATGCCGCGAAGAGGAAATTATTTTAACAAGTGCCAAACAAAAAATTGGAATCGATGAAATATTGGAGGCGATTGTTCACAGAATTCCAGCTCCAAAAGGTGAAACCGACGCTCCTTTACGCGCTTTAATATTCGATTCCATTTTTGATATTTATCGTGGTGCAGTGGTGTATCTTAGGGTTTTCGAAGGTGTATTAAAGGAAGGCGACAAGGTAAAGTTTTTTGCCAACAACAAAATTTTTGAAGCTGAAGAAGTTGGTATATTAGAGATGAAGAGGGTTCGCACAGGTTCGCTTAAGGCTGGCGACGTTGGCTACCTTATTGCTGGTGTAAAAGACGTTCACGATACAAAAGTTGGCGATACAATTACTAACGCCGATAACCCAGCTTCTGAACGCCTACCCGGTTATAAAGAGGTTAAGTCGATGGTATTTGCCGGCTTATATCCAACTAATGCTGACGATTTTGCATTGCTACGCGATTCACTCGAAAAACTTCAGCTCAACGATGCAGCACTTATTTTTGAACCTGAAACATCTTCGGCACTTGGCTTTGGCTTCCGCTGTGGCTTTCTTGGTTTACTTCATATGGAAATTGTGCAGGAACGCCTTGAACGCGAATACAAACAAAGTCTTATCACTACAGTCCCAAACGTCGAGTATCGCGTTACCACACATAAGGGCGAAGTTGTATTAGTTGACAATCCCGCACTAATGCCCGCAATAGGAGATATCGAACGTATCGAAGAACCTTACATAGCCGCTCAAATTATTACACCCACAGAATATATCGGAAATATAATGAAGCTTTGCACCGAACGCCGGGCAATTTATAAAAATACAACTTACCTCGATCCTACACGTGCTGATTTAAGATACGAGATTCCACTATCTGAAATAATATTCGACTTTTACGATAAACTTAAATCGACTACACGAGGTTATGCATCGTTCGATTATGATTTTTTAGATTATCGAGAATCGGATTTAGTTAAGTTAGATATATTATTAAACGGTGAATCGGTCGATGCACTCTCGACAATAGTCCATCGCGATAAATCGTACGAATTGGGTAAAAAACTTTGTGCACGCTTACGTAAACTTATTCCTCGGCAGATGTTCGAAGTTGTGATTCAAGCTGCAATTGGAAGTAAGATAATAGCACGCGACACTATATCGGCGATGCGTAAAAACGTTCTAGCTAAATGCTATGGTGGCGATATTTCACGTAAACGCAAACTTCTTGAAAAACAAAAAGAGGGCAAGAAGCGTATGAAGCAAGTAGGCAGAGTCGAAATTCCACAGGAAGCTTTTTTGGCTGTGCTTTCAATCGAAGAATAATAATTTTATTAACTATGAACAAAACAAAACAACATTCCACAAAAACTCAAGAAGAGAAGAAAACTTTTAAAGAAAAAACTATTCACTTCCTAAAAGAAACGGGTACTATTTTAGGAATATTTTTAGTTTTGAATAGTTTTGTAATCGCCTCATTCCAGGTTCCAACTGGTTCGATGGAGAACGAAATTTATGGTGGCGATTTTTTACTTGTTAATAAATTTGTTTTCGGGGGTACTACTCCTCGCACTATTCCTTTTACTGATATTAAAATTCCACACTTCAAACTACCGGCACTATGGAGCGTTGAACGTGGCGATGTTATTGTGTTCGCCTTCCCAGGTAACAGGGACGAAGTTGAAGCCGAGCCATTTGCTTATTACTTGAAACGCGCTATTGCAATTGCCGGCGATACTTTAGAAATTCGTGACCGTGTTGTTTTTGTAAATGGCGAACCTGCTCCAGTTCCACGAAATATACACTTCAATTCAGGGATGATCAAACCCAAAGGGGTAGCCGACGACAGAATATTTCCGCCAGGGGCGCCTTTCAACGAAGATAATTATGGACCCATAAGAATTCCAAAAAAAGGCGACACAATTGAAATAGGTTTTCATAATTATACTGCGTGGAAAATTTTCATCGAACGCGAAGGCCATAAAGTTACCTACGATAATCGAGGAATACTTATTGATGGCAAATTACAAAAATACTACGTTGTTGAAAAAGATTATGTTTTTGGTATGGGGGATAACCGCGATAACAGCCTCGATAGCCGGTTTTGGGGATTTATCCCGACTTCTGAAGTAGTTGGAACTCCACTTATTCTATACTGGTCGTGGGATCCGCATATTTCAATTTTAGATTTTACAAAAAAGTTAAGTACAATAAGGTTTAATCGTATAGGAAAACTAATTAAGTAATTGTGAGTGAAAAAGATAATAAATTAAGCTGGTTACGCGAACATCTTTTAATAATTTTTGTTACGATTATTGCAGGATTGATATTAAGAACATTCTTCATAGAAGTTTATCGCATCCCAACATCATCTATGGCGAACACAATCTTAGAGGGCGATTATTTACTCGTTAATAAATTTATTTACAACATCAGAACTCCCAAATACTTTCCTTTTACCGATATTGAAATCGGTCAATTTTCTATACCAACTTTTAGGAAACCTCAACGGGGTGATATCGTGGTTTTTTATCATCCGAGTCGTATCGACAGTATAGCACTCTCGAATAATGTCAGTTTCATCAAACGTTGTGTTGCTGTAGCTGGCGATACTGTTCACATGGTAAATAATGTTTTATATATTAACTCAATCCCATTCCCCAACATTAAAACTTTAGCTAACAATGAAGCTTATAACTTTGGGCCTGTGGTAGTTCCAAAAAAAGGAAGTATTATATCACTCAATAAATCAAATATTGATGATTGGAAAATGTTTATCGAACGGGAAGGGCACACAGTTAGTTTGTCGGATGAGGGTTTAATTTTAGTTGATGGAAAAATATCCGATACTTATTCAGTTAAAAAAAATTATTACTTCATGCTGGGAGATAACCGTAACAATAGTTCGGATAGCCGCCACTGGGGATTTTTACCAGAAGATAATATTATCGGCAAAGCTCTTTTTGTATTTTGGTCGTGGAACCAAAATTTAAGTTTAACTAATTTGATTGAAAAATTTGCAAGCGTCCGATGGAATCGTATCGGTATGCTGCTCCACTAATCGAGACTTCTGAAAAATAAAATATGCAATTAATAAATCATTTAAATAGAACACAGATAAACGCGGATTTGACGCCTGCCTGCCGCAGGCAGGGATATACACGGATTATTATCAGTGTTAATCCGTTGCATCTGTGTTCATCCGTGCCTGCACGCCGTAGTGCTACTATGCGTTTCGGTCGCCTACGCTCCAAAGCTTCAGCGACGAAGCGCACGCAGGCGTGTTCTATTTTATTTTTCAGGAGTCTCTAATTACAAATGGCTGGTATATATTTACATATTCCGTTTTGTGAACGCAAGTGCATATATTGCGATTTCTATTCTGAAACAAATCAAAACCACTATAATGTGTTTGTAAAATTATTATTAAAAGAAATCGAGCTCTATAGCGATTATCATAACCTTGAAGAAATACAAACTATTTATTTTGGAGGCGGTACGCCAAGTTTGCTTCCATCAACAAAAATAGCTGAAATTTTAAATTTTATAAGAAAATATTTTAAGGTGAATAACCTTGCCGAAATTACTCTCGAAGTAAATCCCGGTACTGTTGATCTCAAAAAACTTACAGAATATAAAAATTCAGGAATCAATCGTTTGAGTATTGGGGTTCAATCGTTTAACGACGACGACTTAAAATTCCTTTCACGTATTCATTCTGTTGAGGATGGAATCAGATGTATTTCGGATGCGAAAGAAGCAGGCTTCGAAAATATCAGTATCGATTTGATTTATTCACTACCGACACAAACGATATCGACTTTAATTTATAATCTTCAGAAAGCAATTGATGCTAATGTTAATCATATTTCCGCTTACAGTTTGATTGTTGAGGATGGTACGGAGTTGCACCGATTAATACAAAATAAAACTATCTCAACAGTCGACGAAGCAATCGAAACGCAGATGATGGAACTTACAATTGATATGTTGAAATCGGCTGGTTTTGAACACTACGAAATATCGAATTTTGCCAAACCGGGCTACTTCTCGAAACATAACACTAATTATTGGAATCATTCGAACTATTTAGGGCTCGGTCCCTCTGCTCATTCTTTCTGGATAAACAAACGCTGGTGGAATGTTGATACGATATTCAATTATTTTAACCGTCTTGAAAATAATATGCTACCGATTTCTGAAACTGAAAATTTAAATACCGAACAATTAATTAACGAAAAATTTATGTTGGGTTTACGCAGTAAAGGTGTAGATTTTAAGATTTTGAATAAAGAATTCAATTATGACTACAAGTTACAATGTGGAAATCTAATACATCAACTCACATCGAATAAATTAGCTACATTCGAAGATGATCGTCTAATGCTCACAAAAAATGGAATTATGATTGCTGATGAAATAAGTAGGATGTTCATTTTGCGAAATTCTGTATAATAATCTATATTTAAGCAAATATAAAATATGAGGAAGTAATGCAACAAAAGAACTGGTATCATAGAGTTACTGCAATCGGAGTTTTATTAACTTCGTTTATTGTTTATTACATAACAACACCCCCAACTTTAACATTTTGGGATGTTGGCGAATTTATTGCAGCTGCATTTTTATTACAGGTCCCCCATCCCCCGGGTTCACCCTTTTTCTTACTTATAGGCCGCATCGCAAGCATGATTCCTGTTTCGGGCGATATAGCTGTAAGAGTTCATTTGATATCGGGGATTTCAAGCGCTCTTACTGTTATGTTCCTTTATTTAATTGCAGTCAGATTGATTGTATCGTTCCGTGGTAACCCTACTTCATTGTTAGATAAATTCATAGTCTATGGTGCCTCTGCAATTGGGGCTTTATCATTAGCTTTTGGAACTACTTTCTGGTTCAATGCTACCGAAGCTGAAGTTTACGGTTTGAGTATGCTCTTTGTATCAATTATTATTTGGTTAATAATGCGCTGGTACGACCATCATCAGGAACCGCACAACGAAAAATATATCTTCTTAATCGCATATCTTATAGGGCTATCTATCGGTGTCCACTTATTAGCGGTTCTTACTGTGTTCACGGTGGCAATGATTTACTATTTCAGAAAATATGAATATCAGACTAATTCGTTTATTAAATTGGGTATTATTTCTGTCATTATTTTCTACGGAATATATCCCGGTATAGTTAAATATTTCCCGATAATGTTGAATGGAGAATTCGGAGGAATAAAGAACGATTTAATTTCCTATATTCCTGTTTTAATGATCCTCGGTTCTTTCTACGGAATCTATTATTCCATACAAAATAAGAAAAAGATTTTGAATATTACTTTAATTTCTTTTTTACTAATAGTAATAGGGTATTCAACTTACACATTGGTTCTTATCAGGGCAAATGTTCCCGATATGCCAATGAACGAAAATGATCCGAGTAATTTAGAACGACTTGTAAGTTACTTAAGTCGCGAACAATATGGCGATGCCCCTGTGATGCAACGACGCTACAGTCAGGAACCTATGCACGCAGAAACCTGGCAAAATTATACAAGCGATATGGATTTTATGTGGCGCTATCAAATCAATCATATGTATAACCGATATCTCCTTTGGAATTATGTAGGAATGGAAGGCGACTGGCAGGATGCAGGTGTTAGCTGGAAATATACTTTCGGAATCCCTTTCTTAATCGGTTTGCTCGGTATGTATTATCATTTCCGCAAGGACTGGAAAATGGCTTTGCCTTTTCTTACGATGTTCATAGTAATGGGAGTTGTGTTAGCCCTTTATCAAAATCAGCAGCAACCACAACCGCGTGAACGCGATTATTTTTATGTCGGTTCATTCTTTGTCTTCTCAATCTGGATTGCATTAGGTATAGTTGCTATAATCGACTTTATTAAAACATTTTTAAAGAAACCTAATTTGTTTTCAATAGGCACCAGCGGAGTTCTTGCATTATTTTTCTTCGTTATTCCTGTCAATTTTTTAAAAATCAACTGGCACGAGCGCGATAGAAGTAATAATTATGTAGCTTGGGATTATTCCTACAATATTCTTCAAACTTGCGAGAAGGATGCAATCCTATTTACTAACGGTGATAACGATACATTTCCACTCTGGTATCTCCAGGATGTAGAAGGAGTTCGCCGCGATATTCGAATTGTGAATTTAAGTTTGGTGAATACAAACTGGTACATTAAGCAGCTGAAAAATTACCGACCGCACGGTGCTAAAAAAGTTGCTATCAGTTTTACCGATTCACAAATCGACCAACTTCAACCTATCGTTTGGGAAACCCGACAGATGCACATACCTGTGCCAAAAGAGGTTTTCGAAAAATTTGGTGTTACCGATACTGCTTTAATAAACAAAGGGAGAATATCTTTCACAATGCCGCATACAGTTACCTTCGGCGAGCATAAGGTTATCCGCGTGCAAGATATTATGGTGCGAGATATTGTAATGTCGAACAAATGGGAACGACCGATTTATTTTGCTACAACAGTATCGCCTGATAGTAAAATTGGATTAGATGAATATATGTGGATGGATGGTTTGGCTTGGCGATTAAAACCAATTGCTGCATCGCAGGAAACTGCTATTCACCCAAACATTATGGAGGCTAATTTTATGTCCGAAAATGTTGTTCCGTCGAAAGAACCACAATACGGTTACCTCTATCGTGGATTAAATGATACTACTACTTATTTCGACGAAAATATTACACGCCTAACGGTGAACTATCGTTCGGGTTTCGTAAGGTTGGCTCTACACTATTTCAACGTTGAGAAGAATAACGAAAAAGCATTGAAAGTTCTAAATCGGATGGAAGAAGTGATACCTCTGAAAGGGGTCCCGTTCGACTGGCGGTTAGCTTCGGATGTTATGACGATTTATTCGCGACTGGGTGATTTTGAAAAACGAGATATGTACGCTGATTATTTAGAGAAAGAATGCTGGAAAATGATTAATGCAAATCAAGGCGATATGAATTCCTACTACAATCCATACCGTGTGCTACTTGATATTTACCAGGAAAAGAATAACTATGAAAAAGCAATCGAAGTTCTAAATCGCATTGCAGTATTCTATCCGAACGATCCTTCAATCAGAAACCGGATTACAGAATTACAGGCTATGCAAAAAGCTGCTGCCGAGCAAAAAGATTCGGTCCCGAAACAATAATTTTTTGTAACCGACTAAAGCGTGAAGATATTAATTTTTAACTGGCAGGATATCCGAAATCCCCTTTCGGGTGGAGCTGAAGTTCACTTGCACGAAATATTTTCACGCATTGCTCAGTTAGGGCATGAAGTTACTCTCTATTGTTCATCATTTAAGGGGGCAAAGCGAGAGGAAAATATTGGCGGCATTCGGGTCATCAGAGAAGGGGGGCGTTATCTTTTTAATTTCCGTGTTGTTTATAAATACTTAACAAAGTTTCGAAAAGAAAATTATGATATCGTTATCGATGATATGAACAAGATACCTTTTTTTACCCCCCTCTATGTTCGTAAGCCTTTATTCTTTATTCTTCATCATCTCTTTAACAAAAGTATATTTTTAGAAGCCCCTTTGCCAATGGCACTCTATGTTTATTTAATGGAAAAAATTGGTATTTATGTTTGTAAAAAAAAGGGGGTTCCAGTAATTGTAGTTTCACCAAGTACAAAAGCTGAGATAATTGAAAAAGGAATCAGCTCCGAAAAAATTTATTTTGCTTATAATTGTGTTGACCATAAGCTTTATAAGCCGGAAGAAAATAACAGAAGCTCAACAAAGTTAATCGGCTATTTCGGCAGGATTAAGAAATACAAATCGATTGAACACTTGCTAAAAGCTTTTGCGATTGTAATCAAAGAATATCCTGATCTGCGGCTTGTTGTTATTGGCGACGGTGATAACCGGATTAATCTGC
>CAMTVZ010000166.1:0-2859 GCA_947085285.1 uncultured Ignavibacteriota bacterium
CACGGAGCTTAAGCTATGATTACAAAAATTAAAACTCAAAAATTTATGGTTAGCCTTGACGAACCATCAAAAGTAAAAATGAAATCCATTACTCCATTAATCCAAAAATCCATCTGTCTTCTGCTCATTCACTCTTTTTCCTCTTCTCCGTTTCACCATTTCCACATTCATTTCATTATTCGAAATTCATTATTCGATCCACCTTTGGCGTATTCATTATTCACGGAGCTTAAACTATGATTACAAAAATTAAGACTCAAAAATTTATGGTTAGCCTTAACGAACCATCAAAAGTAAAAATGAAATCCATTACTCCATTAATCCAAAAATCCATCTTTCTTCTTCGGATTCACTCTTTCTCCTCCTCTCCGTTTCACAATATCCAACTTCATCCACCTTCGGTATTCATCATTCATTATTCGATCCGCCTATATTAATTCATTTACACTTTCCAAAACGAGCGTGTAAATATCACCATTATCGTAAACAACTCGAGCCGTCCTAATAACATATCGGCAGACAGAACCCATTTGGCAAAATCGGGTAATGAAGAATAGTTTCCCATCGGTCCAACGATATTCAAGCCGGGGCCAACCCCACCCATACAAGCAGCCACACCACTTAGTGCCGAAACAAGGTCAACCCCAGTAATTACAATGAGTAAAACTGAAACAACGTAAGTAGCCATATAAAGCACGAAGAACGAAGCGATGACCGAGAGAACCTCAGGTTCGACAGTTCGTTTATTAAATTTAATAGGGACGATTGCATCGGGATGGAGAATTCGTTTTACTTCGGCAAATGTGTTACGCAGAAGTAGTAAAATTCTCACGCTTTTGATGGCCCCTGTAGTTGAACCGGCGCATCCACCCGGAAACATAACTAATAAAATAACAATTTGTGCCGCCGATGCCCATAGAGCAAAATCGGCATTTGCAAATCCGGTACAACTCGATGCTGAAGTTACATTGAAGAACGAAAACCGAAATGCGTCTAAAAAACCGTATCCCGGCTGAGTAAATAAATTTATTATCGTAACAAAAGCTACGGCACCGCCTAACCACAAGATATAAAATTTGAACTCACTGTTTCTAAAATAATTCAACACATCGCCTCGCAAAGCAGCGAAGTGCAAGCTGAAATTGACAGCAGATAAAAACATAAAAATACCGATAACATAATCGATGTAAGCTGAATTAAAAAAAGCGACACTAGTATTTTTTGTAGAAAAACCTCCGGTTGCAACCGTTCCGATTGAATGGCACAAAGCATCGAAGAGTGACATCCCCCCAAACAACAAAAGAACAGTTTCGAGAAAGGTTAGTAAAACATAAACACCCCATAATAAACGGGCTGTCTCGGCTATGCGAGGTGCGAGTTTATCCTTTGTAGGTCCGGCTGCCTCGGCTTTATATAGCTGCATACCGGCTACTCCTAACATAGGAAGTATCGCTAACGACAAAACAATAATTCCCATCCCTCCAATCCAATGAGTCATACTTCGCCAGAATAAAACACCGTGCGGAAGTACTTCGACATCGCTCAATATTGAAGCGCCGGTTGTAGTGAAACCCGAAATTGTTTCAAAAAAAGCATCGGTAAAATTTGTGATCGAGCCGGAGAGAATAAACGGAAGTGTTCCAAAGAGAGAGATTGCTACCCAGCCGAGCGAAGCTATCATAAATCCATCGCGTGGACCGAGTTCTTGTTTGTCGTCTTTGAACAGTCGCCAGGTTACAAAACCTATGCTTACTGAAATTCCGGAAGAAATCAGAAGAGGAACAATATCATCATCGCCATAATAAATTGAGAAGGGAATACCAAAGAGCATGGCAATTCCTGAACATCCAACAAGAAATCCCAATACAGATAATATTGCTCTGAAATTCATTCTATAAAATTATAACCATACTTACGCTCGCCAATAAACCCGCGAAAAAATAACTAAGACGGTGAAAAGTTCGAGTCTGCCAATTATCATACAAATGCTTAAGACCCATTTACCGAGAATTGGTATGTGTGCATAATATGCAGCAGGTCCAACCTCGCCATGACCGGGACCGATGTTTCCTAAACTTGCAATCACCGCCCCCATTGCGGTAACCTTATCTAAACCTAATGTGGTCATAATTATTGTTCCTACTACGAAGGTAACCATAAACAGAACGAAGAAAGCTAAAATGTTGCTGATTATTTCGGGAGAAACAGCTTTGCCGTTGAATCGTACAGGAACGATAGCTTTTGGGTGAAGAAGTTTTCGAAACTCAGTAGCACCATTACGGAGTAAAATAAGAATTCGCATAACTTTTATACCGCCAGCCGTTGAGCCGGCCGAACCCCCGATGAACATCAGTAAGAACAATAAAAATTGTATAGCTATGTGCCAATGAATATAATTGGCTGTTGCAAATCCTGTGGTAGTTAAAATTGATACAACCTGAAAGGAAGCATATCGGATTGAATCGATTATTGATGAATAATTTCCGTGAAGAAAAAGAATTGCTGAAGCCAAGCCAATTGCTATAAAAGTTAAAATTAGATAAAAAATGAATTCGCTGTTTTTGAAATAACTTTTAACATTGCCGTTAACAGCTCGGTAGTGAAGTGCAAAATTGATTCCGGCAGCAAACATAAAAATTGTAACTACGATATCAATGTATTCCGAATTGTAGTGACCCCGTTTGCGAGATAGTAGGGGAGAGTTTCGTCGCCCGTCATCTGAGCCCGGTAGAGAACCGTCATCACGTGGGTGTGGGCGTCGATCAGCCCGGGGATTACGTACTTGCCTCGCGCGTTCAGGATCTTTGCGCCCGGGGGAATCTTCACCCGTCCTGTCGGGCCCAGCGCCGCGATCCGCTC
>CAMTVZ010000167.1:0-5303 GCA_947085285.1 uncultured Ignavibacteriota bacterium
CCGCAGTAAAAGCACAAATTGATTTTATCCAATCGCGTTACAGCGGTTTGGATGGTGAACCAACACTGCGTGTTCATCCGCATACAGGTGAGAGCGGTGCAATCGGTGTTGCACTTGAAGCATCACGGCTTTTTTCTGAAGGAATGAAAACAAAGTTCATCGGTTTCGAGGCAATTGCTTCCATAAAATATCAAACTATACGAAGCGAGGAGACACGATGTCTTTATTGCAAAAATAAATGTCTCCGCACATTCATAGATATTTTCACGACGGCAACAAGTGAATCAGAATTAAATGGCACTTTCAGTTATAAACAGGGTGCTGAAATGATGCGGTCGGGACGGGTGGAGCAGATCGAACCTGATTTTGCAGAAGAAGTTTTAGGTATCCATAAAGAACGAATTATCATAGCAACGTGCGAAAAAGGTGCCGTAGATAATTTAGATGGAATGAAAGAAATTCAAAAGCAGATCGATAAAGCGAAAGCAGCTAATCCGAATATGCTCGATTACGCCGGATATAAAGTTTGGCAACCGGTAAAACCGAAAGTAATAGCCGACAAGCCGCATAAGATTGTTTTGACCAAAAAACAAAAGTCAATCAATCTGCTGAAATTGAAACGTGAAAAATTAGTAATCGGAATTCCGCGGCTACTGAATTTATATTCATTCAATCCCTTCTTTAGTGCATACTTCGAAAGTTTAGGAATATTGCCCGGCAACCTTGTTTATTCCGATTTCACTTCTGAGAAACTTTATCGGGATGGTGCCAAACGCGGAAACATCGATCCTTGCTATCCAAGTAAGCTTGCCATACCACATGTTCACAACTTGCTTTATACTCATCACAAGAAGAAGAAGCTTGATTACATATTTTTCCCAAGTATCGATTCGATGCCGAGCGATTTGTTGAACTGTGTTGACCATCGCGGATGTCCAACTGCAGTTGCAACCCCGTTTACTGTGAAAGCCGCATTCACAAAAGAAAAAGATTTATTTGAAGAATTTGGGGTTAAATTTTTAAACCCGTTCCTGAATTTGCTGGAACCCGAACTTACGAAACGACAATTGTTCAATGAACTTGAAATGTATTTAGGTTTAACTAAAAGCGAAAATTCTAAAGCAGTAGAAATCGGATACACGGCATTGCAAAATTTCCAAAAAGATTTGAAGCATAAAGGGAGAGAAATTTTGGAGATGCTCGAGACTGAAAATCGAATCGGTATTGTTGTGCTCGCCAGGCCCTATCATAACGATCCGGGGATTAACCACGGAATTCTTGAAGAATTTCAAAAATTGGGTTACCCGATTCTTACACAGGATTCACTTCCAACTGATGATGATATTTTACAAAAAGTGTTTAAAGATGGGGATATTCATCCGATGGATATAAATGATGTTTGGAAAAACTCGTATAGTGAAAATACAAATCACAAAATATGGGGGGCTAAATTTGTAGCGCGGCATCCAAATTTGGTAGCACTCGAACTCTCCAACTTCCGCTGTGGGCACGATGCACCGATTTATTCTTTGATTCAAGAAATTGTTGAAGCGAGTAAAACACCTTATTTCTGTTTCAAAGATATAGATGAGAACAAGCCAAAAGGCTCAATCAAGATTCGTATCGAAACAATTGCATATTTCTTGAAGAGATATTTGCAGACACTGCACAACACAAATCCACTTACTCCGCAACTTAGTGGTGGGCGAAGGCGAACCATTCAACCTCAAATTTTTGTTGAGGAATCAACCTACGTGTAAGTCTGTTTGTTATTATCTCCAACTTTTTATATTATTGTATCAACAATACTATATGAAAGGAGTTGGATTTATGAATAAGAAATCACTTATACTGTTCATGTTTATCTTTACAGGTTATTGTTTCTCCATTCCCAGCCAATACGAAAAAGATAGTACGACCGATGTAACATTTTTCGATTTCCCGCACGATGTGAACCGGATTTTTGCAACACCAACTGCCGATGTTTTGAAGTCGTTAGACCTAAATATTATTTTAGGAGGGGCATTTGGCTTTGAGGAAAGTTCTGGTTTTC
Source organism: uncultured Ignavibacteriota bacterium (assembly GCA_947085285.1). Taxonomy (GTDB): domain Bacteria; phylum Bacteroidota; class Ignavibacteria; order UBA10030; family BY39; genus JASEGV01. The sequence continues at coordinate 2,054 of CAMTVZ010000167.1, forward strand.
TTGGTAACGTTGCTTTGGGACTCGGAGGTATTGCCGATATTGAAGTCAACACCGGTTCTTTGTTGGGTGCACTTGCTAATGTTAATCAAAATATTCCTACAATAACCTTGAAGGGGAAATTCTACAAAGGAACCGGAAATTTTCCGGCTATTGCTATCGGTTTGCGTTCGTCGAACGATTGGGATAGAACAAAAATTTATGAATCTGGTATTCGAGCTTCCGAACCCGATTTGTATTATGAGGGATTACGTAATGTTGATTACGAAGCTCGCATCACTACAGCATTCATAGCATTCAGTAAAAATGCTAACGAAAATCTTTCACTCCACGCGGGGGGTGGTATTAGCGATCTGCGTTATCGGAATGTCCGGTTGGGCTGGGCGTCGCCCTCGATGGATTCGCATAGTAGCTTCAGTCATGGTGAAATTCAGAAAAAACAGTTGGGCTACGTTTTCGGCGGGTTAATTTATACTATCAACGAAAGAACTCAATTGATGTTCGAAGCCCAAACGATGCCTTATTTTAATGTCAATGTGAAAAATAAAACCATCGTACCGAAACAAAGAGGCTTGATGGTTGCTGGAATCAGGAGTGCAGTCTCCAAAGTGCTCCTTTTTGATACGGGAATTCGTTATCAAAGCAACTACAAAGGTATAGCGGATACACAAATCAGGCTGAGCTTAAGTTTCTTTATTTCTCTTCCATCATAATGAGCAACGAAAATACCTGGACAGTAAAAAAACTATTGGATTGGTCGGCGAATTATTTAAACGAAAAAGGCTTCGATGATTCACGCTTGAACGCAGAGTTACTGATTTGCCACACGCTTAATTATAAAAATCGAATTGATTTATATTTGCATCACGATAAACCATTGCGTGAAGCAGAATTGAAATCGTTCAAAACTTTATTTAAGCGGCGTTTAAATCGCGAACCTCTGCAATATATTATTGGGGAAGCTGAGTTTATGGGACTGAAGTTCAAAGTTGATAAACGGGTTTTAATTCCTCGTCCCGAAACCGAAATGTTGGTAGAGGCAGTTATAGAAACCAGTAAAAATTATCCGAAAAGATTAGATATTCTTGATATTGGTGTAGGGAGCGGGAACATTGCAGTGAGCTTGGCAAAATTTATTCCTGTCGCAAATGTTACAGGTATTGATGCAAGCAGACCGGCAATCGAAGTGGCAAAAACTAATGTTGAGGCAAATGGAGTTTCCGATAGAATCGATTTAAAGCAGCTAAATGTTTTCGATGATGTTTCAGGGCTTGCTAAATACGATGTAATCGTTTCTAATCCGCCGTATATTTCGAGAAACGAATTTTTAGGAATTCAAGAGGAAATACGTATGTATGAACCACACTCTGCAACGACCGACGACAGCGATGGCTTAACTTATCACAGGCGAATTGCAGATGTGGCGCGAAGCATTTTCAAAGAAAACGGGTGGTTGTTTCTTGAAATTGCTTACAACCAAAGTGCAGAAGTAACAAAAATTTGTTCTGAGTTAGGTTATTTTAAAATCGAAACGATAAGAGATTACGGCGATAATGATAGAGTGATTAAAGCGAGGTGGAGTAAATAAAATGCGTGCGCTGGTTGTGTTGAAGTGAAGACGGATTTTGGTAAAAATATATGAGGTGTAAAAGAGTGTGCATGATTACCCACCCTGCAATTATTGAGTTTGATATTTATGGACAAAAGGAAAAAACACAATGAAGAAGAAATTTATTTTAATACTACTTATATCATTTGTAATGATAGAGAAACTAAACGCTCAGGTTACCCTTGAGTGGGTTGCCCGCTACAACAGCCAGAGCAATGGAAGCGATTATGCACGTGCGATGGCGATTGACTCGATGGGGAATGTGTATATAGCAGGTAGTGATGAGGACTCACCACCGGGATTTGTAACGATAAAAATCAACTCAAGCGGGCAGTTTGTTTGGGCGAGAAGATACTCAGATGCTAGGGGAATAAAACCAACACCAAAATCAATCGCAGTTGACTTGCAAGGCAATGTGTATGTCGGTGCAAGCGATGTTGATTATATTGTCATAAAGTATGATTCAGGCGGAGTTCAGCAATGGGTGAAGAGATATAGGGGAAGCGGAGGGGGGATAAATGAGTTAAATAGTTTAACGATAGATAATAATATGAATATTGTAGTAACAGGTTATGCAACATTTGATGCAGGTTTCGATGGATGCCTGACAGCTAATTTACTGAGTACTACCGGTGATAGTATCTGGAGTAGAAGATACACACCCAATCCCACTATATGTGGGGGAATTGATATAGACCTTTTTAGAAATATCAATCTGAGCGGAGTTTCAAACATTGCTATGTTAGCACCTGATGATTTCCTTACATTAAGCTACGATATGAACGGCAATCTGCGATGGGCACAGACGTGGGACGGACCAGCAAGTAGTGGGGATCACGCTTATGATATCGCATCTGATAAAAACGGGAATGTGTATGTAACAGGATCTGCGACAATGGACAGCACATTTGATGAGGATATTGTTACAATTAAGTATGACAGCGAGGGTAATCAACAATGGGTACGATTTTATGATGGAGCGGTGGATTCATTTTCTTATGACAGGGGGTATTTTGTCAAAACTGATTCAGAGGATAATATTATAGTTACAGGAAAAGATGTTGGAGCTACAAATAGTGGTGGTTATTGTACAATCAAATATGATTCTATCGGAAAATTTTTGTGGGTTCGAAGGTATGATGTACCAGGGGATGATTTTCCTGAAGGTTTAGCCGTTGATAAATTTAGTTCTGTCTATGTAACTGGTACGAGTATAAACAAAATTACCACAATTAAATACGACAAAGACGGAATTCAAAAGTGGCTTCAAAAATATCCTGATTACGATACAATTTCTGGCGCTAAAGCAATAATTGTTGATAATAATTTGAATGTTTATATTGCAGGTGAAATCGGTGTTGCTGGTTATAATAACGATATCATAGTTTTAAAATATTCACAGCCGACAAGTGTAGTTCCGATATCTGATGAAGTTCCTGAAGGATTTAAGCTTTACCAAAATTATCCGAATCCGTTCAATGCGAGGACGAAGATAGGTTTCAGGGTTCAGGGTTCAGGGTTCACGTCGTTGAAAGTCTATGATATTTTTGGGAGAGAAACTGCTGTTCTGCTGAATCAAAAATTAGAACCCGGAACACATGAAGTCGAATGGGAAGCTGAAGGGCTTGCGAGTGGTCTGTATTA
>CAMTVZ010000168.1:0-9555 GCA_947085285.1 uncultured Ignavibacteriota bacterium
CACCGGCTGCATCATCCAGAGTCTCACCCAATAGTTCGTGTTTAAACGGTTCTTTAACGAGCACCAACTGTGTGTGCCCGCCCGAAACAATCAAACATATAAAAGGATATTCTGGTTTTTCTTTTCCTAAAAAATTTGAGTATAGATGTGCCTGCATATGATTTACTCCAACAAACGGAATTCTGAGACCATAAGCAAACGCTTTTGCAAAATTTAACCCAACTAACAAAGCTCCAATCAAACCGGGACCGTAAGTAACTGCCACACCATCAATCTGAGTTTTATTTATGCCGGCATTGATGATTGCTTTTTCGACAACAGGGATGATAAGTTTTTGATGCGCCCTCGAAGCCAACTCGGGCACAACGCCGCCATATCTTTGATGTATAATTTGAGATGAAATGATGTTCGATTTCACCTCACCATCAATCAACACTGAAGCCGAAGTTTCATCACACGATGTTTCAATTCCTAGTACTATCATAGTTATGATAATAAATCAAATTTTTAAGAAACTTGCAACCGTGATAAATATTTTATATTTTGCAGATGTTTATAATGTTAACTCAAGTTGACCGCTTGCAATCAGAAACCGTTGAAACGGTTGAAAAATTGAACTTCGTTCTAAAAACCCACGACTTAAGTCGTGGGTTACTGTACCAAAAATTATATTTTTAAACTGTTTTAACAGTTTTTACTTCATGTAATTAATGCGATCAACTTGAGATGTTAAAATAAAATATGGAACGCTTAAGATGAAAAAATCTATATTACTCATTCTGTTGCTTGTTGCAACTATAGCATTTTCGCAGGAAAGAGGATTCGGAATCGGACTAATGTTGGGCGAACCAACTGGGATAAGTTTAAAAACCTGGACATCCCCGACTAATGCAATTGATGCTGGCTTGGCTTGGTCGTTTTATAAAAATCCTGCCATACACATGCACGCCGATTATCTTTGGCACGACTTCGATTTAATAAAGACTAAGGAGCGTATTCCTGTATATTATGGTGTTGGCGGCAGGATTCGACTTGGAGATAAGAATAGCGGTCGCATTGGTGTTCGTGGTGTTTTCGGAATCGGCTTCTTATTAAAGCAAGCACCTGTCGATTTTTTTATTGAACTTGCACCGATACTCGACCTCATTCCCGGAACCACACTGAATATGAATGGTGCTATTGGGGCAAGATATTTTTTTGAATAAAAAAAGGGCGGTATTGTAAACCGCCCTATATAAGAAACAAATATTAAGGACAAATGTCCTTATTTCAGCAACAACATTTTCTTCATAAAAGTCTGTTGCTTTAGGTTGTCGTCTAAATTTTCGATGACCATTCTATAAAAGTAAACACCACTCGGAAGATTTCCCGCTTCGAATATAATTTCATGTCGTCCTTTATCATAAATTTCCCGATTTGTTAATAATGCAACTTGTTGCCCAAGCGTATTAAAAACTTGGATAGTTACATAGGCCATATCCTTTAACTGAAACTCAATGTTTGTGTTGGGATTAAAAGGATTTGGATAATTTTGGTATAATCGATATTCGTCGGGAACAATATCCTTATCCCTTACGCTAACGATGGAAGGAGTTGTAAATCTTAATATTGGACTCCAGAAGGTTTCTCCAGCAGTCCCTCTTGCTTTTACTCTCCAATAGTATCTAGTCGCTGGTACTAATGGTCCTACAATTTTAGATGTTTGAGCTATCCAGAAATCGTCAATTATTGGGTTGTAAAACATAGGGTTAGTAGCAAGTTGAATACGATAGCTATTTACATCTCCCCAATAAGTCCATGTTAGAGTTGGAGTTAAAGTATTAATTTCAGCACCATCGACCGGAGAACCCAGCCAACTAATACCCGTCCACGTCCCTTCTACAATCTTCATTGTATATATCATGAGTTTGTTACTTAAATGGCTACTAATTACGATTCTGTCTGAACTCAACATATCTACAATCTGGTTACCGCCTACATCCCAGATTTCGATAAAGTTGTAATATGTACTCAAGTAGTCTGGCCAGGAAATTTCTATTGGATAATCAGCGTGGTTAGCTTGAATAGAAATTTTGAAAGAATCGATCCTATCTCTATCATACCAATTCCATGGTGTATAATTAAATTTTAATCCATAACCTAAACAACTCGAAGAGTCTGTTTTTGAATCAATAAACCTGACATCATAACCAGAACCAACCGTCGGCAGTTCATATTCCCCTATGTTTTGGTCTATACAATATGTTGCAAACTTGTGTAAACCAAATTTCAGTGTATCTTTTTTTGTGCTACTTGTGTTAAAAAATAGTGGGATTGAAATTCGTAGATCAATAGAATCGGTCCCTGTAGTAAATTGTGAGGCGCGCGAAAATTCGCTTGCTCCGTTATCATTAATTGCCCGTCCACGCCAATAATATGTTGTATTAACAAGAAGAGGTTTAAAATTATTCCTATACCATTTCAAGGTGTCTTCATCGACGATCTGATTAAATAAGGAATCTCGGGAAATTTGTATGTAATAAGAATTTGCACCGTATTGTGAGTACAAATTATATTGAGGTTTGATTGAAATATCAATAGCTCCATTTGGAGGTAATTTTAAATTTGGTACAGAGGGAATTGAAACTGTAAATTCTCTTACCTGAGAATATTTTCCCCAACCGCAAGCATTCAATGCTCGTACCCTCCAATAATATTTATTGTTATTTGTTAATGGGCCCCCCTGGCTAGAACTTCGAGTCAATGTTGAATCATCAAATAAAATTTCTTCAAACAATGAATCTTTTGCTATCTGTAACCTATAATAAATTATGCCTGTCTCCCCGTCCCACATAAAATTTGGACGGAATGAAACACCTAACTCTTTATCTAGAGGCGACAACAATCGAGGAGCTTTAGGTAATGAAACTTTGAAATTGCTTATAGACGAGTAAGACGAGATTTCTAACATATTTCTCGCACGGACTCGCCAATAATAAACTCGGTCAATTTCTAATGGTCCAATTTGTTGTTGAGTTGCAGTTATTGTACTATCGTGGAATACCAAATTTTTGCAAGAGTCATCAGTCGCTACCTGTAATTCATAAGATGTAGCACCTAGTACACGTTGCCAAGTTAATATCGGTGTTCTCGAAATACCAGTCGCATACGGGTAAGGAGATATTAAGTTAGGAGAATGTAATCGTGGAATAATATACTTAAAGGTATGAATGGTATAACAACTGTAACCATTACTATTGATTGCTTGAACTTTCCAATAATACAAAACATTAAGTTCCAACCGGCGGAATAATAAGGTGGTATCTGTTAATGCAGAATCACTAAAAACCAAGTTGTTAAATAAAAAATCTTTAGCAATCTGAACGCTGTAACGATCAGCACTACCAACTGGTGTCCAAACCAATAATACTGAATCCTCATAAACACTCATTCGATTATAAGGGTATAATTGTATTGGAGTTGGTGGTGGAGTGTTTACCCATACTGGTTTCTTCTCCACAACAATAAAATATGTCAAGATATCTGGGTCATCAAGTACATATTCTGTTTGATCTAACATATCAACATTAATGGTTGGATTGTTCAATCTATTTGTCAATCTTGCTGAAATTAGATAGTTAGAAAAATTATTATTCCATCTAAGTGTTAGGGGTAATTCATTTCCTACATATTGAATTTTAATTTTAAAAGTATCTATTGTTGAAATATTACTCCATTTCCGAATATCAACATTGAGTCCTAATCCCATACAATTTACGTTGAAAGTACGAGGGTCGATGAACCTAACGTCGAACGAAGGAGCAGGTGGGCTAGGGGGTTGTTCCTCCTCACCTAAATTCTGATCAATACAATAAGATGCATCTGTATGTCCACCAAAAGTTAATGACCGCAGAAGTGTAGATTCATTTGTAAAGAAGAATAATTGGAAGCGATAATCAGAAGATTGTGAATATGAGAAATTATTAAACAGCAGTGAAAATAAAATACTAATTGATATTGGCAGCAAAATTTTGCTTCGCATAAATCCTCCATAAATTTTTTAATTAATATTATTTTCTTTCATACTAATGTCGTTATGCATAGGGCGGTATCGTAAACCGCCCTATATAAGAAACAAATATTAAGGACAAATGTCCTTATTTCAGCAACAACATTTTCTTCATAAAAGTCTGTTGTTTTAGGTTGTCGTCTAAATTTTCGATGACCATTCTATAAAAGTAAACACCACTCGGAAGATTTCCCGCTTCGAATATGATTTCATGTCGTCCTTTATCATAAATTTCCCGATTCGTTAATAATGCAACTTGTTGCCCAAGCGTATTATACACTTGGATAGTTACATACGCCACCTCCTTTAGGTGAAACTCAATGCTCGTGTAAGGATTAAAAGGATTTGGATAATTTTGTAATAATGCATAATCATGAGGAGTCTCTGTTTCGGTGTTTTCTAATTCCGTTTCACCGGCATAAGAAGAACCCGCAGGATTTATTCTTAAAAAGGGAACATCCTCGATAGAACGTGAACTCCTAAGTCTCAAAGGATTGACAGTAGCAAGTTCGACTGGACCTTGAAAAGCCCGATTTATCCGTGAGATTACTGAATCTAGATCCTGAAACATCCAATATTTGTCATATTTGAATGCTAAATATGTCAATGCTGTATCTGCTAATTTAGATATGTGTCGAATTGTTTTACCATTACAGACACTTGACGGTGAAATGGAGTCGGAGTAGATAAGTTCACCAAAACCTTGCTGGGTGATTCCAAGGTCGCTAATTTTAATATTAATTTTGAGCGCCAACAATTCGCCGAGTAGATGATTATTATGGTATTTCAGATTGGGAAAATTCCTTTTGCCTCTCCACCTAATGTTACCCCATAAATCAAAACCTCTAGCAGATTCAGTATGAGGTAATATTCGTTTCCAATTTCTTTTCTTCGTCACTTTTAAATGAGCCCAACCGTAGTTTTTCAAGCTATCGGCTCGCGGAATGACTCCAAATGTAATACCTGCGGGCCAGGCGTTTCGAGTTATGGCTTCATCAATAATATTTCCTGCATTATAATTTCCCGCCCACCAAACAATTTTATTAGATTTAGCGGCATAATCTACTTGACTGAAGGTAAAATACGAATTCCCAGTTTCAGTCTGGAACGGCCAATGATCCCAAACCCAATACGTTCCGCAATCATTAAAAGGATATACCCCCCAGATAAATTTTGAATCTTTTTTAAGATTATGAATTGTAATGAAATTTGTATCTACTATCATGTCGATTATCATTCGCCAGTCCCAACCTAAATAATCAGTTTCCCAGATTCTGAAGACATATCCTGCAGCATCTGCTACTGATGTCCACCTAAATGTTATAGTCGATGGTAGATCAGACGAATTATATGCTGGTGAAATATTTCTCACAGGCCCTGAAGGACGCTGGAAACATAGCTTAAAATTCCAAAATCTAGAGAATTCACTACTGACTCCATGATAATTTGCCTTCACCCGCCAGTAATAGCTTCTACCTATTTTTAAATACTCAATAAAATAATAATTAGTAGTAACTACTTCGTTTAACAGTAGATTTGTAAAATTGGTATCATTCGACATTTGTATATTATACGAGATAGCCTCGTTTATCAGGTTCCACCTGAGAGTTTGGGAAGTTGATGTTGACATTGAATTATTTGTAGGTGCTATCAGAACGGGGATTTGCGGGAGAACTGGTACACCACCCATGGGCTTGACTGTGGTAATTATTCTTACCGAATTGATATCCTCATCATTAATAACGATATTGTTTGAGGTTAACATATCGATCGTCGTACTAAAGACTCGCATTGATGCCGAGATAAAATATTCAGACAGATTACTGGGCCATGTAATTTCAATCGGATAACCTGCTACTCCTGCTTGAAATCTTATGCGAAAAGTATCCGATGTAACAATTGTTAGCCAAGGTCTCAAATCGCGTTCCAAACCATTACCCATACAAGCGTTGTTGCCAACCCGTGAATCTAAAAACCGAACATCGAACGCATCTGATGGAGGTTGAGGTGGAAGTTCGTATTCACCCAAAACATTATCTATACAATAGGTTGCATCTTTGTTACCTCCAAATATAATTGTGCGCGTATTTGTTTGTCCTGAATTTGAAATCGTTATGGGGATTAAATATTCTGTTGGTAGATCAGTCGAAGAAGCGTTTAATGAATCAAAAAAGATCCCAAAAATGAAAATTACCGTAAATAATAATTTTACAAACCACATAATACCTCTCTTTAATTTAGTTATACAATAAAATTAAAAAAAAATAATTTCATAAACTCCTGGCCCGTTTAATGTAACTTTATGAAACCTATCGGACGCTGTTTCATAATAATATTATTTTTTTCAAAAAGCAAACTTTTTTGCATCTTTCCATCTTTTTGACTATATTGACACACAAAATTTTAGAGTTTAGACCATTTAGAAGGAATTAGTTATGTCAAAAGTATGTGAAATATGCGGAAAACGACCGCTTAGCGGCAATAATATAAGTCATGCCCATAACCGCACTCGCCGGCGTTGGTTGCCTAACTTAAAACAGGTACACGCAAGTGTGAATGGAAAACCTGCACGCGTAAAAGTTTGTACTACCTGTATAAAACAAGGTAAAGTTACAAAAGCTGCATAGGCTTTCAAACTATGGTTTTATAAAAAGCCCGACCAACGAGTTGGGCTTTTTTGTTTTACTTGCATAAATCCAAATTTTTCTTTAAATATGCCTATGGCTAACAATGTTACAATTACATTACCAAACTCACTCACTTTTCTAAGAATTATTCTCACGCCAATTTTTTTGCTCCTGTTCATTTCTGATTCCTTATTCTACAAACAAATTTCATTAGCCGTCTTCATTATAGCAGCACTTACCGATTGGTACGACGGATGGGCTGCTCGCAAATGGGGCAACATCAGCCGCTTTGGTATATTCATGGACCCACTTGCCGATAAAATTTTATCTTCCACAGCTCTTATCGCATTTGCTTATTTGAATTTGATAGATATCTGGATGGTTGCGATAATTGTTTTTCGTGATCTTCTGATTACCGTCCTACGTTCAATCGCCGAATGGAAAGACCAACCAATTGTTACTACATATTTAGCAAAAGCTAAAACAACGATACAGTATGTGGTTATCTATTATATATTAGTTCTTTATGTAGTCAGAACGATTCCGTTACTTCAAATTAAACATCCAACATTATACGACCTGATCGACAACTTACTTCATCCTCAAGTGCTTTTCGGTATGATGATACTCGTTACTATTTTAACGATATGGACAGGCGTTTCGTACATTTATTACAATCGGAAATTCATCCAATCTCTCTATAAAAAAAATACTTCAGATGCAATCGAATAAAAAAATTCCTTTCGCAGCACGTATCATCGCAACGGGACTTTTTACCGGTTACTTTCCTATCGCCCCCGGTACGGCGGGTTCGGCTCTCAGTTTAGCAATTTTCTTCATTAGCGGAATCGGCAACACTTATTATTTTATACCGTTAATTATTTTAATTTTTTTTATCGGGGTTATCACTTCTTCGGTTTTAGAAAAATCGTTTGGCAACGATCCATCGGTTGTTGTAATCGACGAATTTGTAGGAATGTGGATCTCACTCCTATTTCTCCCTTCTAATTTAATAATCATGATTTCTGCATTTGTGTTATTCAGGATTTTCGATATCGTGAAACCATTCCCCTGTCGAAAAGCCGAAAAATTAAAACTCGGCTGGGGTATAATGTTAGATGATGTTATAGCAGGGATCTATGCTAATTTAGTTTTACAAATTGCGGTGTTGATAATATGAATGCTTCAATAATATCCATTGGCGACGAGTTGCTGATTGGTCAGGTTGTGAACACTAACGCATCGTATATTGCTGAGCAATTAAACAAGATTGGAATATCCGTACGGAACATAATAACGATTGGCGACAACCCAACCGATATCATTTCTGCCTTCGAGAAATATTTTTCCGAGAACGATTTGGTGTTGGTAACTGGTGGGCTCGGTCCAACACACGACGATGTTACTAAAAAAGCCGTGTGTAAATTTTTTAACACACATCTTATAATCGATAATAAAGTAAAAGAAAACATAAAACGAATTTTAGAACTTCGAAATTTAAAGTGGAACGCTGCAGCCGACGAGCAAACACTTGTTCCGGAAGATTGTAATATCATTCAAAATAAATATGGGACTGCTGCAGGTTTTCATTTTGAGCTTAAAAATAAACACTTCATAGTAATGCCAGGTGTTCCTGTGGAGATGAAGGGAATGATGAGCGACTATATTGTACCATTTTTAAAATCTCTCAATGTAGGTAAACAAATTTTACATCGCACATTAAAAACCACGGGTATAACCGAAGCATCGTTGGCTGAACTGATAGGCGATGTTAACACATTACTCGTAGATACTGCTAATCTAAAATCGACTTTAGCTTTTCTTCCTGCACCAACAGGTGTCAGGTTACGTATTTCAATTATAGGAACGAATAGTTCTGCCAACGAAACAAAATTAGGTGAAATTGAAACTTATATTCGAGTAAAAGCAGGCAATTATATTTATGGTGTTGACGAAGAAGAATTAGAAGAAGTTATCGGTAAGATGTTAACAGAAAAAGGATTAACAATTTCTGTCGCCGAATCCTGCACAGGTGGTTTAATTGCAGATCGGATTACGAATGTTCCGGGGAGTTCAAAATATTTTGAACGAGGCATTGTAACTTACAGCAATAAATCAAAAATTGAGTTACTCGATGTTCCTGAAGAACTGATAATCAAACATGGTGCAGTAAGCGAAGAAGTAGCCAAAGCAATGGCGGATGGTATTCGGAAGGTTTCAAAAACAGATATAGGAATTTCGACGACAGGAATAGCAGGACCTGGTGGGGCGACTATAGAAAAACCAGTCGGTTTAGTCTGGATCGGTTACTCAGATAAGAACGAAACATTCGCACAAAAATTTTATTTTGGGGATATTAGATCGATTATAAAACTTCGAGCATCACAAAGCGCAATGGAAATTGTAAGAAATAAAATTTTAAATTTATGAGACTTTTTATAGCAATCGATACGCCGATTTCAGTAAAAAACCAACTGACTGAAATTCAGGCAGAGTTAAAAAAATCGGATGCTGATGTAAAATGGGAGACTGCCGATAAATTTCATATCACTCTAAAATTTTTGGGTGAAACGAATGACGAATTACTCCCAGCAATTACACAGATCCTCGAAACAGCTGGAAGAAAATATCAGAAGTTTCAGATTGAATACGTTGACGTGGGATGTTTTCCTAATTGGAATCGACCAAGGGTTATATGGGTTGGAGCCGAAGAAACATCTGGAACATTGATAAAACTAAAGCGCTCGTTGGATGTAGAACTCGAAAAATTAGGTTTTGAAATTGAAAATAGAAAATTCCACCCACATATTACATTAGGCCGCGTAAAAAGTCAACACAATATTAAAAACTTGACCTTTATTATGGAAAGTCTTAAATTCA
>CAMTVZ010000169.1:0-1884 GCA_947085285.1 uncultured Ignavibacteriota bacterium
ACAAAAAGAAAAAATTCAAATAATGAAACGTTTCAAGACATCTCTTAAAGAAATTGCAGGAATTCCGGTACGTCGAATTGAAACTATCGATGGCTTTAAGTATTATATTGAAAATGGATGGATGTTAGTGCGTCCTTCTGGAACTGAACCGTTAATCAGATATTACGCTGAAGCTGAAAACATCAATAAAGTAGATAAAATGTTAAATTGGGCGATGGGAAAGTAAACCTATGCAATACAATTTATATTACAACATAATGCCCGATGGGACTGTTAAACAGATAAATCCATTTACAGAAACAGAAGTTTGGGCAGTTCCGGGTAGGGGTTCGAAACCAATTAGTAACGAAATACCCTCGACAGCAAAGCCGTTAGAATCGGCAACGCGACGCGACTACTGTAGTTTTTGCCCCGATAGGTATTTTGATACTCCACCGGAAAAAGCAAGGTTGATAAAAACGGAAACTGGTTACAAAACCTTGAAATATTTACTGGCTGAAAACTATTCTGAAACAACAGCTGAATTCAGAAGAATCACAAATTTATTCGAAATAGTTACACTCGATTACTGGCGGAAAAACTATAATTACAGAATTCCAGAAGAAAGAAAAAAATGGCGCGACGAGTATCTTTCAACTCCAAAAGGAATAAGTCATATCGAGGGGCTATTAGATTTTAAATTGAAGCAGACAGGAAAAACTGAAGAGCAAATTAAGAAAATGCACCCATACGATAAACTTGCTATGGCAGATGCTTTCTTTGGAGGTTCGCACGAGATAGTTATTGCACGATTGCATTTTCAACCAGATGCCGAATGGGACTCGCAACTCTTCTCATCGGGTATGATGAGTCCTGACGACCACTATCAATATTTTAAATTCACAATCGATGCAATGAAAGATATCATCGACAATAATCGGTATGCAAGATACATAAGTGTGTTTCAGAATTGGCTCAGACCAGCTGGCGCCTCAATGGATCATCTACACAAACAACTTGTAGCTCTCGACGAGTGGGGCTCTTCGATTCAACGGCAAAATAAAATGCTACGAGAAGACCCGAATGTTTTTAACGACTTAGCAGTAAATTTTGCAGCTCGATTTAATTTGATAATCGCAGAAAACGATTACGCTATTGCTTTTGTAGGAATCGGACATCGTTTCCCGACGATAGAAATTTACTCGAAATCACCGTTCGGAAGGCCCTACGAACATACTGATGAAGAAATTCGAGGTGTCAGTAATCTTGTTCATGCCTTCCATGCTGCAATGGGAAGCAGTATCTCATGCAACGAAGAGTGGTATTACACACCAGTCGATTCGGTTTATAAAATGCCCTGGCATGTTTTAATCAAGTGGCGAATAAATGTGCCTGCAGGCTTTGAAGGGGGAACCGGGATTTATCTGAATCCGATGACACCTATCGAACTGCGCGATAAGATTGTACCAAGATTATATCAGATTCGTGACGAAGGGAAAATAAACGGTACACGCATAGCAGAAGAATGTCGTATCTATCCGAATCCGCTCCTCTATTATCTGAAGTAATAAGACATAAAAAATAGCATGAAAGAAAAAGTGAAAGATCAAGAATTTACTCCTGCTGTTCGCGAATCACTTGTCAGGCAATTAAAAGCTTTGGCTTACAATTTATGGTGGACTTGGAATCCGGAAGCTGGCGCTTTGTTCCAGGAATTATCTCCCCTTGTTTGGGAACAGAGCAATCATAGCGCTGTAGCAGTTTTAAAACGTGTTTCTGATAACGAATTACGAGCACGCTTTGGCGATCCGCATTTTGCTCAACGTGTAAAAAATATATTGGATGAATATTCGGAATACATTCACAACACTAACACCTGGTGCGTCCGGAATGCGCCGCATTTGT
>CAMTVZ010000170.1:0-7615 GCA_947085285.1 uncultured Ignavibacteriota bacterium
ACGCGATACTACTTTTATTCAAGGTCGATCGTTTTTGATGCCTGTTTATGTTACTGACTTAAGCCAAGTAGATATTGCTTCCGGTCAATTTTCTGTTTCGTTCGATCCGAATTTAGTAACAATAAATGGGACAACAGAATCCGGCACATTATTACAGCAGTTCGGACAATCTACCATTCAAATAATTTCCGGTAAAATTATACTTTCGTTCGCAGGTGCATCCCGATTGAATGGTGTAGGTACTCAGGTACTTGTCTATCTTAATTGTAAAGCAACGAATATTCATACCGGTGGCACTGGCTTTAATATCTCCGATTTAATATTCAACGAAAGTCTCTACGGTAATATCCGAAATGGAAGTTTAACTGTTCAGAACAGGTCTATTCTCTCAGTTAATCCACAAACGGCTACATTAGTTGCCGGCGATACACTCCGGTTTAATGCAGTAGGTACTATAAATCCACCCCTAAAATGGAGTGTAACGGATACATCGAAAGCTTCAATAACCAATACAGGGTTATTGAGTGCGAAGAAAAGTGGAATTATCAGAGTAACCGTTGAAGACTCGGTTGGTGCAATCGGGACAAGCAGCGATATCACTCTGTACGATATCCGAGTCAGAGTTATGACCGATTCGGTTGGCGTGGGTGGTTGGGCACATCTCGGAATATACATTGAACGTTACCAATCTGGAATATTCTCGGCTCAGTTTAAACTTAATTTCAATCCTGCATATTTCGAACCTCTAACTCCCCTTACAGTAGGAACAATGAGCGAAGGTTGGACAGCTTCCGGTTTTTCTTCTAATGCTGGGTCGTACACGATTGCTGCGGCGGGAAGCGATGCCGTGAGTAATTCCGGAATTTTATTAAAAGTTCGCCTGAAAGTGTTATCATCTACACCTTACGGAACATACCCTGTAACTATCTCCGATTTGTTATTCAACGAGGGAATACCTACTGCTCTAACTTTCGATGGAATTGTCGTTGTTGACTCAAGGGTAAGTGTCGAAAATTATTTAGGTACAGTGCCTACAAATTTTTCATTGGAACAGAACTATCCGAATCCATTTAACCCAAGCACTAAAATCAGATGGCAGTCGCCAATAGGCAGTTGGCAAACTTTAAAAATTTATGATATGCTGGGTTGTGAAGTTACAACACTGGTGGATGAATACAAACCTGCTGGCAGTTATGAAGTTGAGTTTAATGCTGTAGCGACGCGCCATGGCGTGTTGCTACCAAGCGGTGTTTACTTTTATCGAATGCAGTCTGGTTCGTTTAGTGAAACCAAGAAACTTATTTTGATGCGATAAAATTTAATTCTTAGATCTTTGAAAAGAGCCGATTCAGTCCGTCCCGAATGCTTTCGGGACGGATGGGTCTCGTGGATGAATACAAAATTGCCAGCAGTTATGAGTAGAGACACGCCACGACGTGTCTCTGCCAAGTTTTTGTATTTATATTAAAAAATAATTATCCCTTCCACTCCTTCACCCCATTTTCATCTATCAATGCGTGTATGAGAGGTGGAAGAGAAACTGGTTGAGCCGCAATCCGAATTGCTTGCCGCAATCTTTCACCTGCAGCATCGAGTTTTGTTTTATCATCTGCAAAAACGACTGCGAGTGTTTCGTTTGCCGCAACTTTATCTCCAACTTTTTTATGGAATAAAATTCCGGATTTCATATCTATAACATCATCAACTTTCATTCTTCCGGCGCCAACCATAATTCCCACAAATCCGACTTCAAGCGCGTCTATGTTTTGAACATAACCGTCGGAAGGACTTTTTATCTCCAACGAATATTTGCTCTTTGGATATTTTGTTAAATCCTCGATGAAAGATTTATCGCCGCCCTGCCGTTCGACCATCTGCAGGAATTTTTTATAAGCCGCACCCGAACTGATAGTCTCTTTACATTTCGCAACACCTTCTTCAATTGATTTTGCTTTTCCACCCAACATAACCATCGCACCGCTGAGTAGGTAAGTTACCTCCATTAAATCGGGAACATTTTTACCACGCATACATTCAACACATTCAACGACTTCGAGCCAGTTGCCTACAGCGTAACCGAGTGGCTGCGACATATCTGTTAGAAAGCCGATTGTCTTTTTACCGAAATTATTTCCAATCGCAATTAAAGTTTTTGCCAACTCAATTGCGTTCTCACGCGATTGCATAAAAGCTCCGCGTCCGGTTTTTATATCGAGAACGAGAGCATCAATTCCTTCGGCTAACTTTTTACTCATAATACTACCGGCAATCAGCGGAATGCACTCGACCGTTCCTGTTACATCGCGCAGTGCGTACATTTTCTTGTCGGCAGGTGCAATCTCTTTTGTTTGCCCGATCATTACGATACCGGTGTCGTTAATAACAGATTTGTATTCTTCGAGTGAAAGGTTTGTACGAAATCCGGGAATCGATTCAAGTTTATCGAGAGTACCGCCAGTATGACCGAGTCCACGACCAGAAATCATCGGAACGGGAACACCGCAGGCTGCTACCAAGGGGGCGAGGATTAGCGAAACTTTGTCGCCCACCCCGCCAGTTGAGTGTTTATCGACTTTGATTCCGGGAACGGAGGATAGGTCGACAATGATACCGGAGTTCAACATAATATCTGTGAAGATAGTCGTTTCATCAAAATCCATTTTGTTAAAATATACCGCCATCAAAAATGCCGACATTTGATAGTCAGCGATCTTACCTTCTACATATCCTTTGATTAAAAATTCCATTTCTTGACGGGAGAGTTTTTGTCCGTCGCGTTTTTTTCTGATTATTTCTACTGGGGTCATATAGTTAATTAAAAATTTAAACTTATAAATTAAAGGGAAAAATTGCCACTAATTTCACTAATTGACACAAATAAATTAGTGCAATTTCGTCCGTCAGTTAACGGATTAGTGGCAGTTATTTATGTTTTTCTAATATTGTCTTTCCAATCATTATTCCGCAAATAGTTTTTCCATCTACGATTTCTTGATTCTCAACCATCTCCATAACTTTTTGTAATGGATGAATTTCAACAGTCATTGTAAGCTCGCCTTCTTCTAAATTCCTTCCGTTCTCTGCTGGATATAAATCTTCTGCCATGAAGATATGAAGTTGCTCGTTGCAAAAGCCAGGTGTTGTATAAATAGCAGTCAATTTCTTCCACTTGTTAGCTCTGTATCCAGTTTCTTCTTCTAACTCGCGTTTGGCACAATCGATTGGGTTTTCGTTTGGGTTGAGTTTTCCAGCGGGTAATTCATAAATAAATTTATCAATTGGGTAACGATGCTGTTTTATTAGAATAACTTTCTTGTCGGGGAAGACTGCAAAGATTACTGCACCACCCGAATGGTCAGCAACTTCACGTATTGAACGATTGCCGGATTCGTATTCAACATCATCGACGATTGTGTTGAATACTTTTCCGTTGTAAACTACTTTTCGGTTAAGAAGTTTTAATTTCATTTTTTTCAATAAGATGCACAACTTGCTGTGGGAGTGGAATTATTATTCCGGCTTCCTTAAACGAATTATAAATTGTTTCGCGTACCGAAGTTTCGACCGACCACTTCAGTTTGAAATCAGATGTTCTCATATTGAGACGAAGAATCAGTGCCGATGAGCCGAATTCGATTACGAAAACTTCTGCGGCTGGATCTTTTAATACATCGGGATGGTTGTTTGCAATATTTAACAAAATATTTCGTGCTAAATTAACGTCGGTTCCGTAAGCAACTCCTACATCAACATATGCACGTACAGTTTCCTGCGGATATGAAAAATTTATAAGCCGTGATTTTATTATTTCAGCATTAGGTACAACGACATGGTTATTGTCGAAGTTTAATATGTGTGTGCTTCTCAAACCGATTTGTGTAACATCGCCTATTTCGCCCGATGGAAGTTGTATCCTATCGCCCACACGAAATGGTCTGTCGATCATAATTACAAATCCGGCAACCATATTTGCCAGTGTATCTTGTGCTGCAAGTGCAATTGCCAAAGAACCGACTCCCAGTGAAACGAGCAGACTTCCGATACTAACACCAAAGTGTTCTAATATAATCATCAAGCCTGTCAGAAATATTACGATGCTTATAATTTTCTTTGTGAGTGGAGCAATAGTTGCGGTTAGGTTGCTTTGAGTTTTACGCGAAACCTCTTCCATATACCATCCAAATATTCCTCCAATGAGTCGGCTTATTAAGCGTGCAACCGCAAGAACTATTATTATAAATGTTGCTATTTGTAGATAGTATAAAATTTGATTTAGTGTGATGTCGTCGGGTGTTAAAATTTTACTGATATGTTCAATTCCGACGTAAACTCCGATGATTACAGAAATTAGAGTTGCATTACCACGAAGGACTTCGATTATTCTATCGTCGAGTGTAGTTTTTGTTTTTGCAAGAATCTTCCTGCCGAAAACATTCAGTAAAAATTTAATTACTTTACCGACAATCCACGAGGCAACTACGATTATTAATGCTATTAATAAATGGCTAAAAATTTTATTTTCGAACATATATTTGCTCTATTTGATTCCTCGACTTCCGGGTTTAATAATAGGAATATATTGTTTACAAAGGGGGCATTCATCTGGATTATAAGTTATTACCTCAAGTTTCAGAATAGAGAATTGGTTAGGAACATTAAACTTTACTTTGCCGCCACTTCTGTCGACTACGCATGCGGTTCCTACAACATTTCCACCAGCATCTTGCATTATCTTAATTACTTCTTGAGTTGAGCCTCCGGTTGTAACAACATCTTCGCATACGAGTACATTTTCGCCAGGTTTAATTTCAAATCCGCGCCTGAGTTGCATAACTCCATCCTGACGCTCTGTAAAAATTGTACGTGCATTTAATTGCCGCCCTACTTCTTGACCCACTACGATTCCGCCCAAAGCTGGCGAAGCCACTACATCAATATTCATATCTTTATAGAACTGTGCGATACAGGCACAGAGTATTTCACAGTGTTTTGGATATTGCAGCACTTTCGCACACTGGAAGTACTGTGGGCTGTGTAATCCCGAGCTCAACTTAAAATGTCCTTCTAACAGTGCTTCGGTGGATTTGAAGATTGATAGTATTTCTTCAGATTGCATATTCATAATCATTTTTAACGAGTAAAATATACGAAAAAAAAGATGGATGACAAAGCATTAATCTTGTTTTAACTATTCATCAACCATCTAAAATCCCAAATTTAAAATCTAAAATATAAAATCTAAAAAATTTAAAATCACTCCACATGCACCTTCTTCACTACTCCCATTTTTTGTCCAAGGAACTGTTCACCAATCTCTAAAAACTTGTGTGGCAGGTCGCTAACGAAAAATTGTACATTAGCTTTTAATTTACTTGGGTTACGTAAATTTTGTTCGTCAAGAATTCGCTCAACTGCCTCGGCAGTGCAGTTGCCCGAATCGACGAGTTGCACTGTTTCGCCTATAGCTTTTTGTATTACCTTCTCGAGTATCGGATAATGTGTGCATCCTAAAATAAGTGTATCAATTTTTTGGAGTTTAAGTGGGAAAAGATATTCTTTTGCTATCAATTCAGTAGCTGGATGATTCGTCCAACCTTCTTCGGCAAGAGGGACGAATAAAGGACATGCCTGTGCAAACACTTCGACCGACGAATCGATTTGATGTATGGCATTTGTGTATGCGTTACTTAATACTGTTGTAAGTGTTCCGATAACTCCGATGCGTTTCTTCTTGCTTAGCTTAACGGCACATTCAGCACCGGGCAATATTACCCCAACTACCGGCATTTTAGCCCGCTTCTGCACAACATCGATAGCTACGGATGACACAGTGTTGCAAGCTATCACAATCATCTTCACATTTTTTGAAAGGAGGAAATCGGTATCCTGTGCTGAATATTCGCGAACGACCTGTGCTGATTTAGGTCCGTAAGGTACACGTGCAGTATCGCCGAAGTAGATTATATTCTCGTGCGGTAAACGGTTCATCAAAGCGCGGACAACCGTGAGTCCGCCGATACCTGAATCGAATACGCCGATGGGTTTAGAGTTCATATAATTAAAATATTGACAAATTGGAAAAAGTTCTTTATATTGGAGTCAGAATCACGACGAAGAAGCACTTCTTTAGGTTTTGTACTAAAGCGGTGCTTTTTCATTTTTATATCCCAATTTTTTAAAATCGTTTCCATAATACCAATTTAATTCTCTTTTGAAAAGCGGGAAGTCGCTGCATCAAAGCCCTAACGACTGTTAGTCCGCCGATACCCGAATCAAATACACCGATTGGTCTGGAGTTCATTCTTTCAGCAGCCCTGTGTGTTAAGCTTTGCTAACTCTTCTTTCGTGTATTTTACAAATTTATTTTTTTTATCTACTATTACAATTGTCGGTTTCACCGGTTTGTTTGTAATCTGAAATGTCATTATAATAATTTCGTCCCCCTTCTTTATCAAATGCGCAGCAGCGCCGTTCATACAAATATGTCCCGAGTTTTTCTTCCCCTTAATTACATACGTTTCTAATCGGTTGCCGTTTGTGTTATCCACAACCAGCACTTTTTCGTATTCTTTAATATCGGCTTTACTCATTAAGGATTCGTCGATAGTAATCGAGCCAACGTATTTCAAGTTGGCTTCTGTTACTGTAGCATTATGTATTTTCGATTTTAGAAAGATTCTCATTTTATATATTCATTTTTTTTCGTTGATAATATAAAAAAAATTAGTAGTAAGAGCAATTAACCCTTCATTACCGCGATTGGAACCATTTTAGCTACTTTCCTTGCAATTCCGGCATTGTGAATTACATCTACAACATCGCTAACATTTTTATAAGCATCAGGTTTTTCTTCAGTAAGACCGGACTTAGTTTGAGCGCGGACTAAAATATTTTGGTTTTTCATTTGCTTCAATAGTTCTTCAGAACTCGTTTCGCGCTTTGCTTGTGCCCGGCTCATTGAGCGTCCCGCACCGTGGCACGAAGAGCCGAAAGTTTCTTGCATTGCCTGTTCGGTGCCGACAAGAACATACGAGCAAGTTCCCATGCTACCGGGTATCAGAACAGGTTGTCCTGTTTCCTGCAACTCGATAGGTAATGCCTTGTGTCCTTTGGGAAATGCTCGCGTTGCACCTTTCCTGTGGACCAGGACTTTTTTTCTCCCACCATTTCCGCCAAATATTTTTGGGTCGATATTGTGTTCTTCGAACTTTGCAATATTATGGCAAACATCGTAAACAATTTTCAAATCGCCGTTGCCAATAATTTTTTGAAATGCTTCGCGCGTCCAGTGCGTAATCATTTGCCTGTTTGCAAATGCAAAGTTTGCTGAAGCCGCCATTGCCGAAAGATAATTGCGACCTTCCTTAGATTGAATAGGAACGCAAGCAAGTTGCCGGTCAACAACGTTGATTCCATATTTCTTCATTCCACTTTGCATAATATCTAAATAGTCGGTGCAAACTTGATGCCCCAAACCGCGTGAACCACTGTGGATGAGAACTACAATCTGATTTTTTTGCAACCCAAATTTGTTAGCAGTCTCTGGCTCAAAAATCTCTGCAACGATTTGAATTTCGAGAAAGTGGTTACCAGAACCGAGTGTTCCGAGTTGGTC
>CAMTVZ010000171.1:0-2326 GCA_947085285.1 uncultured Ignavibacteriota bacterium
AGCAAACTAATTCAATAACCACTGCCGCCGATAGTGCACGAGTTATCAAGGATATTTTAACTTATCGCGCAGAAACTGATTCCTTTTTCAGGGCTTCGCCCGCATCCCCTTTTCAACGGGACACGACGATTGAGTACACTGGTTTAAAATATTTCGAACCCGATTTATCGTTTTACTTTGAATCGAAACTTTACAGATATCCAAATCCCGATACAGTGATAGTCGTTGGAACAAAAGGCGACGAACGCAAGCATCTGAAATACGGTTACTTCAAACTTTATTATCAAGAACGCGAATATAGAATCAATGTTTATAAATTCATACCTTCCGATTCGTTGCGATACGCTAATTTCAAGGATTATTTAAGTTTCTGGTTCAAGGATAAAACTTCCGGAAAAGAAACCTACAAAATTGGTAGGTATGTTGAAATCGGTAACGAAAATCCAAACCCTGAACACATTTACACAATCGATTTAAATAAGGCGTACAATCCGTATTGTGCTTATTCTCCTATTTATTCCTGTCCTATTCCCCCCGAAGAAGATTTTTTAAATATTGAAGTTCGTGCCGGCGAAATGAATTATCACAATTAAAATTATTATGCACATACGAAAACTATATAGAACAATCGAGAACATCGCATCCCAATCATCTTCTAATACTGAAGAATTGCTCATATCTGTAATCCATGCAATCATCCATTCTGAAGATATAAAAATAAAAGGTGGCAGGTTATGGAAGTTCAACCCAAAAACAAATTCATACATATTAAGGTACCAGGAAGGCGACATCTCTAAAATTAAACCCAATTATCAACTCAAGCTAAGGGATTATCCGTTGTTCCTTGAATTACCGAGACTCAGAACATTTTTGGCTACAGAAACAGACTATTACTTAAGAAAGAAAGGGATTCTTCAATACTCGGCAACAGGTGTAGGCGAAAAAATAAAACATCAAGGTAAAACGCTTTATAAATATATGCTTGCTTTTAATTCCGACAATGTCGACAAAAGCTTTGTAGATACACTCAATATTATAAGTGTATCGCTCACTAATGTTATACGAAGCAAGCAAATCGAACAGAAGGCAAAGCTGTTAGAAAAAGATTTAGACAAGGCAAGCGAAATTCAAAAGAGTATTCTACCCCCCCACGAAGCGAAATTCCACTTTTATGATATTTATGGTGTATCGTTGCCCGATCAGGTTGTAGGTGGCGACTTTTTCGATTATCTTGAGGCGGAAAATTCTGAAGATAGACTCGGCGTTGTAATCGCAGATGCGGCAAGTAAGGGGCTCTCGGCTGCTGCTCAAGCCTTATATGTTTCGGGAGCGTTGCACATGGGCTTTGGTTTCAACACAAAAATGAGTACCCTAATCAGCAAAATCAATAATCTCTTGAACCACGTGTTTAAAGAATCAAATTTTGTTACTCTCTTTTATTGCGAGTTGAGCAACGATAAAAATGGTTTGTGTATTTTTACCAATGCGGGGCACAATAATCCAATTTTGTACCGACAAGAAACTGATACATTTGAAACACTTGAAACTACCGGGCAGATATTGGGTCCATTCCCGAATGAAAAATATAAAACTGAAAGCACTTTAATAAATCCGGGTAACATTCTTCTTCTATACACAGATGGTGTTACAGAAGCCAGAAATGAATTCGGCGAGATGTTCGGAGAAGAACCTCTAAAAGAAATTTTACGAAATCATCATTCACTTTCGCCAAAAGAAATATCACAAAAAATATTGGATCGATTATTTTCATTTGAAAAACCTAATCCACATTCAGACGATAAAACTTTAGTAATAATTAAACGCAAAATTTAAAAATAATTGACTCAAATGGATACAAAAAAAACAATCGCAACAATCAAATCTATCTCAAGCAATAATGTAATTGCAATCATTAATGGTGAACTCGACGTTAAAGCAATCGAATCCGATTCTCCATTCAGAATTGGACAATTAGGATCCTATGTTTTAATTCCATGCGACGATTCACAGATAATCGGACTTATCACAGATAATCGTCAGGTCTCTGTTAACCAGGGGTTGATTTCTGAAGCTATCGAAAAAACCGAAATCGTTATTCAGCTTATTGGCACACTCGTAAATGGTAAATTCGAAAAAGGTGTAAACAGATTCCCAACTGTAAACGACCCAATTTATTACACCAATAAAGAAGATTTACAAACAATTTTTTCATCTTATCGCGAGCAGCAATTTTCGATTGGCGAGATATCACTTTTAAAGGGGGAACGTCTTTTTATGGATGCCGACAAATTTTTTGCCAAACACATTGCTGTGCTTGGCTCAACGG
>CAMTVZ010000172.1:0-4142 GCA_947085285.1 uncultured Ignavibacteriota bacterium
AAATGATTCCAACAGGTCATTTACTGCGGTATGATATAACTCATAAGACAATGGAATTATTTATAGATTGGGTCCCATACAATCTTACAGGGGGAGCGTGGTACGGGAAATTACCTACAGATCAAATAGTAATTGCACCTGATAACCGTACAATGTTCATAACGCCTTTAGGAGGCCAAACTTCAAATGGTGAAACAATAGGAATTATTAAAATTGATATTAATACAAAGAAAATACTCGGTTATTATATTATGCCAAAAGATTACCGTGGGTATGTAACACAAAGTATACGTAGTTTAACGCTTGGAAAATACCTACAATGAGAAAACCAAAACAAAACTGTAGCAATGACAATTCTAAAGTTTCACGAAAGGAGGTGGTTAATATGAGAGTATTATAAAAAGGCTCCTAAAACAAGCAACCAGAATGCATTTTATTGATCTGACCCGATCATTTTTAAAGCAGCAGACTGCTATGTTCTTTGGAGCCATTTTGTTTTAAATCCATTAAAATATAAACAAAATTTAACAACTATTCAATTAAAGGAGAATTTAAAATGAAACTTTTATTTTTTATTATAATAAGCCAAATGTTTATATCACTAACATTTGCACAAGATTATTATTACTCTGATAATCGAAAAATAATTATCAACAGAGCCGATCATTGGATAGCTGTGCAGGTAGAAAGACAGGATCAAGAAGCCTTTGAGCAGGTTCTGTCGAAATCCAGCACAGTGAAATTGAAACAAGTATTGAATAAGGAACGAGGAATTTATTGGATTGAAATTGCACCGGGGAATATTCTCAATAACACATTAAAACAGATTCAAGAAGAAGTAACAATACTGCGCACCATACCCGCATATTTTCTTGTAGATGGTAAAGGAGATACGGCTAAATTTATAATGTCCGAGGAATTTCACGTAAAATTTCATCCCCATGTTTTAAAAACAGAAATTAACCGTATGAATGAAAGCTATAATGTTGAGATTATAAGTTTTAACGAGTATGATGAATATTTGCTGAGGGTTAAAGAAGATTCGGATTTTAATACTTTAGAACTTTCAAATGTCTATTATGAAAGTGATTTAACAATTTGGTCATTACCCAATTTTTTAGCTGATATTCGTCTCGAACAAATTAATGATCCCTTATTTGCTAACCAATGGCATTTAAGAAATAGAGGCCAAGGTGGTGGTTCACACGCTATCGATATTGGCGCGTTAGCTGCCTGGGATATTTAGACTGGAAGTTCTAATATAATAGTTGCTGTTATTGATGTTGGAGTTGAATCTCATGAAGATTTTTACAGCGGACAATTGGTCCCTGGTTATACAGCTAATGGAGGGGATGGTTCACCCGAACTTAATAATAAGCATGGACAATGCGTAGCAGGAATAATTACAGCACATCATAATAATACTGGTGTCCGTGGAGTTGCCAGCAACGTTAGATTAATGTCTATTAAAATATTTGATAACAATAATGCTCTTTATACAACCGAACAAGTTTTTAGAGCAATTGATACAGCATGGATACGTGGTGCACACATACTAAATAATAGTTGGGGTATGGACGAATATCACGATAACATTGCACAAGCTATTACTCGTGCCCTTACATTAGGACGTGGTGGTAAAGGGTGTCTAGTCGTAAAATCAGCAGGGAACACAGGTTCTCATGTTACATTTCCAGGAACAGTTCCCGGTGTATTAGTTGTTGGGGCCGTTACTAATTTAAACAATCCCGCTTCATATACTCCACGAAGTTCGCGAGTAGATGTAGTAGCTCCATCAGATGACGGAACATTAGGTATTACAACAACCGATCGTATGGGCAGCACTGGCTATGTATCTGGAAATTACAATCATAATTTCACCGGCACTTCAGCAGCAGCACCGCAAGTTTCAGGCATCGGAGCTTTAATTCTTTCTGTTAATCCAAACTTGGATGCTCGTGCAGCTGGCACCAATCCAAATCCTCAAGTTCAAAATATTATCAAACAAACTGCATACGACTACGGTGCAACAAATTGGGATGGACATGGAAGAGTAAGTACGATTAAAGCTGTTGCAAATGCTTATGTACTTGCCAACCCACAATACACATTTACAACTGGCACTGCGCCAATGTCAAGACAACAATCTAATTTTTGGGTTTCTTTTACTGCTGCACCAAGATCCGATATAGCCGCAGGAACATATTACTGTGATAGATATGTAGTGGATGTTACAATCGGCGGTTATACACAAACTCCACAAGCTTGGTATTTGCCACCACCAGGATTTTCATTTGCCAATCCTAACAACGCCCAGGAATGGCTTGAGAAAACCACAACATCAACTTCTGTAAGATTTAGAACCGTGTTTTATTATATTAAATCTAACACAATTGGCCAAACGATAAATAAATGGGCGCCATTCGATCCAAATCCAAATTATTTAAGGGAATATGCCGCATTAGGTATGCCGCTCGTTACCCCCGTTATCTCCGGTTTCACACAAACACCTTCGCCTATTTGTGCGGGAGCGACCGGAACCGTAAGATGCAACCTCTCGCAAGGTAATGGAAATATTACATACAATTGGTCATTTACTGATAAACCAAGTTATGTTAATGTGAGTTTTAGTGGTAATATTGCTTATGTAACTAATTATGGTAGCGGCGGTGGAAGTGGACCCTTTGACCCGAAATTAGAAACCGATGATATGAAAAGACCACCATTCGCCTTACACTGCACTGCAATTAATGCTGCAGGCAGTTCAACCAGTTCATTTTATCCCTATTTATCCGACTGTGGCGGTGGTGGCGGCGGCTGTCCGTTCGTTTACACCTGGAATGGAAGTGAGTTTGTAGAAGATAACAATATCCTCCCACAGAGTGAATATGTTCCTAATGAAGATGGTTTTGTAATAGATCACTATCAACTCTTTACAACTCCTGTATTAACCGAAAATACTTACCGTTTGCGTGTAGGGGAGTTCGAACAAGAGAGGTCGTATTTAGATAAGTTCAGCTTGATAGTTATCGACCACGAGCCGGAAGCAAGTGTATCGGTGAGTGAAGATGGAACAATAAGCCAATATGCAAAACCCGCAGCAATTGCAAACGCACAATTAGATAACGACGATGTTTTCAAACTTGTTTATGAGTTAGATAACAACTTTGTTGAAGCTCAGGCAGATGAAACACTTCAATTAACATTTGAGGAACAGCAGAACGGAGTAGAGAAAGCATTATTAATTTCTGCTGTATTGCCTCCTGGTGAAGAGAAGAAATTAATTGCAGGCATCGCCAAACAATCCGCCGGAGGCGGAATAGATGGAAAACTTATTAACACGCATCAGTTCCGCTTACGCCGAAATCCATCATTTATCTGGATACCTGTTGAAGATGAGCAATCTAAGGATGGCAATTTAGAGATCGAAATTACCTGGCAGCAGAAAGCGAATGTCGATTTTACGGAACTAAGTCACAAGCTTGATTTACCATATACAACTTATGTATGCGATTTAACATTAGCAGAGCATTCGCAGTTGGGCGATGTAATAGAATTGTTATCAGAAGCTGACGGAAGTGTAAGTGTATTGAATCCGGGTGAATATGTTGATTTGGTTTTTGATGCGCCTCCGCTTGCCGAAGGCAAAAAACGCTCGTTTGTTTTTGTTTCGCGTGGAAGATACGAGAGGATTGAAAACTTAAAAGAATCCGCCACAGACGGATTAGCAATTAAAAATCAGCAGACCACCTCAAGTATTAGTCAGAACATCCCAACAAAGTACGCCTTACATCAAAATCATCCCAACCCATTTAATCCTGTAACAACCATCAAGTATGAACTCCCTGAAATTAGCAATGTAGTTTTGAAAATTTATGATATACTCGGAAAAGAAGTCGCTACATTAGTAAATAGAGTGCAAGATGCCGGATATAAAGAGGTAGTATTTGATGCTAGCAGGTTAACGAGTGGAGTGTATTTGTATAAACTTCAAGCTGGCACCTACACTAAAGTAAAAAAGATGGTCCTTATGCGATGACGATGCGTTTAACAAATAAGGAGGATATCGAGGCATTTAATTTTTCAGAAGTGGGTCTTCCGAATCTTAAAAACGTTCGTGGAAGACATTTACAAAAATACCC
>CAMTVZ010000173.1:0-30315 GCA_947085285.1 uncultured Ignavibacteriota bacterium
ACGTACAGCACATAAAGAAACAAAATAATAATCTAATACACGTGTGTGGCTCAATGGCTAGAGCAGCGGTCTCCAAAACCGCAGGTTGGGGGTTCGAGTCCCTCCACACGTGCATTCATAACGTGTGTAAAAGGTTAATATGAAAGAAAAAATAATAAATTTCTTCACCGACGTGGTTAAAGAAATGAAAAAAGTAACATGGCCCAAAAAAGAAGAATTACGCGAAACTACCGTTGTCGTGTTGGCTGTGTGTGGCGTTATTGCTGTTTTTGTTTACATCGTCGATACCATTGTTAGTCAATTGATGAAAGCAATCTTATAACAAGTGGATAAAAATTTGAAAAATAACAAAACCGAAAAAAAATGGTACGTAGTTCGAACCTACTCAGGTCACGAAAACAAAGTAAAATTTTTTATCGAAGAAGAATCGGAACGTTTGAACCTGCTCGATAGAATTTCTCGTGTTGTAGTACCATCAGAAAAGGTATTTGAAATTAAGGATGGTAAAAAAAAGAGTAAGATCAAAACTTTCTTCCCAGGATATATTCTGGTCGAAACAATCTTAGATAAAGAAACTAAACATTTAATTCTGAATACTCCTTCAGTAATAAGTTTTGTTGGACCTCCTGGCGAACCCACCCCCCTTCATCCAGAAGAAGTGCGTAGGCTTATCGGGTCACTCGATAGCGGAGCGGAAGAAGAAGTTTTGGAAGTTCCTTACGTCGTAGGTGATGCTGTAAAAGTTACCGACGGACCCTTCAACAACTTTAGCGGTTTTGTACAAGAAATTAATAAAGAAAAAATGAAATTAAAAGTGATGGTGAGTATTTTCGGACGAAAAACACCCATCGAACTCGATTTTAGTCAAGTAGAAATTGAAAAATAATTTTTTAAAGGTTCAATAATGAAAAAAATTGTAGGTTATATTAAATTACAGATTCCAGCAGGTCAAGCAAATCCAGCACCACCGGTAGGCCCAGCCCTCGGTCAAAAAGGTGTAAATATTATGGAATTTTGTAAGCAGTTCAACGCAAAAACAAAAGATCAATCCGGCTTAATTATTCCTGTAGTTATCACCGTCTTCTCTGATAAATCGTTTGTTTTTATTACAAAAACTCCCCCCGCTGCCATCTTATTATTGAAAGCGGCTAAATTAGAGAAAGGTTCTGGAGAACCAAACCGGCTAAAGGTCGGAAAAGTAACATCGGCACAAGTTCGCCAGATTGCCGAAACGAAAATGGTTGATCTGAATGCTCACGACATTGAAGCAGCTATGAAAATGGTTGCAGGTACTGCTCGAAGTATGGGCATCATTGTAGAAGGATAGTTTTTAATTAACGTGGAAGTTTCAAACCGATATTAAATTACAGGTTGATTTCCGAAACGCTATTACCACCAAAACAAAGGAATAAAAAAATGAAAATCAGTAAAAGATTCAAAGCAGCTACAGCTAAAGTAGATTCAAAAAAATTATTTACCATCGAAGATGCTGTTAACTTGACAAAACAAACAGCTACTGCTAAATTTGTGGAGTCAATCGATATTGCTGTAAAATTGGGTGTAGACCCCAAAAAAGCAGACCAAGCTATACGCGGAACAGTATCGCTTCCGCACGGAACAGGTAAAGAAGTACGCGTGCTTGTTATTGCAAAACCTCCCAAAGACGAAGAAGCAAAAGCAGCCGGTGCCGACCATGCAGGCTTCCAAGATTATCTGCAAAAAATACAACAAGGCTGGGCGGAGATTGATGTTATTATCGCTACACCTGATGTAATGGGTGAGTTAGGAAAACTCGGGAAAATTTTAGGGCCTCGAGGCTTAATGCCTAATCCCAAAAGTGGTACAGTAACTACCGAAGTTGCAAAAGCTGTTAAAGAGGTCAAAGCTGGCAAAATTGAATTCCGCGTTGATAAAGCCGGAATTGTTCACGCCTCCATAGGGAAGGCAAATTTTGAGAATAATAAACTTATCGAAAACATCAACGCATTTTTAGCTACTGTAATACGCTTGAAGCCGGCAACAGCAAAAGGACAATACATTCGAAGTATTTCTCTTTCGAGTACGATGGGCCCTGGTATTCATATCGACAAAAATGTTATAAAATTATAAATAAAAAATTTACGCACTCACAAATAAAAATAACAATTAATTTTTACTGCCAAATCAATTATGGGTTTGGGCTTCTCGGTAAAAAAATTAACTATTGAGGAATCAATGCAACGTAATGAAAAAAACAAAATAATAGAAGAAATAAAGGAGAAGGTTTCGCGCGCCAATGGTATGTATTTGGCTGACTTTACCAGAATTACCGTAGAGCAGGTCAACGAGCTTCGACGGGAATTCTATAAAGCCGGTATCGAATATCGTGTCGTTAAAAACACACTCGTCCGTAAAGCGTTGGAAGCCGTAACCGGTTACGATAAAGTTTACCCCAAACTTACCGGTCCTACTGCGATTGCATTCGGATACAATGATCCAATTGTTCCGGCAAAAATTCTTAAAAAGTTCAGCGAGAAAAATCAAAACCTTAAAGTAAAAGCTTGTATTATCGAAAAACAATTTTACGAGGGGACTGAACTTAATAATATTGCCTCGATGCCATCACATTCAGAAATAATAGCATCAATCCTCGGAAGTATTGATGCCCCCGCATCTGGACTCGTTGGCGTAATTTCTGCAGTGATGAGAGATCTGGTTAGTGTATTGGATGCAATCGAAAAAAAGAAAGCCGCATAATTAAAATAATTATTTAGAAAATTTAATATTAAAGGAGAATAAAAAAATGTCAGTAATTCAAGAATTAGTTGAAAAAATTGAAAAATTAACTTTACTCGAAGCAGCAGAATTGAAAAAAGCTCTCGAAGAAAAATTTGGTGTAACAGCAGCAGCCCCGATGATGATGGGCGGAGTTATGCCAGCTGCTGGTGCAGCCCCAGCCGCAGAAGAAAAAACCGAATTTAATGTCGTACTCGTAAGTGCTGGCGCTCAAAAAATTAACGTCATCAAAGTTGTGCGTGCTGTTACTGGTCTTGGTTTGAAAGAAGCAAAAGACCTTGTTGACGGAGCGCCTAAAACTATAAAAGAAGACTTAAGCAAAGAAGAAGCCGAAAAACTTAAGAAAGAACTCGAAGAAGCTGGCGCAACAGTAGAATTAAAGTAATATAGTAGCCAACGGACTTTGTCCACGAAACTACTCAACTAATAATTCAGCCGATAATTTATACATCTTTCGATGTAAATTTGAATTATCGGCTTGATGTTTTTTATTTTTAAGATTTGATAAGCTAATAAATAATGTAAGGAGCAGGTAAATTGAAGCGCCTAATAAATATTCAAAACGAACGAATTTCATTTTCTAAGATTCCACAGGTCCTCGAACAACCCGACCTACTGAATGTTCAGAAGGAATCTTGGGAAGCTTTTTTACAAGCCAGAACCCCTTCGCAAAAACGAAAGGTGCAGGGTTTGCAACAAGTTTTTTTATTGAATTTTCCGATACAAGATACTCGCGAAAATTATCTTCTTGAATTCGTAGAATATTCAGTCGAAAAACCAAAGTACACTGTCAGAGAATGTCAAGAGAGAGGACTCTCGTATGCAGTCCCCCTCAAGGCAAAATTAAAACTGTCTAAGAAAAGTGAAGACGGCCAATCATATGTCGACACAATTGAACAAGAAGTGTATCTTGGCAATTTACCGACAATGACCGACAGAGGCACCTTCATTATAAATGGTGCTGAACGTGTAGTAGTAAGTCAGCTGCATCGCTCCCCCGGTGTATTTTTCAGCGAGTCGGTTCATCCAAACGGAACACCCATATTTTCTGCACGCATCATCCCTTTCCGCGGTTCGTGGATCGAATTCACAACCGATATTAGCAATGTAATGTACGTCTATATCGACAGAAAGAAAAAATTCCCTGTTACTACTCTCTTGCGCGCTATTGGCTATTCGTCGGATGACGAAATTTTAAAACTCTTCAACCTAATTGAAGAGGTCGATACTAAAGAGGCTGACTTAAAAAATTATCTGAACCGAGTTATTTGTAGTGACGTTATTGATAAAAAAACTGGGGAAATCTTTATAAATAAAGATACGGCACTAACCGAAGAACTTATAAAGAAGATTAAAAAATTAGAGATCAAAAAACTACATTTATTGAAATTTGATAGTAGCGGCGAACGTTCAATTATCGCCAACACAATTCAACGAGATGCAGTACGTACCGAACAAGATGCTCTTGAAGCCATTTACCGACAGTTGCGCTCGGGTGAAGCTCCTGATCTGGATACCGCCAAAAATTTAATCGACCGATTATTCTTCAACGAAAAACGGTACGACCTTGGTAACGTAGGGAGAAACCGAATGAACTCGAAGCTCGGTTTAAATATACCTACAACTACAACAACACTTACTCGCGAAGATATATTAGCAATCATCAATTATCTTTTGGATTTACAACAGGGTAAAAAAACAGTTGACGATATCGACCATCTGGGTAATCGTCGAGTTCGAACTGTTGGCGAACAGATAGCTCAACAATTCAATATCGGAATGGTTCGAATGACCCGAACAATTAGAGAACGAATGAATTTGCGCGATAACGAAAATTTAACTCCACAAGATTTAATAAATGCCCGTACAATCACAAGCGTAATAAACTCCTTTTTCGGGACAAATCAACTGTCGCAGTTTATGGATCAAACAAATCCGCTCGCCGAAATTACACATAAACGCCGTATGTCGGCACTCGGACCGGGTGGTCTAACACGTGAACGTGCCGGCTTCGAAGTTCGCGACGTCCATTATACTCATTATGGCCGCTTGTGTCCTATCGAAACACCCGAAGGTCCAAACATCGGTTTGATCTCCTCTCTCTGTATTTATTCGCGTGTAAACGAATTCGGATTCATCGAAACACCATATAGAAAAGTGAAAGATGGAAAGGTTTCAACAGAAATCGAGTATCTTACAGCAGAAAAAGAAGACGTTTACACAATAGCTCAGGCGAATGCAAAATTAGATGATCAAGGAAATTTCATCGATACCAAAATTAAAGCACGCTTCCAGAGCGATTATCCAATAGTGAAACCTGAAGAAGTTCATTATATGGATGTTGCCCCAACACAAATTGTAAGTGCAGCTGCGGCACTTATTCCATTCCTCGAACACGATGATGCTAACCGCGCATTGATGGGCTCGAATATGCAAAGGCAAGCAGTTCCTTTATTAAAACCTGAGGCTCCGATAGTTGGAACAGGATTCGAGAAAAAAATAGCCTTAGATTCAAAATCGATAATCGTCGCTGAACGTTCAGGTGTAGTTCAATATGTTGATGCTGATAAAATTATCGTTCACTACGATACCGACGAAAGTAGTATCGAATCGTTGACCTCATTTGAGGATAGAACAGTAGTGGAATATAAGCTAACAAAATTTTTCAGGACAAACCAAGATACATGCATAAATCAGATACCGATAGTTGTAGCTGGACAAAAAGTAAAAAAAGGTCAGGTATTAGCCGATGGTAGTTCGACACAAAATGGAGAGTTGGCACTCGGTCGTAATGTACTGGTCGCGTTTATGCCGTGGCGAGGTTATAATTTTGAAGATGCAATAATAGTCAGCGAGCGGTTGGTTGCTGAAGATGTATATACCTCGATTCATATTGAAGAATTCGAGTTACAAGTGCGCGACACAAAACGTGGCGAAGAAGAATTGACACGCGAGATACCAAATGTTAGTGAAGATGTTGTAAAAGATTTGGATGAAAACGGAGTTATCCGTGTGGGGGCTAATGTTAAAGAAGGGGATATTTTAGTCGGTAAAATAACTCCAAAAGGTGAAACCGACCCTACCCCCGAGGAAAAATTATTAAAAGCAATCTTCGGCGAAAAAGCTGGCGACGTGAAAGATGCCTCGTTGAAAGCCCCACCAGGGATGAAAGGGACTGTTATTGCCACAAAACTTTTCAGTCGCAAACGTAAAGATTCAGAAACAAAAAAACAAGATAAAAAACGTTCGGATCAGATTGATAAAAAACGACTGATTGATATAAAAGAGACTAAGAAAAAATTAGCTGAGAAATTAGGCATTTTGCTCGACGGTGAAAAGTGCTTAGGCATTCGCGACAAAAAAGGGAACATGGTTGTACGAAATTCGGTAGTACTCAAGCCAAATACTTTTGAATCGATTGATGATTTAGAAAACTTAGATTATGAAGCTGAATGGGTCGAAAATAAAAAGAAAAATTCATTAATTGCTAAAATATATAACGCCTACTACGAAAAACTAAACGATATTGAAAGTATTTACAAGCACGAAAAAAATAAAATACAATCGGGGGACGAACTTCCTCCAGGTATTGTTCAACTTGCCAAAGTTTATGTTGCAAAGAAACGTAAACTTTCGGTAGGCGATAAAATGGCCGGTAGGCACGGTAATAAAGGTGTTGTATCCAAAGTTGTTCCTATCGAAGATATGCCTTTCTTACCAGATGGGACTCCAGTCGATTTCGTATTAAATCCCTTAGGCGTTCCGTCGCGTATGAATTTGGGGCAGCTATTCGAAACTGCATTAGGTTGGGCTGGATACAAGTTAGGTCAAAAATATTCTACACCAATATTTGATGGTGCAACATGGGACGAAATAGCTGCAGAATTACAAAAAGCAGGAATAGCAGAGTATTCAAAAACGACTTTGATTGATGGAATGACAGGCGAAACATTCGACCAACCAGTATCTGTAGGCTACCTATATATGATGAAATTATCTCATTTGGTCGACGATAAAATCCACGCTCGTTCAACAGGTCCATATTCATTAATTACTCAACAACCACTAGGTGGTAAAGCCCAATTTGGTGGTCAACGTTTCGGAGAAATGGAAGTTTGGGCTCTCGAAGCATACGGAGCTGCACATAATTTGCAGGAATTATTAACAGTTAAAAGTGATGATGTGCCAGGTCGTGCCAAAGTATACGAAGCTATTGTTAAAGGAGATAATCTCCCAGAATCAAGTATCCCTGAATCCTTTAACGTGTTAGTGCGCGAACTTATGGGTTTAGGTTTAGAAATCAAAATTGATTAAGAATGATATTGGAGCAAGATAATTATGCGAAATATAGAACCAACAACTAAAAAAACATTTACAAAAATTCGAATAGGTATTGCATCCTCAGATGATATTCTATCGAGGTCTAGAGGCGAAGTTACAAAACCCGAAACGATAAACTATCGTTCTTTCCGTCCTGAAAAAGATGGATTGTTCTGTGAAAAAATTTTCGGTCCAATACGGGATTGGGAATGTCATTGTGGAAAATATAAACGTATCCGGTATAAAGGAATTATCTGCGATCGATGTGGTGTTGAAGTCACTCAAAAAAGTGTTCGTCGCGAACGTTTTGGTCATATCCATTTAGCAGTTCCAGTAGCTCATATTTGGTTTGTTCGCTCGGCTCCTACTAAAATTGGATACACCCTCGGCATTGGTGTAAAAGATTTAGAAAAAATTATTTATTATGAATCATACATAGTAATTCAACCAGGCCCCACAGGTTTGAAAAAGATGGATATGATCTCTGAAGAACAGTATTTAGAGATTTTATCAACTCTACCTGAAGACAACCAGCAATTAGATAAAACTGACGAGAGAAGATTTATAGCCGACATCGGGGCGCCAGCTATTAAAGCTTTGTTAAAAAGTATAGATATCGAAGCTACTGCAGCTCAGCTTCGCGTTTCGCTGAAAGAAGAAACATCAGCACAGAAAAAAATTGAAATTTTAAAACGTTTGCGTGTTTTGGATTCATTCCGTGATAGAGGAGATGGTTCAATAAACAAACCCGAATGGATGGTGCTCGAAGTTATTCCAGTTATACCTCCTGAATTACGTCCTCTTGTCCCTCTCGAAGGGGGGCGTTTTGCAACTTCTGACTTGAACGATTTGTACAGGCGGGTAATAATCCGAAATAATCGTTTAAAACGATTGATAGATATAAAAGCACCTGAAGTAATTCTGCGTAACGAAAAACGTATGCTTCAAGAAGCAGTCGATTCGTTATTCGACAACTCACGCAAATTGAATGCAGTTCGTTCAGATAATAACCGAGCGCTTAAGTCGCTTGCCGATATGTTGAAGGGAAAGCAAGGTCGCTTCCGTCAAAACCTTTTAGGAAAACGAGTCGATTATTCCGGTCGCTCAGTCATAGTGGTTGGGCCTGAGTTAAAATTACACGAGTGCGGCTTGCCAAAAGATATGGCTGTTGAATTATTCAAGCCATTCATTATAAGAAAAATAATTGAACGAGGTTTGGTGAAGACAACCAAAAGCGCCAAGAAAATGGTTGAAAAAAAATCGGCCGAGGTATGGGAAATTCTTGAAAATATAATCGACGGTCATCCCGTCCTTTTAAACCGAGCACCTACTCTGCATCGTCTTGGTATACAGGCATTTCAGCCGGTTTTAGTAGAGGGGAAAGCAATCCGAATCCATCCGATGGTTTGCACAGCATTCAACGCCGATTTCGACGGCGACCAGATGGCTGTACATATTCCTTTATCTTATCATTCACAGATGGAAGCTCACATCTTGATGCTTTCGAGCCATAATATTTTATCCCCTGCAAGTGGATCGCCAATAGTACATCCGACACAAGATCAAGTTCTTGGTTGCTATTACCTTACAAAATCAAAAGCTGGCGAGTTAGGTGAGGGAAAATTATTTTCATCCAAAGACGAAGTGATTATAGCATATAATTCAGGTAAAGTTGGTTTGCATGCTAAAATCAAAGTTCGCATCAATAACGAAATTATAGAAACTACAACTGGTCGTGTATTATTTAATACCATTGTTCCTCCTGAAGTTGGATTTATAAATGAGCTCTTGAATAAGAACCGACTTACTCAACTCGTAGGTACTGTATATCGTAAAGTTGGAAATTTAAGAACTGCAGAGTTCTTAGATAATCTAAAATATTTAGGTTTTAAGTATGCTACACAAGGTGGTTTATCGGTTAGTGTTGGCGACGTTATTGTTCCTAAAGAAAAAGAAGAGATAATCGGAAAAGCACAACGGGATGTCGATAACATTCAAAATCAGTATTACAACGGTTTTATTACACCAGGCGAAAGATATAATAAAGTTATCGATACCTGGTCGCGTGCCACTACTCGTGTTGCTGAGCGATTGTTCGAATCGTTGCAACACTCACAAGCCGGTTTCAATTCACTATTCATGATGGTTGATTCTGGTGCGAGAGGATCTAAGGAACAGATTCGACAATTAGCCGGAATGCGTGGCTTAATGGCTAAACCGCAACGAAGTTTGTCAGGCTCGGCTGGCGAATTAATCGAAAATCCAATTATCGCCAATTTCCGAGAAGGTTTATCGGTGTTAGAGTATTTCATATCAACTCACGGAGCTCGAAAAGGTTTAGCCGATACTGCTCTAAAAACTGCCGATGCTGGTTACCTAACACGGCGCCTTGTCGATGTTGCTCAAGATGCCATCATAACAATGGTCGATTGTGGTACTATTTTGGGCGTTGAAACAGGTGCATTAAAAGAAGGCGAAGATGTTAAAGAACCATTAGCAGAAAGAATTCTAGGGCGCGTAACTGTACACGACGTTTACGACCCATCTACCAACGAATTAATTGTTGCAGCTGGCGAAGAAATAACTGAAGAGATTGCTCAAAAAATATCCGAAACTTCTATTGAAACAGTACACATTCGTTCAGTTTTAACTTGTGAAGCAACGCGTGGTATATGTGCAAAATGTTATGGTAGGAATTTAACCACTGGGCAGTTGGTAAAAACTGGCGAAGCTGTAGGTATTATCGCTGCACAATCGATTGGTGAACCAGGTACACAGCTAACTCTTCGAACGTTCCATACAGGCGGAACAGCAAGTTTGATTGCTGCCCAATCGCAAATTACATCCAAGTTTAGCGGAATTATTAAGTACGAAAATTTAAAATCGCTAAAATTAGGAGATGATGATAACAAACGTATAGTAACCGGGCGTAGCGGTTTAGTGATGGTCTATGACGACGAGCGACGACTTTTGACTAAATACGACGTCCCCTATGGTGCAACTCTACAAATCCCCGATGGAACCTACATCAAGAAGGGTGAAATCATTTATGAATGGGATCCTTATAATGCTGTTATTATTAGCGAACATTCAGGCCGCATCGAGTTTTCGGGTTTAAAGGAAAATGTTACATTTCGTCAAGAACCTGATGAACAAACAGGACACATTCAAACAGTGGTTATCGAATCTAAGGATAAGACTTTAAATCCCGCAATTATATTGAAAAACGAAGATGGTGAGAAGATAGCCACATATAATCTTCCTACACACTCTCATATAGTTGTCGACAATGACGAAAAAATAAGTGCAGGAACCATTTTGGCGAAAATTCCCCGTTCAATTGGTAAAACTCGCGACATCACAGGTGGTTTGCCACGAGTTACTGAATTGTTCGAAGGACGTAAACCTACAAATCCTGCTATTGTTTCAGAAATAGATGGTATAATTCGTTTCGGACAACAAAAACGGGGTTCAAGAGAAATTATCGTAGAAAGCCATGATGGAAAAGACCGTAAAGAATATCTCGTTCC
Organism: uncultured Ignavibacteriota bacterium; assembly: GCA_947085285.1. GTDB lineage: Bacteria > Bacteroidota > Ignavibacteria > UBA10030 > BY39 > JASEGV01. The sequence continues at coordinate 10,626 of CAMTVZ010000173.1, forward strand.
CCTCGGAAAACACATTCTCATCCAAGAAAATGATTTTATACGGGCTGGCGAACGTTTAACCGACGGTGCAATCGATCCTGAAGATATATTAAAAATCAAAGGAGTAGGAAAAGTTCAAGAGTATTTAGTAAACGAGATCCAAGAAGTTTACCGTATGCAAGGTGTGAAAATAAACGATAAACATATCGAAATTATTGTCCGTCAGATGATGCAAAAAGTAAGAATCTTGGATTCTGGTGATACACGCTTTATAGAAGGGGATGTTGTGGCTAAACAAACGTTGCTTGAAGAAAACGAATCAATTAAAGAAACTGTGTACATTACCAATAAAGGTGATACAAAATTAAAGAACGGTCAACTTATTCTTAAGAAAAAGGTACGTGAAATCAATAATGAAATGAAGAAGAAGGGAAAGAAAGTGGCTGAGTTTAGAGACGCCGAACCAGCAACTTCTGAACCAATTTTGTTAGGAATTACACAAGCTTCACTTTCGACAGATAGCTTTATTTCAGCAGCCTCTTTCCAAGAAACAACAAAAGTGTTAACTGATGCTGCGATTTCAGGAAAAATTGACTATTTACTCGGTTTGAAAGAAAACGTGATAGTTGGGCATCTTATTCCTGCTGGAACGGGTTTAAAACAATTCCGAGATATTCTTGTAACCCCCAAGGAACCTTTTAAAATCGAAGAGCCAGTCATTTTAGAAGAACAAAAGAAAGAAACAGAAGTCGAAAAAGAGCTCAAAAAAACGCCCAAAAAACGAGTTCGCAAAACAGCAAAATCATAATGCTTGACTATAAAAATATTTTTCGCTATATTAGTGCTCTTAAAATTCAATAATTAAGCAAATTAACAAATAACTAAACAATTATCGGAGTAAAATATTGCCAACGATCAATCAACTGGTTCGAAAGAGCCGGGAAATGGTAACTTGGAAAAGTAAAGCCCCAGCTTTACAGGAATGCCCGCAACGTCGGGGAGTTTGTACGCGTGTATATACAACTACGCCCAAAAAACCGAATTCCGCATTACGTAAAGTAGCACGTGTTCGCCTTACAAACGGAATTGAGGTTACAGCATACATCCCTGGTGAGGGGCATAACCTTCAGGAACACTCCATCGTAATGATTCGTGGTGGAAGGGTTAAGGATTTACCTGGTGTCCGTTACCATATCATTCGTGGCACTTTAGATACTGCCGGTGTTGCTGATAGAAAACAAGGTCGTTCCAAATATGGTGCTAAAAAACCAAAGGCTCAAAGTTAGGTTTACAAAATGAGAAAAAAACAAGCTGAACGTAGGTTAGTTACTCCAGACCCCAAATATAATGATGTATTAGTGGCTCGTTTCATTAATAGTGTGCTCAAAGAAGGAAAAAAACATTTAGCACGTAGAATCGTTTACGAAGCGATTGATACAATCGAAAGTAAGACAAAATCCAACGGATTAGACATTTTTCGGAAAGCAATCAATAATGTTAAACCTTTATTAGAGATACGTGCTCGCCGAGTTGGCGGTGCTACCTATCAAGTCCCAACCGAAGTCCGTGAAAGCAGAAGCATAGCTTTAGCAATTCGTTGGATAATTAATTATGCGAACGATCGAAAAGATAAATCAATGGCTCTAAAATTAGCTGCCGAATTTATTGCAGCGGCAAATAACGAAGGAGCTGCAATTAAGAAAAAAGAAGATACACACAAAATGGCTGAGGCTAACAAAGCCTTCGCTCATTTTAAATGGTAAAAAAGAATATAAATGCCAAGAAAATATCCATTAAATAGAACCCGTAATATAGGCATCATGGCACATATAGATGCCGGTAAAACTACTACGACTGAACGTATTTTGTTCTATACGGGAAAAGTACATCGTCTCGGAGAGGTCCATGATGGTGCATCGACAATGGATTGGATGGAACAAGAAAAAGAAAGAGGAATAACAATCACAAGCGCCTCTACTACTTGTTTTTGGAAAGATCATAGAATTAATATAATAGATACACCTGGACATGTCGATTTTACTGCCGAGGTAGAAAGATCGCTCCGTGTTTTAGATGGCGCAGTCGCTCTATTTTGTGCTGTCGGTGGAGTCGAACCCCAATCCGAAACAGTTTGGCGTCAAGCCGATAAATACGGTGTCCCTCGAATTGCATTCGTCAATAAAATGGATCGGGTTGGTGCCGATTTCTACAACGTAATTAAGATGATGAATGAACGGCTCGGTGCCCATGCCGTCCCAATTCAAATTCCTGTAGGTGAAGGTGAACTCTTTGCTGGCGTTATCGATTTAATTACGATGAAAGCCCGAATTTTTAACGACACAACCATGGGAACAACTTGGGATGATATCGAAATACCTTCCGACTTGAAAAAGAAGGCACAATTATATCGCACCAAAATGCTCGAAGCCATTTCTGACGAAGACGATAGTCTGCTTGAAAAATATATTGATGGTAAAGAAATTACAGCTGAAGAAATTCGTGACGTACTACGACGCGCTTCGTTAAAAGTAAGTATTATACCTGTGCTTTGTGGCTCTTCCTTTAAAAATAAAGGGACGCAGAACTTATTAGATGCTATTATTGATTTCCTCCCTTCACCACTCGATATAGGTGATATAGTCGGACATCATCCCTATAAATCTGATAAAGTTTTAAGAAAAGTTTCGGATCAAGAAAAATTCACCGCACTTGCTTTTAAAATAATGAGTGACCCATACGTAGGGAAATTAACATATTTTAGAGTTTATTCGGGTTCCTTAAAATCAGGTTCCTACGTTTATAATTCGGTTAGCGAAAGAAAAGAACGTATTGCGCGCCTTTTACGAATGCATGCCAACCATCGCGAAGATGTTGATGAAGCTTACGCCGGCGATATAGTTGCAGCTATTGGACTCAAATATACACGAACTGGCGACACTATTACAACCGAAGACGATCCAATTATACTCGAAAAAATGGATTTCCCAGAACCAGTAATCTCGATTGCTATCGAACCAAAAACAAAAGCTGATCAAGAAAAAATGGGGGAATCGCTCAACAAATTAGCAGAAGAAGATCCAACATTTAGAGTATCGACTAATGAAGAAACAGGGCAAACAATAATTAACGGTATGGGTGAACTTCATCTCGAAATTATTGTTGACAGGATGAAAAGAGAATTCAAAGTCGAGGCAAACATCGGTAAACCTCAAGTAGCTTATAAAGAAACTATAAGAGGAAAAGTTACACAAGTTTATAAACATGTTAAACAATCTGGTGGACGCGGACAATATGCTCATATCGAAATTGAAGTTGAACCTAACGAAAAAGGCAAAGGCTTTGAATTTATTGACGACATCACCGGCGGTGTTATTCCTAAAGAGTATATACCTGCAGTTCAAGCGGGTATTGTAGAACAGATGAAAAACGGAATTCTAGCAGGATATCCTGTTGTTGATGTCAAAGTACGACTATTTTATGGTTCGTACCACGAAGTCGATTCAGATGAGCTATCATTCAAAATTGCTGGCTCGCTGGGTTTCCGCGAAGCAGCACGCAAAGCAAATCCTGTAATTTTGGAACCTATTATGGCTGTTGAAGTTGTAGTTCCAGAAGATTACATAGGTGATGTTTTAGGCGACTTGAGTTCACGTCGCGGAAAAATCGAAGGTATGAACTCGCGTAAAGAAGTACACATAATAAAAGCTTTTGTACCGCTATCGGATATGTTCGGATACGCTACAAATCTACGATCATTAACACAAGGTAGAGCTTTATACACGATGCAATTTTCGCATTACGAGGAAGTACCCAAAGCGATTTCAGATCAGATTGTTGAAAAATTGACTGGTAAACAAACAAAAGTAGCATAAAAAAAAGATAATTAAGTAATAAAAAAAATAAACACCCAATTTAATTAAATAGGAGAAACGAAATGGCAAAAGAAAAGTTTACGAGGGATAAACCTCATGTCAACATTGGAACAATAGGACACGTTGACCACGGCAAAACAACCTTAACTGCTGCTATTACGATGGTTTTAGCAAAGAAAGGATTAGCGGCTGTCAGAACATTCGATTCAATCGATAATGCCCCTGAAGAGCGCGAACGTGGTATTACAATAGCTACAGCACACGTAGAATACTCAACTGCTAATCGGCACTACGCTCACGTCGACTGCCCAGGTCATGCCGACTACATCAAGAATATGATCACAGGCGCAGCTCAAATGGACGGTGCAATTCTGGTCGTTGCAGCTACAGATGGTCCGATGCCTCAAACACGCGAACACATACTGCTTGCTCGTCAAGTAGGCGTTCCAAAAATAGTTGTATTTATGAACAAAGTTGATGCAGTTGACGATCCCGAATTATTAGAATTAGTTGAACTCGAGTTAAGAGATCTACTTAAGCAGTACGAATTCCCCGGCGACGAAATACCAATAATCAGAGGTTCTGCTTTAAAGGCAATGGAAGCAGCTTTGAAGCCAGATTCGAAAATCGATGATCCGGCATTTGATTGCATCATGAAATTAATGGATGCCGTTGATTCGTATGTTCCGGTTCCTCAACGTGATATCGACAAACCATTCTTAATGCCTGTTGAAGACGTCTTCTCGATTACCGGTCGTGGAACAGTAGGTACAGGAAGAATCGAACGTGGTAAGATTAGCGTTGGCGAAGAAGTTGAAATTATAGGTTTAAATGCTCACAAAAAAGCTGTTGTTACCGGCGTTGAAATGTTCAGAAAAGAACTCGACACAGGTATTGCAGGCGATAACGTTGGGCTATTGTTACGTGGTGTCGAAAAAACTGAATTAGAGCGCGGAATGGTTTGTGCAAAACCCAATTCAATTACACCACACAAAAAATTCAACGCACAGGTTTACGTTTTGAAAAAAGAAGAAGGGGGGCGTCATACTCCATTCTTTTCTGGATATCGTCCACAATTCTATTTCCGTACAACCGACGTTACAGGAATCGCACACTTACCACCAGGAATCGAAATGATTATGCCTGGTGATAACGTAGATAATTTAGAGATCGAGTTAATTACTACCATAGCTATGGAAGAAGGTCTTCGTTTTGCTATTCGTGAAGGTGGCCATACCGTAGGTGCTGGTGTAGTAACTAAAATAATTGAATAATAAATAAAATGAAGTTTTAGGAGTTTCAAGTGCCTGGAGAAAAAATACGTATAAAATTAAAGTCATACGACCATAATTTAATCGATAAGTCGGCTGAAAAAATAATCAAAACAGTAAAACAGACTGGTGCCATTGTATCAGGACCGATTCCATTGCCGACCAAGCGCACAGTTGTTACTGTATTACGTTCGCCACATGTCGATAAAAAATCGCGAGAGCAATTTGAAACTCGAACTCATAAACGATTAATTGATATTTTAAACTCAACTTCACGAACTGTAGAATCGCTAATGAAATTAGAGTTGCCTGCAGGTGTAGATGTTGAGATTAAAGTGTAACTCTTTCTTTAAAAGTAAGATACTGATTAAAAATAAATAGAAAAATGACTGGATTGTTAGGAAAAAAAATAGGAATGACGAGTATATTTGATGAGCAAGGTATTGTTATACCTTGTACCATCATCGAAACAGGACCCTGTTTTGTAACTCAAATTAAAACCAAAGAAACCGATGGATACGAAGCTGTACAAATTGGGTTCGAGGATAAGAAAGCTCGTCTTGTAACCAAACCTTTAATAGGCCATTTCAATCGTTCAGGGGTTTCTCCTAAACGATTGTTAAAAGAGTTTAACGGTTTCGATATCTCCAAAATTAAATTGGGTGATGAGATAAAAGCAGATGCTGTATTTTCTGTAGGGGATATCGTTTCGGTGAGTGGCAAATCGAAAGGCAGAGGTTTTCAAGGCGTAGTTAAACGTCATCATTTTGGTGGCGGTTCAAAAACACACGGACAAAGCGATCGTGTCCGAGCGCCGGGATCTATAGGTGGTAGTTCCTATCCTTCGCGAGTATTCAAAGGCCAACGTATGGCTGGTAGAATGGGTAATGCTCGAACTACTGTCAAAAACCTGAAGGTAGTAAAAATTATCCCTGAATCAAATTTGATGCTCATTAAAGGTTCAATACCCGGTCATATAAATGCGTACGTGGAAATTCATAAAAAATCGAAATAGAAAATGGAATTAGAAGTTTACAAAAAAGATGGTACCTTGAGTGGCGAGAAAATTAAACTCGCTCCCGATATATTCGAAATCGAACCAAACGATCATGCAATATATCAAGCTGTACGAGTTTATTTAGCAAATCAACGACAGGGGACACATAAAACTAAAACAATTTCTGAAGTAAGCGGAAGTGGTAAAAAACCTTACAAACAGAAAAAAACTGGACGTGCTCGCGCTGGTGCTTCACGCTCTCCATTATGGAAAGGTGGCGGTACAATTTTTGGACCCGTGCCACGAGATTACTCTATGTCGTTACCTGATAAAGTAAACAAATTGGCAAGAAAATCGGCACTCAGTTACCGTGCTAAAGAATCGGATGTAAGAATAATAGAAGACTTTACATTCGAAGCTCCGAAGACTAAAGAAATTCTTTCCATTTTAAAAGCTCTGAAATTGGATACTACTAAAACATTACTATTATTACCAAAATCCGATACCAGTGTATTCAAATCGGGGCGTAATTTACCAAATCTTCAAGTTATCGAAGCGAATAAAGTATCGACTTACGATATTATGAAGAATAAAGTGATTTTATTTCAAAAAAGTGCTGTAGAAGTTATCGAAAAAATATTATAGCAGAGAGTATAAATATGATAGGAATATTACAACGACCAATTGTTACCGAAAAGATGACCGAACTCGAAACGCATCGGCAGTACGCTTTTGAAGTGAATCCCAAATCAAATAAGATTGAAATTCAAAAAGCAATCGAAAAAAAGTTTAACGTTAAAGTACTGACAGTTAGAACAATTAATTACAAAGGAAAGCAAAAAACTCAAATGACCCGCCGCGGACGCTTCAGTGGCAAAACCGCACATTGGAAAAAGGCTATCGTTACACTCAAAGAAGGTGACAAGATAGAATTTTTCGAGAACATCTAATCTAATGCGGGTCAGTAGAAGAGTACCAAAATACTCATATTAGCTGACCAAGGAATTACACAAATATGGCAATCAAAAAATTAAAACCTGTTACACCTGGAACTCGTTGGATGAGCGTTGCTGCATTCGACGAAATTACTAAAACAGAACCCGAAAAATCTTTAATTGAAATATTAAAGAAAACCGGCGGACGCAATAACACAGGGCGTATAACAGCACGCCACCGTGGAGGTGGTCATAAACGCTTTTACCGCATCATCGATTTCAAGAGAGATAAATTCGATATCGAAGCAAATGTTACTTCAATCGAATATGATCCGAACCGATCGGCACGTATTGCTTTGCTTACTTACAAGGATGGCGAAAAACGTTATATACTTGCACCTGACGGTTTAAAAGTAGGCGAAACATTAACTTCTGGACCTACATCCGAAATAAAAGTTGGGAACGCTCTCCCCTTAGCTAATATTCCAGTTGGTTCATTTATACATAATGTAGAATTAAAACCAGGTAAAGGAGGTCAACTTGCCCGAAGTGCCGGTGTATCGGTCCAATTAATGGCAAAAGAAGCCGACTATGTTCAAGTAAAACTTCCATCCGGCGAAATTAGGAAAATTCAAGCCAAGTGTTATGCAACATTAGGAACGGTCGGTAATCTTGAACACGAAAATATAAGTCTGGGTAAAGCCGGTCGCTCCCGATGGTTAGGTATACGTCCACAATCGCGTGGTGTTGTTATGAACCCGGTTGACCATCCACACGGTGGTGGCGAAGGCAAATCGCCGCAAGGGAATCCACATCCTGTATCACCATGGGGTTGGCATACCAAAGGAAAGAAAACTCGAAGTGTTAAAAAACTCTCAAGTAAATATATAATTAAACGTCGTACTAAATAAATTAATGAATTGAAACTATGAGTCGTTCAGTTAAAAAAGGTCCTTTTGTCGATCCAAAACTTTTAGCAAAAATTCGGGAAATGCAAAAATCGGGTAAGAGGTCGGTAATTAAAACTTATTCCCGTTCTTCTACGATTACTCCCGAATTTGTTGGATTAACTTTTACAGTCCATAACGGAAATAAATTCATCCCTGTTTATGTTCACGAAGGTATGGTTGGACACAAACTTGGTGAATTTGCCCCGACACGAATATTTCGCGGACATCCGGGACTTAAGAGCGAAGCATCAACAGGATAATAAATAGGTTTAAATGGAGAATATAATGGAAGCACGAGCAATACATAGGTATGTTCTGTCGTCACCACGTAAAATGCGTCTGGTTGTCGATTTGATTCGTGGTAAAAATGTTGAAGAGGCTATTTCGCTTATGCACTTTTCAACAAAACATGCATCAAAAATTGTTGAAAAAGTTTTGCGTTCTGCAGTCTCAAACTTGCAGAACAAAGTTGAAGGCAAACGCTTAGAAAACGAAAATATATATGTTAAAACTGCATACGTAAATCCTGGACCTTCAATGAAACGGATTCTCCCGGCACCGATGGGACGGGCTTTTAGAATTAAAAAGCGTTCCAACCATCTTACAATAGTTGTAGCAGAACGTGAGAATACAAATGAAACAAAATTAAACATTAAAACTGAGAAATCTGAGTAGGAGATACATGGGTCAAAAAACAAATCCAATTGGACTTCGTTTAGGTGTCAATCGTGGCTGGGATTCAAACTGGTTCGAAAAAAAAGAGTCGGGTACTAAATTATTAGAAGACATCACTCTACGCAATTATATTCGAACTCGTTTAAAGAAAGCCGGGATTTCGAAAATCCTTATAGAAAGAACACCAAAACATGCCCGTATTACAATATTTACATCGCGCCCAGGTATCGTTATCGGACGTAGTGGTCAGGAAATTACTAAGTTAGAAGAAGAACTGAAAAAGATTTCAAACAAAGAAGTTAAACTTTTGATAAGCGAAATTAAGCGACCTGAATTGGATGCATATTTAGTTGCTGAAACTATCGCCGGTCAGATTGAAGGTCGAGTTTCCTTCCGGCGAGCTATGAAAAGCTCTATAACTTCTGCAATGCGTATGGGTGCCGAAGGAATTCGTATAATGTGTGCCGGTCGTTTAGGAGGTGCCGAAATTGCTCGCACCGAACAATACAAAGAAGGCAGAATTCCCTTGCATACTTTACGCGCCGATATCGATTATGCTACAGCTACAGCCCAAACAATTTATGGTGCAATCGGTATTAAAGTTTGGATCTGTAAAGGCGAAATTTTAGGCGAAACTCCTTATTTATAATTTTTATAATGGTGAATTAAAATGTTAATACCAAAACGTGTAAAATACAGAAAAACCCAACGTGGCAGGATGAAAGGCAAAGCTACACGCGGAGCCACAATATCTTTCGGCGATTTCGGATTAAAAGCCTTAGAACCCGGTTGGGTAACTCAGCGTCAGATCGAAGCAGCTCGTGTAGCCCTTACTCGATTAATGAAACGTGAAGGAAAAGTTTGGATACGAATTTTCCCCGATAAACCAGTAACCAAAAAACCTGCAGAAACTCGTATGGGAAGTGGTAAAGGTGCCCCCGAATTCTGGGTAGCTGTTGTAAAACCAGGTACCATATTGTTCGAAGTAGGTGGTATTAATAAAGATATCGCTGAAGAAGCTATGTACATCGCTTCTCGTAAACTTGCAATCAAAAGCAAAATGGTTACACGTATAGGTTACGAAGCGAGTTAATATTTAATCTATTGAAAGAAGAAGATGAAATCTCACGAAATTAAACAATTAACAGCTGACGAAATTCGAAAGCGTATACAAGAAGAAGAAATAAACTTGAGTCATTTAAAGTTTCAATTAGCCACCCGTCAATTATCGAGCCCGATTCAAGTTCGGTTAACACGGCGTAACATTGCACGCTTAAAAACAATTCTTCTTGAAAAAGAACGACAAGAGAAAGCAAAAAAGTAAAGGATATTGAATTAAGATGACTGAAAGAAAAACGATAAGGAAAACGAGAGTTGGAACAGTTGTAAGTAACAAGATGCAAAAAAGTATAGTAGTAGCTGTTGAAGGACGGATACCTCATCCGATATACAAAAAATATTTTAAACGCACAACAAAATTAATGGCGCACGACGAAAAGCAAGAAGCTAATGTAGGCGATGTGGTAAAAGTAATGGAAACCCGTCCTCTCAGTAAAAACAAACGCTGGCGTCTTGTTGAAATTATTGAAAAAGCTGTTTAAGCTAAAAGGAATTCAGATTATGATACAAGAAGAAACCAATTTAATAGTTGCCGATAATTCAGGCGCAAAAAAAGTTCAATGTATCCGAGTACTCGGTGGTCACGACCGCAGATACGCAGGTATAGGCGATCTGATAGTAGTTTCAGTTAAAAGTGCTATTCCAGGTGCTGGTGTTAAAAAAGGGGAAGTTTCACGTGCGGTAATAGTTCGGACAAAAAAAGAGACTCGCCGTAACGACGGTTCGTACATTCGTTTCGACGAAAACGCAGCTGTATTGCTGAATGCTCAAGGCGAACCACGCGGAAGCCGTATATTCGGACCGGTCGCACGCGAACTTCGTGACAAAAATTTCATGAAAATAATTTCATTAGCCCCCGAAGTTCTGTAAAGGAAATAAAATGAAAATTCATAAAAACGATAACGTACTTGTAATTAACGGAAACGCAAAAGGAAAAACCGGAAAAGTATTAAAAGTTTTTCGCGATACAAAGCGTGTTATAGTTGAAGGTGTTAATATTACTAAACGTCACTCACGTCCAACACAAAAAAATCCTAAAGGTGGGATCCTTCAAAAAGAAGCTCCTATCGACTTATCAAATGTTATGGTCATTTGTCCTAAGTGTAACGAAGCTTCGCGCGTTGGTCGTGTCCAAGTTAAAGATGCTATTAGTAATCGAAAACACATGATGCGCGTTTGCAAAAATTGTGAAGAAATGTTCTAACAAATTATTGAATTAGAAAATTATGGCAAAAGAAAAAGCTCCAAAGAGCATCAAAGAAACAAAACAAACAGCAGCTCCTGCTACGAATGTTGTAGAAAAAGGTGTGATTCCACGACTATCGGAATTTTATAATAAAGAAATTATTCCTAAATTAATGGAAAAATTTAATTATAAAAGTGTTTCTCAAGTTCCGAAATTACATAAAATATGTGTGAATGTTGGAGTTGGGCAAGCAACACAAGATCCTAAACTGATTGAATTGATTATTAAAGAATTAGAATACATCGTCGGTCAGAAGGCTGTAGTGCGCCGTTCCAAAAAAGCTATCTCGAATTTTAAACTTCGCGAAGGAATGCCGATAGGAATTAGCGTTACACTCAGACGACAAAGAATGATGGAATTTTTCGATAGATTGATAAATATTGCCATGCCCCGAATTCGCGACTTCCGTGGATTATCCGACAAATCGTTCGACGGAAGGGGTAATTATACTTTAGGTATTAAAGAACAAATTATTTTTCCAGAAATCGACGTCGATAAAGTAACAAAAATTTTTGGAATGGATGTAACATTTGTTACAACTGCAAAAACTGATCAAGAAGCATACGAACTCTTGAAGGCGTTCGGAATGCCATTTGTTAAACCGCAACAATAAATTATAGGAGAATTACTTGGCACGATTAGCAATGCGGGTGAAAGCCAAAAAAACACCCAAATATCCGACACGACAACATAACAGGTGCAATATCTGCGGTAGATCACGAGGTTACTACCGAAAATATGGAATATGTAGATTATGTTTTCGTAAGCTTGCCTTAGAAGGGAAAATCCCGGGTGTTAAAAAAGCTAGCTGGTAATTACTTTAAAATTAAAGAGAAAAAAATAACGGATAAATATGAGCGTAACTGATCCAATAGCTGATTATCTTACAAGATTGCGAAATTCTTTGAATGCAAAACGCAAACGAGTCGAAATTCCAAGCTCGGGTGTGAAACGAGAAATTTCTCGCATCCTCAAAGAAAAAAAATACATTGCCGATTTTACAGAAGTAACCGAAGGGCATTCGAAAAAATTAATTATCGAACTTCGTTACGATGCCGGCAAAAGTGTTATTACAGGTTTAAAACGAATTAGTAAACCCGGTTTACGGGTATATGTGAAAACCGACGAAATGCCCCGCGTTTTAGGCGGTCTCGGTATAGCATTAATTTCAACATCAAAAGGAATTATGACAGATAAACAAGCCCGTCTCGAAGGCATTGGAGGCGAAGTGCTTTGTCATATATGGTAATAAAGGAGCTATAAAAAGTGTCAAGAGTAGGTCGTAAACCAATTCCAATCCCTAAAGGGGTTAAAATAGAAATTAACGGCAACCAAATACAAGTTGCCGGAACAAAAGGTAAATTAATATCCACTAAGCCCGACAGTATTTCTGTTTCAGTCGAAGGAAACGATATTCTATTAAAACGAAGTTCTGACGACAAACGTGATAAGGCACTTCATGGCTTATGGCGTGCATTAATTGCTAATATGGTTCAGGGTGTTTCTGAAGGTTATCAGAAAAAACTCGAAATCGTTGGCGTTGGCTATAAAGCCGAAGCCAAAGGAAAAGGAATTCAATTAGCACTTGGATTTTCGCATCCTATTTTCTTCGTTCCTCCTGAGGGGATCAATGTTACAACTCCAACACCTACTAGCATTCTTATACAGGGAATAGATAAACACTTAGTAGGACTTGTTGCAGCAAAGATTCGTTCATTCAGGCCACCAGAACCATACAAAGGTAAAGGGGTGAAATACGAAGGTGAATACATTCGTCGTAAAGCTGGTAAAACAGCCGCTTCTGCCGGTGCAAAATAATTAAGGTATTAGGAAAACTTAGATATGATAAATAAAGCAAAATATAAAAAACGCGACCGAATTCGTAAACATATTCGGAAAAAAATTTCTGGAACTGCTGAGTGCCCCCGTTTATCGGTTTATCGTAGTTTGAAACATCTATACGCTCAACTCATCGATGATACGAAGGGGAATACATTAGTGTATGTATCGACCCGGTCGAAAGATTTACAAGATTCGATTAAAGAAATAAAAAGTAAAACTGAACAAGCCAGGTTAGTAGGAATGCATCTCGCCAAGAAAGCAATCGAGAATAAAATTCAAACTGTTGTTTTCGACAGAGGTGGCTTCCGCTACCATGGTAATATTAAGGCGATAGCTGACGGTGCCCGTGAGGGTGGATTAAAATTCTAAGTATGATATCCTGAACCTTCCTGTTGCTGTCAATTTGCCGGGTAGTCTAATGGCAGGACAGCGGCCTTTGGAGCCGTATGTGGAGGTTCGAATCCTCCCCCGGCAGCAGAAAGTATGAATTCATTAAAAATATTAAACATATGGAGTAAGAAATTTGACACGACTAAAAGCAAGTGAACTTGAACTAAAAGATAAAATAGTTCATATTAATCGCGTAGCAAAAGTTGTAAAAGGCGGACGCCGTTTCAGCTTTAATGCGATAGTTGTTGTAGGCGACGGAAATGGCCACGTTGGTGTCGGCCTCGGCAAAGCCAACGAAGTTAGTGATGCCATCGCTAAAGGTATCGATGACGCAAAAAAGAATGTGGTAAGTGTAACAATAGTTAATGGAACAATTCCACACCCAATTTATACTAAATATGGCGCCGCAAAAGTTTTGCTGAAACCAGCCTCTCCAGGTACCGGTTTAATTGCTGGTGGTGGGGTTCGTGCAGTACTCGAATCGGCCGGCGTTAAAGATGTATTGACTAAATCGCTCGGCTCTTCTAATCCTCATAACGTGGTCAAAGCTACCTTAGCTGGTTTGTTACAATTGTCAGATGCAAAACAAATTGCCGCACGTCGTGGTGTTTCGCTTCATGAACTGTTTGAAAATCAACCAAAGGTTAATGATTAGGAATAGTTATGGCTCATAAGAAAATTAAAATAACACAAGTTTATAGTATTATCGATACACTCGAAGCTCATAAACGTACTATAAAAGCTTTAGGATTAGGAAAACCAAATCATTCAGTAATTAAAACCGAAACACCTCAAATTCGAGGAATGATTAATAAAGTAAAACATCTGGTAAAAGTAGAAGAAATTAAAAATTAAAACTCATATGGCAAAAGCATTATTATCGAATTTAAAATACTCTGAAGGCTCACGCAAAAAACGAAAACGTATCGGACGTGGTCAAGGTTCAGGTCACGGCGGTACCTCGACCAAAGGGCACAAAGGTCAAAGTTCACGTTCGGGGGTGAGCTACCGTCCTTGGTTCGAAGGCGGACAGATGCCACTCACTCGGCGTGTCCCAAAATTTGGTTTCACTAATATATCACGAGTGGAGTATCAAGTGGTCAACGTCCAGAATTTAGAAACTCTTGCCCAATCCGGAAAATTACCCGACGGTATAGTTAATCCAGAAATTTTACATAACATCGGAGCAATTTCAAAAAAGCGACTCCCTGTAAAAATTTTAGGTAATGGCCAACTCAAATCAAAATTAAATGTTACAGCACACGCCTTCAGCGCTACAGCCAGCAAAAAAATTGAATCGGCTGGAGGAAAATCATTAACCATTTCTTTCAATAAGTAAAAATGGCAAAACTCAGCGAAAGTTTTAGAAATATTTTTAAAATACAAGAACTTAGGCAAAGAATTATTTTCACTGCTCTAATTCTAATTGTAGTCCGAATCGGTGCTCACATTACACTCCCCGGTGTTGATGCTGCAGCACTTGCCGAAGCAGTTCGCAATCAATCGGCAAATACACTCTTTGGGCTATACGATATGTTCGTAGGTGGCGCCTTCGAAAATGCCGCAATATTTGCTTTAGGTATTATGCCTTACATCAGCGCCTCTATTATTATTCAATTGTTGGGAGCTGTAGTTCCTTACTTCCAGAAACTTTCTAAAGAGGGGGAAGAAGGCAGAAAAAAAATTACGCAGATTACTCGATACGGAACCGTCGTGGTTGCTATGTTGCAAGGATGGGGTGTGAGTGTTCGATTGATTAATATGGAAGCTGCTGGTGTTCCCATCGTTCCGCCCGAAGTACAAGGCATTGGTTTTATGATAAGCACCATTATTGTACTAACTTCTGGTACTATTTTTATGATGTGGCTTGGCGAACAAATTACTGAAAGGGGTATTGGTAATGGAATATCCCTAATAATCTTTATCGGAATTATTGCTCTTTTGCCTCACGCAATTTTAGATGAATATCAATTAGTCAGTTCAGGTGCCCGCAGCATCATTGTCGAAATCGTTATTATCGCTGCAATGGTTGCAATAGTTGCTGGTGTTATATTTATGACTCAAGGAACACGACGTATCCCTGTTCAATACGCAAAAAGAGTTATCGGTCGAAAAATTTATGGCGGGGTTACCCAGTACATCCCTATGCGTGTTAATACTGCAGGTGTTATGCCTATAATTTTTGCTCAGGCAATTATGTTTATACCAAGTACAATTCTTACTTTTTTCCCTGAGAGCGAATTTATTGCCAGCATCGCATCCTACTTTCAACACGATTCATATTTTTATTCTTTTGCTTTTGGTTTGATGATTATATTCTTCACTTATTTTTATACTGCTATAGCTTTTAATCCAAAAGATGTAGCCGAAACTATGCAAAAGCAGGGTGGATTTATTCCCGGTATCCGACCTGGTAAAAACACATCCGATTTTGTTGATAATATTCTTACAAAAATTACTTTACCAGGTTCAATATTTTTAGCTTTCGTTGCTATCTTACCAACTTTCATAGCGAAGTTAGGAGTTACTGGTTCGTTTGCAAGCTTCTTTGGTGGCACCAGTCTTTTAATCATCGTGGGGGTCGGTTTAGATACTTTGCAACAAATTGAATCGCACCTACTGATGCGGCATTATGATGGATTTCTGAAAAGCGGTCATCTAAAAGGACGACGCGGCTAAGTTATGCTTGTATGACTAGGAATTTGATTAAGTCGAAATCGGAAATTGATTTGATACGAGAAAGTTGTAGAATAGTTGCTGAAGTTTTAAAATTGTTAGAGAAATCAATAAAGCCGGGTATTACTACAAAAGAATTAGATATAATAGCTGAAGAATACATACGTTCACAGAATGCTGAACCGGCTTTCAAAGGTTATGGTGCCGATAAGAAAAATTTATATCCGGCTACACTATGCACTTCGGTTGAAGACGAAGTCGTTCACGGTATACCAGGCGATCGAATTCTGTTAGAAGGTGAAATAATTTCGATAGATGTTGGTGTAAAGAAAAATAACTACTACGGCGACGGAGCTAAATCGTTCGCAGTCGGTAAGATCTCAGATGAAAAAAAAAGATTGTTGGAAGTTACAGAACAATCGTTGTATAAAGGAATTGAGAAAGCCTTGAACGGTAACCGCGTATGCGATATATCGTCGGCTGTTCAAAAACATGTTGAAGAAGCAGGATTTTCGGTCGTTCGCGATTTAGTTGGCCACGGTATTGGTAGAAGTTTACACGAAGAGCCTCAAATTCCAAATTTCGGAAAACCGGGCACTGGCGAGTTGCTACGCAGTGGTATGACATTAGCGATTGAACCGATGGTTAATTATGGTTCGTACAACGTTCGATTTAATTCTGATGGCTGGACAGTAACAACAGCAGATGGAAAACCGTCGGCACATTTTGAACATACAATATGTATAACTGATTCAGAACCTGAAATATTAACAAAGTAAATAAATGGCTAAACAAGGTCCAATAAAAATGGATGGTACAATAATCGAAACTCTGCCAAATGCAATGTTCAGAGTTCGATTAGAGAACAATCACGAAATTATTGCACACGTTTCTGGAAAAATGCGTATGAATTTTATAAAAATACTTGTTGGCGATAAAATTACAGTTGAATTGTCCCCTTACGATTTAACCAAGGGGAGAATTACATATAGATATAAATAGGAGATAAGAAATGAAAGTTCGTTCATCAATTAAAAAGTTATGCGAAAATTGCAAGATAGTCAAACGTAAAGGTTATGTTTACGTTATATGTAAAAAAAATCCAAAGCATAAACAACGACAAGGTTAATTTAATAACGAAAGGAATAATAAGTGGCTCGTATAGCAGGTATTGATTTACCCAAAAATAAGAGAGCCGAAATCGGCTTAACATATATATTCGGAATCGGTCGTTCCACCGCAAAACGGATACTAACAAAAGCCGGTGTTGATTTCGGCAAACGAATAAGTGAGTTATCGGACGATGAAGTGGCAAAGATACGTTCAATTATTACATCGGATATAAAAGTAGAAGGTGCACTCCGCAGTGAAGTACAAATGAATATCAAACGTTTGATGGACATAGGCTCGTATCGCGGACTACGGCACAGAAAAGGATTACCGGTACGTGGACAAAGAACTAAAACTAATGCACGTACGCGTAAAGGTAAACGTAAAACTGTAGCTGGAAAGAAAAAAGTAGCAGCTAAGAAGTAATTTGATCTATCATTAATGAATAAAAAAGAATTGGAGTTTATAAATGGCAAATGTAACAACAGCAGCAGCTAAAAAGAAGAAACGTCAACAAGTTGATGTGAACGGAAAAGTTTTTATTAAAGCAACTTTCAACAACGTCATTGTTACGATTACTGATATTTATGGCAATACAATCAGTTCGTCTTCTGCTGGGAAAAACGGTTTCAAAGGTTCGCGGAAAAATACTCCTTTTGCCGCTCAGGTTACAGCTGAAGCCGCTGCAAAAGAAGCATACGCTTTAGGTTTAAGAAAAGTTGAAGTTTTTGTTAAAGGACCCGGTTCTGGTCGCGAAGCTGCAATGCGTTCGTTACAAACTGCTGGGTTAGAAATTATGGCGATACGAGATATTACACCAATTCCACATAACGGCTGTCGTCCACCAAAGCGTCGTAGAGTTTAATAAAGTAAAATAAAAGAAAGAAGGTTATAGAAAAGCATGGCAAGATATTTAGAATCGAGCTGTAGATTATGCCGACGAGAACGGCAAAAATTGTTTTTGAAAGGGACCAAATGTTTCTCCGAAAAGTGCCCGGTTGATAAACGAAATTATCCTCCAGGTCAGCATGGCCAATCACGTCGTTTAAAAACTTCGGTTTATGGTCTTCAACTTCGCGAAAAACAAAAAGTTCGTCGTATGTATGGTTTGATGGAAACTCAATTCCATAACTATTTCTTAAAAGCTCTTAAACAAACAGGAAGAACCAGCGAAATTCTGGTTAAAACATTAGAACGCCGCTTCGACAACGTAGTGTATCGGCTTGGTTTTGCTCCTTCGCGTAAAACTGCTCGCCAATTAGTTACTCATAGGCATTTTATGATCAATAACAAAGTGGTGAATGTCCCCTCGTATCTGCTCAATCCAGGCGACGTTATTCAAGTTAGAGAAAAGAGTAAAAAATTAGATGTAATTCACTCATCATTAAAACGTGTGCGTGATAATGCTATGCTACCTTGGTTAGTGCTCGACAAAGCTACATTGAGTGGAACTTTTCTGAACTTCCCAGAACGCGACAGTATTCTACTTGATGCAAACGAACAACTTATTGTTGAATTGTATTCTAAATAGAAATTGAACTGAGCTAAATTATGAATTTGATTATAGGAGAGATATATGAATAATAATGCATCGAACTTACATATGCCTGAAAAGCTTGAAGTAGACCAACATTCTTTTACCAATACTTATGGAAAATTTATCCTTCAACCACTTGAAAAAGGTTATGGGGTAACATTGGGTAATACAATGCGTCGAGTTCTTTTGTCGTCTTTAACCGGCGCCGCTTTTAATGCTATTAAAATTAAAGGGGTGTTACACGAGTTTTCAACCATCGAAGGTGTAAAAGAAGATGTTTCAGAACTGATTCTGAATTTAAAATCAGTACGCTTGAAATTATTGGATGATAAAACTACAAAAATTTCACTCAATTTCGAAGGACCAAAACTAATAACAGCTGCCGATATTCAAAAAGCAAACGACGATATCGAAATATTAAATTTGAATCAGCATATTGCAACTCTCGATAAGGGGGGTGAATTAGATATCGACTTGTATATCGGTCAAGGACGTGGTTTTGTTCCTGCCGAAGAGTATGTACTTGACGAACAATTAACAGGGATCATACCTATCGATGCCATTTATTCACCGATAGTTAATGTACGCTTCACTGTTGAACCAACAAGAGTAGGCCAAAAAACAGATTACGAAAAATTAATTTTAGAAGTTCAAACTGATGGTTCAATCGCACCTGATGATGCAATTACTCAAGCAGCTAAAATACTACGCGAACATATACAATTATTTATTAACTACGAAGGTGAATCTAATATCGAGTCAAAAAAAATTCAATCTGAAGCCGAAAAAGCAAGGATAAGAGAAATTTTAAAAATCCCTGTCGACGACCTCGAGCTTTCAGTCCGATCGCATAATGTATTACGCTCAGGGGATATACACACCTTAGGCGATCTTGTGCGGTGCGATATCCCGGAACTTCTAAAATTTAAAAATTTTGGAAGAAAATCATTGGCTGAACTGACAGAAATTGTTGAAGAATACGGATTAACTTTCGGTATGGATGTAGACAAATATTTAAATGAATAAACAGGAAAAATTTTATGCGTCATAGAAAATCTGGTAGAAAATTAAAACGAACCGCGAGTCATAAA
>CAMTVZ010000174.1:0-6879 GCA_947085285.1 uncultured Ignavibacteriota bacterium
AAAAGCTGGAGAAATTGCGGTTGGAAATAATGAAGTTTTTCTATAATCATCAACAAGAAGTGGTACTGATAACATATTCCAACCAGCACGTACTGATATGCTCAATGTCGTATCTATCGATTTATTCCCAAAATTAATGTCCGAAATAAATTGATTTAGTTCTAAATTTACGACGTGTGTGCCAGGAGCTGGTGGATATGTTTGTACCCATCGTGGTTTTAATTCTTCTGATATAATGTAAGTACCATTTATCAAATTTATAAATGTGTAATTACCAGTGTTATCAGTGAGAATAGAGTCGAGTAACACAGATGGTGATGTTCGTAAAGAATAAATTTTCCAGTTTGCTAAACCTGGTTCGCCGGCATCGCGAGTACCGTTTCCGTTTAAGTCGTTGAACTTCGTACCAGCAATTGAGCCGAATTGCGGCGGTTCGGGTGTCATTAAATATTCGGCTGTATTTTCAATCAATCGTTTAGCTACCATAGTGTCGACAATTGCGCTCAATGCAAATGGGAAGAAAACTATTTGCGCACTCAGTGGATTAGGATTATTATCATAAATTATCATTGCACAGGTATCTGGTCCTTGAGCTGTGTATGTTGACCAACCTGCAATTTTGTAAGCACCTGCATCGCCGGGTATTAGACGCATAGCATCACGGCTTAAAAGGCCAGTTGTTGGGAACACAATCGGACTCGAAATAACATTCGGTACATTAAATATGGGATGCGTTGGCTGAGTGATTACCAAATTACTTGTTGAAACATCACTTACCCAATTACTATCGTGTAAAACGTGACGGCGGAAGTTGACATCTACTTGTGTTGTTTGCCAGCGATAAACATAGCCCACTTCGCCGCCTTCAACCCAAATCTTACCGCCTGCTAATGCACGATTAACTAATGCTGTACGTTTAGCAACATCGCCGAAAACTCCAGTTCCTTTTAATCCACCAGTCCAAACTACAATATCATAATTGGGATATTGTGCTGGATCGTGAAGTGCGAAGGATGCTGTATCTACAATATATCCCGCGTCAGTGAGTGTACGTTGTATCAGTCGACCAGTAACTCCTTTAAGAGCAGGGTCAGTATCATCCTCGCCTTTTTCTGAACGTTCGCTCTTTGCGGTTCCATCGTCATCTATCACCCAAACAATTCCCTTTGTGCTAATGATTACAAAGCGATGGAAACCGGTAACAGGATGACTGGATATATTTCCCAATGTCGAAATATCTTTAGCATAAATTTTATATTGTATTGTATCACCAACTTGAATCTGTGTAGTATCAAGTGGGAATGTTGCTTCAAAGTTATTACCAGAAGTATTCAGCAACTCAAAGGAACCAGATAAAGGCCCCCTCAGAAGTGTGTATTCAACCCATACAGAATCAACGCCGATGTTATCGGTAACTGCCGCACGAACAATTGCGGGCCAACGAATTTCTGGTTGGTTCCTTAATGGTGTATGTGTAATAACTGGCTTTATTGTATCGTCGCCAACGAAGAATGTGTGGAAATTAGTTGGAGCGTTTGTTGGATGAGTTGCAAAACCGCCAGCGGAATCACGGGCATAAATGTAATATCTGTATGTAGCAGAAGTGCCGTCTCCGGGAATATTGGCTCTCCATTCGTTTGGAACACCCGTGCTTGTCATCTGAATTGAATCAGTAAATGCGCCCGTTCTGCCCCAGTATACTTTAAATGTGGAAGTATCAAGCGGTGCACCGCCTTGTGTAATTTGTGCAACTACTGGATAAGGTCCAATTGGATTTTCAGTGTCGGTAAGTGGTGTATGGGTAATTGAGGGGACGTAGTTTGCAGGATTTATATATCCTCGTTGACCAAAATGGTAAACCATAACTGGGACGTGAACACCACCATATAAATCACGATTGGCTTGAATCACTGCTTCGGCATTCATCGTCATTGTTGCGCCGCTGGCAGGCAAATAAAAGTGGCTCTGCAATACGCATTTGTCAAGAACCTCGCGACCGATTTCGTTCCAGATTTTCATTAAATCGGTTGACCACATCTGTCCATCGGTATGGATTTGACCGGTTAAGCCGCCAGGATATAGTGGAGTATAATTTAAGACTCTACCAGGCCAAAATGGATTATGCCCATCCCAGTCGAAGACCCAGAAGTATGGAGCGTGGGTTGGTAACCAGAAATTCAAAGATCGTGAATATGATTCAGCCCAGTAATCGCCGAAACCTTCACCAAGTGCCCCCTGCTGACCTGTACCAGACCAACCTGGTTTTGTTCCATGGTGAATTGCGTGTCCGTATTCATGCCAGATAACATCGGCATCTTCGGCATCGTCAACACCGCCTTCACCAAAACTCATTCGGTTTGTTGAAGGTGTATAAGAAGAATTATCAGCCCCGCTGTGTCCGTGTGCATCAGCACCGATAGATGTATTTTGTATATTGGTAAATCCTAATGATTGTATCCAACGTTGACTCAGATCAGTGTGGTAATAAACCATAACATCTTCGAAGCCATCCTGACTACGCGTGTATCTAAATGAATCGGGATGAGTTGATGTAACAGGAGGAATTGATGGTGGATCCCAATCGATTACGTTGATGTAAGGTCCAGTTAAACGATAAACACCCCCACTGAATGATAAATTTGGTAAGGTTCTTAAAACTCGCTGATTGTTAAGGTCTGGATGATCGGCATCGTTATTATCTACAAAACCTCCGGTCCCATATGTTGCCAAAGCGGTTGTTAAGGGATCGGGATCGAACACCAAACCACTACCAGTTGATAATCGTGCAAAATGTGTAACACCTGCAAGCGCTGCTTTTGTTACCTGAGATATATAATTTATATCGCAATAAACAACTGAATCGCGAACTGTATGATAGTATGGATTCATATTTTTTTCAAAGAATCCGCTTATAACATACCCCGCATTCTCAAATGGAATATAATCGCTTCCATAGGCCGGTGTAATTTGTGTAGTTAGAGTAGAGTATAATTGTGTAAGGGCTGCCAATGTATCGGTGAATAGTGCAGATGCAGCATTGTTTCCCGGAGGATTGTTATCTTCGTCCCTCTCGACCTTAACAATATTCTCGCCCCCCGAATACCCAATCATATCTACATTTATCATAACTCTTATTTTATGATTATTCGGAATTACTATATTGGTAACATATGCTTGACTTCCGATATATCCCTGTTCTTCAGCTGAGAAAAATATCAATTTGATTGTATATTCAAAATTTCTTTTCGCTATAATGCGAGCAACTTCTAAAAGCGAAGAGACACCCGAACCATTATCGTCAGCTCCGGGCCCATTTACTGTATCGTAATGCCCACCTATTACTACCATTGTATCCGGGAAACGAGTGCCATTTATTGTAACAACGATGTTTTGAAGTGTGTTACCGTTATAAGTAAAATCCTGTTGAACTATGTTCGTATAACCATAAGATTGTAGTTGTCCAACGATCCAATCCCTGGATTTAGCTAACGAATCCCTTCCAGCAGCAGAGCCAACGAAGCGAGCTTTATAAGCTTGTAACTTGAGCATATGATTATTTATATTCGCAGCTGATACTTGATTAACTAACTCCTGAATTGCCAGGCGATTTGGTATTACTGGTAAAGTTTTATTCGACACTGGTGGGAAGTCGGGTTTCTTCTGTGTACTTTTTTCTTGATTAAGATCGTAGTGATAGCAGGTCATATCGG
Source organism: uncultured Ignavibacteriota bacterium (assembly GCA_947085285.1). Taxonomy (GTDB): domain Bacteria; phylum Bacteroidota; class Ignavibacteria; order UBA10030; family BY39; genus JASEGV01. Next base: position 3,711 of record CAMTVZ010000174.1, read on the forward strand.
TAACTCTAAACACCTCGCCACTTCTTGCATCTACAAAAACTTCCCAGTCGCCACGGGGTTCGAAAGCCGGGATTACAACACGATAAGCTAATCGACCAACTCCATTTTCTATTTTAATCATTAACTCCGATTTTTGTTCGCCGTGAAGCTCACCTGTAACACCTAAAAAAGTTCGTGCAGTATTTATTGCCGATGCTTCAGTAAGTTGAGGAGTAGTAATTGGAGGAGAAAAATTTGTTTTATAATTCGAGGAGAAAAATTCAACCTTATTTTTCCTGTCGATGCTAACAACCATATCAGATTGATAGATAGGAATTCCATTATATGTTTGTTGAAAATTCACATGGTGCCCAGCTGGAGATTCTTGTATATAAGCAACATTTATATCAGTAAGGTTCTCTTTCATTCGAAACCGCATAAGATTTGATTGCAAAAACTCGCGGGCAATTTGTTCAGGAGTCCCTGTAACAGGACCAAAATTTACATCCGATAAATAAAAAGCTTCTTCTGGAACATATTCTTCGAATGCAGGATGTTTAAATAATGGCCGATTTTGCCCGGTCTTATCTAACACCTGTGCATCAACAAGTTGAATATTCGAAAATAATATAGTAACTATTATAATCGAACTAATAATTTGTAAAAAGGCTTTCATAATATTACTCCTTAGTTATTAATTTTTAATTCAAGTGCGATTCACTTAAAAGTAAATCGCACTTGTATAGAAATACAAATTAGCTGTCCGCACCACCGGCAGCATAACAAACAGCAACTGAATAGTATTTCAATAGCGTATCCGTGGTGTCGCTGTAGCTACAAAAATTAATAAGGTAGTTTAAACATAAATAAATTAATGTTTTTCTCAAAAAATATTAATGTCTGTGAAGAAAATAATCAGCAGAAATATTACTTGGAAATGGACTGATTTACTTCTTATGTGCATACATATTAACTGAAAAAAACCAAATATTTAGTTCAGTATTTCTATCAACATAGAGGATTATATGTAACTCAATTTTATTATAAGACTTTTTGCCTAAACTACCAAGTGTTTTTCCTTATTTTTAGAAAATTTCTTTAAATAGCAGAGACGACTCGCCGAGTCGTCTCTACCTCACCATTCACCTCGTTGTAATTACCTTATATTTTTTTTATATTTCCAGTGAATTTTTATTAATTATTGAATGATTAAACACAAAAATAGCGATTTTTTAATACCCGCACTTTCGGTAATTGCCGACATTGCCGCAATAGAAGGGGCATTTCTTTTTTCTTTCTGGATTCGTTTCAATACTAATTTCCTAGACGTATTCCATGTCGGCGAAGAAATTCCCTCGTTCAACCTCTACTTTACAAGTTCTTTGATAATAATTCCAATCTGGTTATTGATACTCAACTCGAATAAATTGTACACACCACATCGGAACAATCTTTTATCCGACGACTTTTTCTTAATCTTCAAATCAATTACTTTTGGGATGCTCATTATCATCGGCGTTGCTTTTTTTTATAGAGAATATTCTTTCTCGCGTTATGTAGTTGTAGCTCTATGGCTATCAGCAATTGTGTTTGTCTTCGGCGGAAGAATACTTATATACTTTATACGAAAAAAATTAATAAGCAAAGGTAAAGAACTCCGTAATGCGGCAATCATCGGAAACAACGAAACTGCCAGTGCAGTGTTCGAAAAACTTAATTCAAATAAATTATATGGTTATAATCTTTTAGGATATTATGCCGACTCCCCTGCCCAAACCAATCAAGCTATTGAAAACGGAAAGTATCTTGGGAATATCGAGGATTTAATTCGTGCTATCAATAATCGCGAAATCGAAGTTGCCCTAATTACACTCGACGCTCACGACTATCAGCAAATTTACTCGATCCTCCGTGAAACCGAAGGAGTTGACGTTGAGCTTATGTTAGTTCCAGATGTTTTAGGATTAATGACAAGTAGGATGAATATAAAAGAGATTGAAGGCATTCCATTTATAAAAATAAAAGGTGTACCGATAACTACATGGGGAAGAATTTTAAAACGAATGTTCGATATTTTATTTTCCATTTTTGTTTTGATAATTTTTTCGCCGCTATTAATTTTAATTTCCATACTGATAAAATTGAGTTCGCGTGGTCCTGTTATTTACAAACAAGAACGTATAGGATTAAACGGAAAGATATTTAATGTTTATAAATTCAGAACTATGCGAGTAGATGCTGAAAAAGAGACCGGTCCAGTATGGGCAACTAAGGAAGATAATCGTAGAACCCCACTCGGAAAAATTTTGAGAAGAACTAGTTTAGATGAAATGCCTCAGTTTTTCAATACACTACGTGGCGATATGAGTATTGTCGGACCCCGGCCCGAACGTCCGTTTTTTGTAAACCAATTTAAAGATAATGTTCCGAAATATTTAGACAGACACCTACTCAAGTCGGGAATAACCGGCTGGGCACAGGTAAATGGGATGCGCGGTCAAGCTTCGATTGAAGAAAGAACTAAATACGATTTATATTACATCGAAAACTGGTCGTTAATCCTCGATATTAAGATAATCGCAAAGACAATTAAAGCTGTATTATTTGGTAAAGATGCATATTAAAAAGGTGGAATAATTATGGTAGCAGTTTTTGTTTTTTACATACATATTGTAGCAGCCGCAGCAATATTTACAAAGCGCTGGCAGGAAGCGGGCACAGGCGAAGCTTTTCTCGCCGTTGGATTTATGGGGCTGATTTTTGCTGTGGGTTGGTCGGTTGCTACTGTATTTTTAAAATTCTTTTTTGATAAAGAGGGATTGGGTGCATGGTTCGACCGCGACCAGATGTCGCTGGCACTACTCACAGTATTGGAATCGATCTTTTATTATGCCTATATAAAATGGGAGCGAAAAAAATTCAGACCTCAGCATTGATTATTTTATCATTATTAATTTCTGTATGGAATTATAATTATCACTTTCCATTTTTGCATAATAAACCCCACTGGGATATTTGCGGGCATCCCAAACCGCTTCGTAGGTTCCTCCTCTCTGTTCAGCATCTACTAACACGGCAACTTCCTGACCCAAAATATTATACACACTCAATTTCACTTTTGTATTTCTATCAATATCATATTTTATTTTCGTCGAAGCATTAAAAGGGTTGGGATAATTTTGATACAATT
>CAMTVZ010000175.1:0-17992 GCA_947085285.1 uncultured Ignavibacteriota bacterium
GATACGAGATGTGGGGAATACCGTCATTGTAGTTGAACACGATTCGGATATGATGAAATCGGCAGATTTGATTCTTGATTTAGGGCCCGGGGCTGGCGAAAATGGCGGGAATGTAGTATTTCAGGGGACTTACGACGAAATCAAAACAGATTTGATATCACTTACTGGCAAGTATTTAAGTGGTAGGCTTGCAATTCCCCTCCCTAAAAATCGCCGCACAAACGAAACAAATAAGCTTGTTATCAAGGGGGCATCAGCAAACAATCTTCGAAATGTTGACCTGGAAATTCCACTCAATAAATTTGTCTGTATCACAGGCGTGAGCGGTTCGGGCAAAAGCACTTTGGTAATAGACATACTTTATCCGGCTCTCAAGAATATCAAATCAAATAGCAGTACGAATTCAGAAAATGTTATCTCCGAAAATCTCAAACATCTGCAAGGGAGCCAATTTATTGATGGGGTTGAATTAGTTGACCAATCGCCGATAGGTAGAACGCCGCGCTCGAATCCGGTTACATATATAAAAGTTTTCGATTTGATACGAAATATTTTTGCAAACACACAAGCTGCCAAAATACGTGGATATACGCCGGGGAGTTTTTCGTTCAACGTGGCTGCCGGCCGCTGCGACGCTTGCGAAGGAAGTGGTATCCAAGTTATTGAGATGCAGTTCCTTGCCGACTTGCAGCTAACTTGCGATGTATGCAAAGGTAAACGCTTTAAAAAAGAAATACTCGAAGTTAAATATCACGGTAAAAACATAAGCGATGTGTTAAACTTAACTGTCTCGGAGGCAATAACTTTTTTCAGTTCCGATGTTTCAGCACGGCGGATAGTCGAGCAATTGCAAATTTTATACGACGTAGGACTTGGATATATTAGGCTTGGTCAGCAAGCAACAACACTTTCAGGTGGTGAAGCACAAAGGATAAAATTAGCTGCTCATTTATTAGCTAATGATACAGGAGGTCGAAAACTTTTTATTTTCGATGAACCGACTACAGGTTTACATTTCGACGATATTGCAAAACTTTTAAAATGTTTCGACGCACTGATAATGGACGGGCACTCAGTTCTCATTATAGAACACAATATGGATGTGATAAAATGCGCCGACTGGATAATTGATTTAGGACCTGAAGCAGGTGGTGCAGGCGGTCGTGTTGTTGCAGTCGGAACTCCCGAAGAAGTTGCTATGAACAAAAATTCACATACTGGAAAGTTTTTAGAGAAATATATTTGATAAAGGAACATTAAGTATTTATATTTAATTACGATGATTGAAACACAAGCTCGCGAACACGAGTTAACATATTCTGAGGAACATAGAAAACAACTTGGTACACATTACACTCCCGATTCTATCGTGGATTATATTGTGAGGCACACATTAAATACCATGTTGGAATCCGCTGAATGTTTACAAGACATTAAGATATTGGATCCGGCATGTGGTTCAGGTCTTTTTTTACTCAAGGCTTATGATGTCCTCGCAGAAAAATGGCGGACAACATTCGGTGATTTTGGACAAAATGAAGCTAAAAATATTATATGTAATTCTCTCTTTGGTATCGATATAGATGAACGGGCAGTTACAACAACCAAACAGCATCTCCTCGAAAAAGCATCCCTCCCCAAATCCGAACTCCATTTGCTTAACCATAACATTGTTGTCGGCGACGCCTTAACACTGAAACTTCCATCAAAACAATTCGAATTTGATGACCACAACACGGAAGGCCTTGTTGGCTCTAATCACTTTGCCGAGCATTCATTCCATTGCATTGTTGGCAACCCGCCTTACATCAGAATACAGAACACATCACAAGTAAAAAGAGAGTACTATACTTCGACTTATGTAACAGCCAGTGGACGATTTGATATTGCAACTCTATTTCTTGAATTGTCTGAATATCTCCTAAGAGAACAAGGAAGACTCGGTTTTATAGTTTCAAACAAAATACTCAGTACTTTAGGGGCAAAAAAATTAAGGGCTTTTCTTTTGTCCCATTTTTCAATTGAAGAAATTATTGATTTATCAGATACAAAGCTGTTTGAAGCAGCCGTATTACCAATGATTTTTATAGCCTCGCGTTCGAGAGATAATAGTAACCACATTGCTTATTCCTCAATAACCGAATCGCTCAACGGTAATAAAAATAATATACAAACAAACGACTTGCTCGGATTTATTGCAAACTCGCAAATCCCACTTGAAACAAATGTTACTCTATCCAATAAAGTCTTTCATATCCAACGATTCTATGCTAAGCCCCCCTCTTTCCGAGCAAATGTTTGGACTTTTCATAACGAACGCGAAAACCGATTGCTCACAAAACTGAAACTCAATTCTGTATATACCCTCAATGAAATTTCTGAAAAAATCAGTGTCGGTTTAAAGACAACTGCCGATACGGTATTCATCAAACCTATGACAAATGACTTTATTAAAAAGGTTGGGTTAGAATCTGATTTAGTTTTTCCGTTACTCGAAAGCCACAACATCGGACGCTGGAAATATTCGTGGGATTCGGGAAGTGATTTGTTTGTATTATATCCTCACGTTGAAATAAACGATAAAGTGGTCCCTGCTAATTTAGAGAAATATCCGAATGCCAAAAATTATCTCGAATCCAATCGGTCTCAATTGGAAGCGAGAACGTATCTTATCAAAAGTGGACGCCGCTGGTACGAAATCTGGGTGCATCAATCCCCTAAAGATTTTCTAAAAAGAAAAATCATCACACCAGATATTTCCTCTTACAATCGGTTTGCAATTGATGATAAAGCATTTTTTGTAAACGGAACTTGTTTTTATATTATCCTAAAAGAAAAATCAGAACAATGGTATTACGCAATACTTGGATTGCTGAACTCTAAAGTAATTGAATATTTCCATAAAACAACAAGTGGGAATACGCTTTATGCAAAACGTTTTCGGTATTGGTCATCATACATTGGAAGTTACCCCATTGCAAAACGATTATTCAATTCTCCTGAACTTAGTTCTGCTATTATCCAAAACGTATCACGCTTACTGCGATCGACAAATAAAGAGGAACTGATTGAATGTGAAAATATAAATGACCATCTTTGCTACGAACTATTCGATTTATCGAATGACGATATTCAAGAAATCGAATCAACCCTATTAATTTATAACTCACAGAGGTCTAAGAAAGGAAAATCTGATAAATGACAAACAGAAAATCCCTTTTATTATCAGCAATGAAAAAGAAAAAAATCATTTATCAAACAGACTTGGAAGATGCAAATAATCTTGCAAACCAACCTCCTTCCAAAGAAACTTTTTATACACTTGAAGAACTCGCTATACTAATCGAAGATGCAATGTCGATTGATGCGCCGACAGACTCAAACGGACGCATCCTTGAAGTTCGTCCTAAAGGGCATTGGTTTGAGTTCGAGATTGCAAAACGGCTCGGCTACAACTATCCACCGGGGGGAGGGTTGTTTCCTGATATCCGTCATCAAGCTTTAGAAATTAAACATCACACTGGCAAAAACATCACTGTCGATTTCGGTCGTTACCACCCCGGTTCCGATGACGTGATCAATGAAACTTGGAATCGACAGCTCCGCTTGAAAGTAAAAGATATTCGTTATCTGATCGCACTCGCTCCGCCCCCTGCCTTTAAAGTTACAACACTTATTCTCTTAAGTGGAGCTCAAATAGTGGACGTTTTTGGTGTATCACCAACTGCCACCATTAAGTATCAAATGGGTATTTCTGAAAAATGGCGATTAGAACACCTTGGTAAAATGATGGTCGGCAAGAAAGTCTGGTTGTAATAAAATGCGCCGACTGGATAATTGATTTAGGACCTGAAGCAGGTGATGCAGGCGGTCGTGTTGTTGCAGTCGGAACTCCCGAAGAAGTTGCTATGAACAAAAATTCACATACTGGAAAGTTTTTACAGAAATATCTATCCATAATCAAATAGCATGATTATATTAAAATCTATACTATGGTTTATACTCTTTTTATACAACGTAAATACTGTATCCTCGAAGGATATAAAAGTTATAGCTCATCGCGGCGCTTCAGCATACGCTCCCGAAAACACCATCTCGGCTTTTAAAAAAGCATTTGAACTTGGTGTTGATATTCTAGAAATTGATGTTCATCAAACCAACGACCGTGAACTTGTAGTTTTACACGATGGAACAGTTAATAGAACCACAAACGGTAAAGGGAAGGTAAAAAATATTTCGTTTGAAGAATTGCGTAAGTTAGATGCGGGGAGTTGGTTTTCAAATGATTTCATAGGCGAAAAAATCCCTTCACTCAGAGAAGTTTTTGAGATTACTCCTGACTCAATAATCTTGCTAATCGAGATTAAAAAAGGTTCTAAAACATACCCAGGAGTCGAAAAGAGGGTTGTTCAATTAATTAAAGAATATAAATTTGAAAATCGCGTTATTTTGAAATCGTTTGATGATAAAACACTGCAAGAACTTAAAAACCTTGCCCCCGAAATTCCACGCCTCAAAGTATTTGTTGGGCAGATATCGTTTCTAAATATTGTGGTCGATTATACTTTAAATTTTGGTAACGTTCTCGATGATGATGTTCAGTATATACAAGCACACTGGTTTGGAGTTACAAAATGTTTCATAGCGAAAGCACATAAAAAAGGATACAAAGTTTACGTGTGGGATGTGAATAATGAAAAAAGAATGAAAGAACTCATTTTAATGGGAGTTGATGGGATTGAAACCGATTACCCCGACCTACTCAAGAAAGTAAGAGCGGAAATATTTGTTTCGGATGTTAAATAATTTTAACTTTTATCAAGAGTAATGGTATGATTATTATTCAAACAATATTACTGACTTTATTCATGATGACTAATCAAAGTAACGATTCGACAAAACATTCAATGGTAAAATTATTCCCCGCTGAAATTCAGGGTTGGAAGCCGGATGGAGAGATGAAATATTTCAAAGGCGATGCGATATACGATTATATAAACGGCGCCGGCGAAATTTATTTATGTTACAACTTCAATTCTGTCCTCGTTCAACGATACCTGAAAAAGAAAAAACAAGAAATCTTGTTAGAAATTTTTGATATGGGAAGTTCATCGAATGCTTTCGGAATCTTCACACACACTCAAAGCCAAGGTGAAGAACTCGGTATCGGACAAGGGGCAGAATACATACCCGGCTTACTCAGCTTCTGGAAGGATAGATATTTTATTTGCATCCGTTTTGAAAACGAAACACCTCAATTACGTAAAGCCGCATTTGCAATGGGACACAAAGTTGCCAAAGCAATCGCTTCTGAAGGAGAGAAACCGGAAATAATTAAATATTTCACCGATCAAGAATTCGTTCAAAAAAGCCCTCCCGACTCTGCCGTTTGGGGGAGTATCCGATATTTTTTCCGATACGAAATTTTAAATCAGCATTTTTATGTTGCCGACAAAAACATACTGAATTTGAACGACCAGACACCGTCAGTTCTTGCTCAATACAGTGACGATAAAAGTTACATTCTTCTTGTTAAATATCCGAACAACGAACTCGCTATGCAATCGTATAAAAATTTTTTAACTACTTACCTTCCTGATGCAAAAAACACGAACATAGTTCAGACAGAAAATGGAAAATGGACTGGTATACAATTAGAGGGGAGATATGTCGTAATTATTTTTGATGCTAACGACATTCCCTCTGTTGAAAATAAATTTGCAACAATTATAAGGAGGATAAAAGAATGAAAGAGCATATCATAACGAGGCGCGATTTCCTGAAATCGGCCGCAGCAGCCAGCTTAGGATTATCGTTGGGGTTACCGACTTACTTACAATCCGATAAATTGTATAAATCGAAAGTTGTATTAATCCGTCATCCCGACGTGATTGATGCGAGAGGTAAAATTAATCAAAAAATTATTCAACAGATGATCGATGAAGCTGTTACGACATTTATCGGAACGGATAATCCAAGAGAGGCTTGGAAAAAATTTATAAAACCAACCGATATTGTTGGAATTAAAAGTAATGTTTGGAGTTACTTACCCACACCAAAAGAAATTGAAAATGTACTTATAATGCGGATTCAGGAAGCAGGGGTCCCCCAAAAGAACATCGACATCGATGACCGCGGCGTTTTATCGAACAAGATATTCCTTAATTCAACTGCTCTCATCAACGTGCGACCGCTGCGCACACATCACTGGTCAGGAATTGGTGGTTGCATAAAAAATTACGTTATGTTCACACCACGTCCTGCCGACTATCATCCCGATTCTTGCGCCGACTTGGGTGCACTTTGGAAGTTACCAATCGTAAAAGATAAAACGCGTTTGAACTTTCTGTTACTACTCACACCTCAATTCCATCATTTAGGTGCGCACCACTTCGACTCTAAATACACCTGGCAATACAAAGGAATATTAGTGGGAACCGATCCTGTTGCATTAGATGCCGTCGGTTTAAGACTATTCGAATTGAAACGACGCGAATACTTCAAAGAGGAATCTCCGATTCGCCCGTCTGCCAAGCACGTAGCTCTTGCCGACACGAGACACAAAATCGGTACAAGCAATTTAAAGGAAATCGATTTAGTTAAATTAGGATGGCGTGAGGGAATATTACTCGATTGAATCTTTTCGTTGCAACTTGAACGCCCTTTGCTTTAGCAAACTTTAGCAGCCTCACTAAAGTCCCGAAAACTTTCGGTAAAGTCGGTGAGCAGGCGGCGCTACAATATTTCTTAAAAAAATTTTATCTATTATTTTTTTCATTAAATATCCAACACATTAAAAAATTATTCAATCCAAAGAAAAAAAGATAATGCTATAACCCCAGCTTATCCATCCACTTAGTTCCTATACCTACCATTTATTCTACCGAATCAACTTGCATTTATATTCAAACATTCTTATATTCGACCAATCTAATTTATCAGTCGAACAAATTAAAGGTCGAAAAATGTCTGAAAATACAGAAATTTCACAGGATTTAAAGAAAAGCCAAATCCTCGCAGCCGCCAAACACGTGTTTGGTAGGTACGGATTTACAAAAACTACGCTCGACGATGTAGCCAACTCGGTCGGTATGAAAAAGGCTTCTCTCTATTATTACTACGACAGCAAGGAAGCACTTTTTAGAGATGTTGTAAAATCGGAGGCTGATGAACTTATGACCGAATTAAATAATAAGGTTTTTTATCATAAACATGTTCAAGACCAACTAAATACTTTTGTTAAAATCCGTCTCGACTATCTTCAAAAATTATCGAACATTTACAATCTGACAGTAAATGCAATTTTAGAATTTCGCCCCATCTCGGAAATGCTTTATCGTGAATTTTTCGATGACCAAATTCAAATCATTGTAAGAATTATATCGGATGGGATACAAAGAGGTGAATTGAAGAATGTTGCTCCCGAACGGACAGCCAGCATCATAATGGCGGCTATCGAATCCATTGCGATGAAATCGATGTGTAAAAGCAAATCGGCAGACGATATTAACTATAAAGCAATTGAAGATGATACATTATTTTTAGCTGAACTTATTATAAATGGTTTAAAAAAATGAAATTTAGTTATAAATTATAAACCTAAAACTAACAACTACGAACTAAAAAATAGTATGAAAAACTTAATAGAGGAGAACATTGTGAATATAAAAAGCGCTATAATTCTTTTTTTAGTTGTTGTAGTAACAACAACTGTTATGCTATCGCAGGAACAAGGAGTGCTGAAAGTAAATTTACAAACAGCTATCGACCTTGCTCTTGAACAAAATAAAGCACTTCATATCACCAAACTTGAGGTGGATAAATCATACTCAAAGTTAACTGAGGCAAGAAGTAATCTGCTACCGAAGTTAAATGCGAGCGGGCAATATACTAACAACCTAAAAAAACCGGTAATTTTTCTACCTCCGGGTACACCATTTAGCAGACCGGGTCAACCTGCAATATTGGAAATCGGCTCCGACCATGCTTACTCAGGGATAATATCTGCATCATTGCCTCTTTTCTCGTATCAGATTTACACCGGCATTTCGATGGCTGCAACAGGAGTAGATTATTCGGAAGAAGCTTACAGAGGCACAAAATTTAAAACTATTGCAGATGTAAAAAAATCGTTCTATGGTGTATTACTATCCCGTGAAGTAAAAAACCTGATGATTGCTAGCTTAAAAAATGCAAACGATAATTTAGAGAACGTACGAAAAATGCAAAAGCAAGGTTTGGTTTCTGAATACGATTTAATTCGCGCCGAGGTTCAGGTCGAGAATGTAAAACCAATCGCACTTCAGGCAGAAAATAATTATGAATTAGCTAAGAACTCGCTGAAAATTGCTTTAGGGTTAAATGCCGAGGACGATATAGAAATCGAAGGGGAACTGAAATTCAAACCAAACGAGATTCCAAATTTTACAAGAACCTTAAATTTATTAAGCCAAAACAACTCCGATTTAAAACAACTTCAGTATCAAGTCGATATTGCTAAATCGATGATACGATTGGAACAAGCTGGGCATTTACCAACGCTTGCTGCTTTCGGAAATTATCAATATCAAACTCAGGCAAACGATCTGAAGTTCAAAGATTATCACTGGGTAAACACGCAATTTGTTGGATTGCAATTGCAAATACCGATTTTTAACGGTTGGTCAACTCAGGCAAAAATCGACCAGGCAAAAATTTCGTACCAGCAGATGCTCGACAGACAAAATCTAATGACCGAGGCGCTGAAGATTCAGGCTCAAAATGTTATTTACCGTATCGAACAGGCAATAAAACGGATAGATGGACAAGATAAAGCCATATCGCAAGCCGAACGAGGATTTGAAATTGCAAAGTCAAGATACAGCAACGGACTTGGGACACAATTGGAAGTGAACGATGCCGAATTGGCACTCACTCAATCGAAGGTAAATTACTTTCAAGCAGTTTACGATTATAACTCGGCAGTTGCCGAGTTAGAACAACTTTTAGGAACAAATATTTAAAGAGGATAAAATGAAACAGATAAAAATATTCACAGCAATTTTACTTACAGCATTTTTAATCGGTTGCGGAAGCAAAACCGAAAAAACTAACGAAGAACCGATTATCCCGGTTGAAGTTCAACAAGTTGGTAAAATGAAAATTGAACGGACACTGGACTTCGCCGGAACTGTTATGGCTTGGCGTGAAACTAACTTAGGAGCTCAAACATCTGGTAGAATCGAGAAGATTTATGTTAAAGAAGGGGATGAGGTTAAAGAGGGGGATGTGCTTGTTCAGATGGACGACACACAACTCACTCAGGCACGCATTCAATATGAGATTATGAAAGAAGATTACACCAGAATGAAGCCACTATTCGAGGAAGGTTCGATATCGCCGCAGCAATTCGATAAAATCAAAGCTGGATACGAAACTGCAAAATCAACTTATGAATTAATTCTTCGCAACACGCAGCTACGTGCCCCCTTCTCGGGGGTGATTACTGCAAAACGGATGAACGAGGGGGAAGTATTCCTGCTTGCACCCGGTGCTGGCGGCGCCCCGTCGATTGTGAACATTATGCAAATCGACCCTTTAAAAATTCTTGTCAACGTTGCCGAGAACAATTTCCCCAACATCAGATTGGGACAAACTGCAACTATTGAAGTAGATGTTTATCCAAATCAATATTTCACAGGAACTGTTTCAAGAGTCGACCCTACAATAAATCCTTTTACTCGTTCATTCGCAGTTGAGATAAAAGTTCCTAACAATAAACGAATTATAAGACCTGGAATGTTTGCTCGTGTTATGATAAAAACCGGCGACATTGAGGCACTCGTAATTCCACGCAGTTCATTAATCAAACAATTGGGAACAAACATTTTCTATACATATATAATCGAAAACGATATAGCAAAACGACGTCAGGTTACTTTAGGTAAAGAAATGGATGAGATTTTAGAAGTTATTTCAGGACTTGAAGTCGGTAATCAACTTGTAGTAAAAGGAATGGGACGTTTAAAAGACGGTTCACGTGTTAAAATTGTAAGCGTTAATTAAATGAGGTAACCAATGAATCTCCCAAAAGTATTTGTAAAGCGCCCCGTAACAACAATAATGGTTTTTGCGGGATTATTAATTCTCGGGATTTTTGCACTTGTTCAACTTCCGATTGATTTTTTTCCGGAAATTGAGCCACCGATAGTCAGCGTTTTAACTTCATATCCGGGCGCAAGTGCACAGGACGTTGAGAAGAATGTTACTAAAATTTTAGAAGCAAGTTTAGGCACTGTAAGCGAGTTGAAAAAAATAACTTCAACATCGATGGACAATGTATCGGTAGTAACGCTCGAATTCGAGTGGGGTACGAATTTAGACGAAGCATCTAACAACGTACGCGATGCACTTGAATTCGGGAAACGCCGCCTCCCCGACGATGTCGAAACGCCGATGATTTTTAAGTTTAGCACAAGCTGGTTTCCTGTCGTTTTCTTATCGGCAACTGCTAACGAAAATTATCCGGGCTTAAATAAACTTATCGAACAAAAAATTGCTGACCCGCTAAAACGAATTCCGGGAGTTGGGACTGTTCTGATGTTCGGTGGACCTATTCGGCAGATTCAAATCAACATCGACCCGAAAAAACTCGAAGCATATAACTTGAGCATTCAAAAAATCGGTCAATCGCTGCAAGCCGAAAACATTACGATGCCAGCTGGCTCCGTAAAAATGGAACGGATGGAATACAACATTCGCATACCGGGTGAATTTACCGATGCAAACGAAATTGCCAATATCGTTGTCGGGAAATCTCCAATAGCCAACAGTTTAGTATATTTAAAAGATGTTGCCGAAGTTAAGGATACATTAAAAGAAAGAACTATCAACGTTCGGTTAAATGGTGGACGTGGGCTACAACTCATCGTTCAAAAACAATCGGGCGCTAACACAGTTGCAGTCGCTTCGGCGGTAAACAAAAAGTTGGAAGAACTTAAAAACGATTTACCATCTGATGTTAAACTCGAACAAATTTTCGATGGCTCAGTATTCATTTTGAATTCGATTAATAATTTAACTGAAGCAATTCTTTTAGGTGGCTTGTTCGTATCAATCGTTGTGTTGGTTTTTTTACGCCAATGGAAAGCAACAATCATCATCATACTCACAATTCCATTCTCGTTGATTGTTGCATTCATCTATTTATATTTTTCTAATAATACGATTAATATTATTTCACTCTCCTCCCTTTCGATTGCAATCGGTATGGTGGTCGACGATGCGATAGTTATACTCGAAAACATTTCGCGGCACGTAGAACGAGGTGCACGTCCGCGCGAGGCGTCGGTTTTCGGTTCAACAGAGGTGGGCTTAGCTGTAACAGCGGCTACGCTCACTATCGTTGCAGTATTTTTCCCCCTCACATTTCTAACGGGAATGGCAGGAATATTGTTCAAGCAGTTAGGATATCTTGTTACCATAACAATTCTAACATCCCTTTTCGCATCACTAACACTTATACCGATGCTCGCTTCGCGTTGGTTAAAATCGAAAAAGGAAGAAGAACTATCCCGCTACAGTGGAACAAAACGATTCCAAAAATTATATGATAAAAGCGAGAAGGTTTTCAAATCAATCGAAACATTTTATGGTAAAGCTCTCGAATGGTCGTTAGATCATCGAAAAACTATTCTAATTACAGGCACTGTTACCTTTTTTGTTGTTATAGGAAGTTTTCCGTTTCTTGGTAAAGGAACCGAGTTTATGCCCAAGAACGATGAATCACAAATTCAAATTTATGTGGAATTGCAAACCGGAAACAATTTAGATGAAACAATAAAAACAGCAAAGCAAGTTGAAGAGATTATACAAAAAGAAGCACCTGAAATTGAGTTCATAGCAGTCCGATCGGGAATTAATGATGAGGGATTTTCGGCAGCACTATTGGGTCAAAAAGAAGGGCTTCATATGTTCAACGTTCAAACACGCCTGTCTCGAAAAAATGACCGCGAGCGTTCAGTGTTTGAAATTGCTGATGTGTTGCGAGAAAAACTAAAACCTGTAGCCGGCATTACTCAATTAAATATTTTCTTAGCGTCGACACTTTTCGGTAGCGATAAACCATTAGCAATAGATATAATTGGGCACGATATAGAAAAAACAACTAAACTCGCAAACGAAATTGCAGCCTTAGCAAAAAATACAGAAGGCACGCGCGACGTAGAAATAAGCAGAAGTCCTGAACGCCCCGAATTACAGGTAATGCTAAACCGTGAAAAAATGGCTATAATTGGTTTGAACACATCAATGGTTGCAACTACGATTCGTAATAGTATGTACGGACTGACTCCGACACGTTATCGAGAAGGCGGCGACGAGTATGATATTTTCATAAGATACAACAAAGAAGGTCGGACATCTATCAACGATTTGGAGAACGTGCCGATTACAACAATGACCGGACAAATAGTAAAGCTAAAAGACATTGCTAAGGTAGTTGAAGATTTTTCGCCACCTGATATAAAACGAAAAAATCAGGAGCGAGTTGTTACTGTTGCAGCTAATACCGAAGGGAGATCGCTTGGCGACATCACGAACGATTTAAAAGCCGCAATCGCAAAAATGGATATTCCACCCGATGTAACAATTGAATTTGCCGGACAAGTCGAACAGCAGCAGGAAACATTTCAGGATTTATTCTTATTCATGATTCTGAGCATTTTCTTGGTTTACATCGTTATGGCATCGCAATTTGAATCGCTGATAGATCCGTTCATCATTATGTTCTCAGTTCCCTTCTCATTCGTCGGTGTGTTTTTCGCACTAATGCTGACCGGACATACTTTCAGCGTGGTTTCATTTTTGGGAGCTGTTTTATTAATCGGTATCGTTGTCAAAAATGCAATCGTATTAGTTGATTATACTAATATAACGCGTGCACGTGGAGTAGCTCTGCGTGATGCAATTGTTTACTCTGGTAAAAACAGATTGCGTCCCGTTTTGATGACTACGATTACCACACTGCTTGGAATGCTGCCCCTTGCCTTAAGCACAGGCGAAGGCTCTGAAACCTGGAATCCATTAGGCATCTCGGTAATTGGTGGACTAACAGTTTCCACAATAATTACGCTCGTTTTTGTGCCGGTAATTTATTCGTTGTTCAGAACAAAACAATTGAAAAAAGAAATCGACTAAAAATTTGAAAGGAAGAAAATGAAAGCAGTAATGATTGTATATAATCACGGAATCACAGAAGAAGTCGATGAAGCGTTAGAGCAATTATCAATACGCGGTTTTACACGTTGGATAGATGTTCACGGTCAAGGTACTGAAAAAGGCGAGCCTCATTTAGGGACTCACATTTGGCCCAGCTTGAATGCAGTTGTGCTTGCGGTTATTGATGATAGTAAAGTTGACCCTTTGCTCGACAAAGTGCATCAGATAAACAAAGACGCAGAAGAAGAAGGCATACATGCTTTCGTGTGGAATGTGGAGAAGATGGTGTAGGTCGGATTTGCAATCCGACTCATCAAGCAGTAGGTCGGATTTGCAATCCGACCGAATAGACAGTAGGTCGGATTTGCAATCCGACCCAATAGGCAGTAGGTCGGATTTGTAATCCGACTCACTAGGCTGTAGGTCGGAATGCAATTCCGACTTACTGTCTACTCATTCTTTCTTCCATTCATATACCTCGTAACCATCTACAACTTCGGTAGTAGGTTTGAAACCATCGCGAGTTGTAAGTGGTTCGATTGAGGGTTTAGCAATCCAGATAGAATTCGGTTTCGCATGTTTTTGAAAGTGTCCTGCAATATCGATTACCCGATCGGCAATTTCTTCGAGTGGTAAATTTGGGTCGTAATAAACAAATCCCGAATTCACTCCACCCCGCACAACAAAATCGCGCCTCATACTTTTTATATGTTTATTGAAAGCTTCAAGTCCGATAATTACTTGCCTGCCAGCAGTAACAGCCTGATCGACACGTTCGAAGCACGACATAACTCCATCGGGAGTCCAGGCAGTTTTCAATACATTATTTGAAAGTAATACTCCATCAACAAACCGTTTGAATTCTCTAAAATCGTGCTCAACGAAAGCTTTTTCTTCCCCCTCTTTCATTTTTGTAGAATCAACTACATCAATCGAAAGAAATGCTAAATCCCTCCCCATCGCATCCAATTTTTTCTTTGTTTCTATAAATTGTTTTAATATTTCTTCCCTATCCTTGGGTTTTGCATTTTCTAAATTATTTAATGTTTGGTCTAATTTTCTGGTAATCGCCGAACCTTCTTTGAAATGCTGTTGCGATTTCCAAAAATTATATTTCCGTTTGAAATGTATAAAATAAACCTTTTCGCTTAACTTCTCCGATAAACTTCTGGCTGAACTTTTAAGAATTAACGCACCAATTATGATAATCCAAATACCCACCTCGTTCCCTTTTATTTTTGTAGGAACATGCTGACGTAAGAGTGTGGTTGCAGTATCGGCAGACTTTGCGATGAATTGGATAATTGGATACTGCATTGCTCCGTCAATATATGGAATAACAACGGCTGCAATTGCAAATATAATTATGAAGATGAGAAGATATGAAACTATTTTAAAAAAATGTGAACCCACAAGCATCATAATTTCTGTAATACCATATTTTAGTTTAATTCCGCTTATGGTACGATCAAGTTGTTCAATTGCTATAGTTTTAGTTACCGACATTTGTTCTCTTTCAATATTTCATTAAGATTTCAATATGTTTTTGAACACTTTTACTCAAAGCGTTTAAGTTGTAACCGCCTTCTAAAACTGATACGATTTTATTATTGGAATATTTCGAAGCAATATCTGCTAATATCTCAGTAAATTTACCGAATGAATTTTCATTGAGATTGATATTTGCAAGTGGATCATCTTGATGAGCATCGAATCCTGCTGAAATCAGAATTAGTTCCGGTTGGTAGGTATTCAATACAGGAACGATTTCGGTTTTGAATGTTTGCAAGTAATCGGCTTCGCTGCTGCCGGCTTTCATCGGGCAGTTTAGAGTAAAACCTTCGCCCTTACCGGCGCCTCTTTCCGACCTCGCACCTGTTCCGGGATAAAAAGGATATTGATGAATACTGATATAAAAAACAGAGGGGTCGTTGTAAAATATTTCCTGTGTACCGTTTCCGTGATGAACATCCCAATCGACTATTGCAACATTTCGAACGTTAAATTTTTCCTGAGCATAGCGTGCTGCAATTGCAATGTTATTGAAGAGGCAAAACCCCATCGGAGTATTTGTTTCGGCATGGTGTCCCGGTGGACGGATGGCACAGAAAGCATTTGTTAAAACACCGCTGCACACGGCATCGACTGCTGCGATAACTCCACCGACAGCAAGTAAAGCAACTTCGTACGAGTTCGGTGAAATTGCAGTATCTCCTTGATCAAGCAATCCATAACCTGATTCCTTTATCTGTTCACATCTCTCTTTTATGAAATTGATATGCTGATGAGTATGAACTAACCGAATTATTTCGGTCGATACAGAATCGATGAGTAGATGTTGAAGATTATTCCACAAGTCTGTAGTTTGTAAATGTGATATAATCGCTTTTAATCTATCAGGTTTTTCAGGATGACCGATGCCTGTGTTGTGTAGTAAAAATTGATCGTGATAAACAAAACCTGTCTTCGATTTAGCTTGCAAACTAACTACTCCTTTTCGTCTGTTTCTATTTCCTTCCACCGTTTTGCAAACTCAGTCAGCCGCCTATCTACAAAATAATGAATGGTTCCTTCTGGATAGTTGCCATTTTTCAATTTTTTACCAGCTGGAATTCCGGTTAATAATTCAATTCCTTCATCAATTGTTTTGATAGCATAAATGTGGAACTTACCATTTTTGACCTCCTCAATTACATCGTGTCGCAGCATCAAATCATCAATATTTTGATAAGGGATCAGAACGCCTTGTTTACTGGTTAGCCTACGAGCTTTGCATATATCGAAGAAGCCTTCGATTTTTTCATTAATTCCGCCAATGGGCTGAATTTCGCCGCGTTGATTCACCGAGCCTGTTACAGCAATGTCTTGGCGTAAGGGAATTCCTGATAAACTCGAAAGAATAGCATAAATTTCAGCCGATGAAGCACTGTCGCCATCGACACCACTGTACGACTGCTCGAAAGCCACGCTTGCACTCATAACAAGTGGTTTGTTTTGAGCATATTTGCTGCGTAGATAACCGCTCAAAATATACACCCCTTTGTTGTGTGTAGGTCCGCTCAGTTCGGCTTCCCTCTCAATATTAATTACCCCCGCCTTTCCCATCGCAGTAGTTACAGTTATGCGCGATGGTTTCCCAAAAACGTATTCTCCAAAATCATATACCGAAAGACCGTTTACTTGTCCGACAACCGAACCCTTGCTATCAATCAGTATAGTTCCATCAAGGATCATTTCCTGAATTTTTTCCTCTATCATTTTCAAACGGAAAGCTTTTTCGTCTAATGCTTTGCGAACATGTTTAACTGTAATCTTTTCAGCTTTATCTTTCATCGCCCAGTAATTCGATTCACGTAAAACATTGGCAATTAAATCAAATCTGGTGGAGAGTTTTTTCTTACTCCCTGCTAACCTCACACCGTACTCAAGTACTTCGCAGATAGCCGAATTATCGAAGGCTTTGAGTTTTTCTTCCTCGCTAATCATCTTAATAAAATTCAAATAATTATTGATAGTCGATTTGTTCTTATCCATCACTACATCAAAATCGGCACGAACTTTAAATATTTTTTTGAAATCATCATCAGCCTCATACAAAAGGCTGTAAATGTAGACATCGCCTATCATCACAACCTTAACATCTAATTTTATCGGTTGCGGTTTCAGCGCCGAGGTAGTGCCGAACATACCGGTTTCAACTGACTGAATTTCTAATTGCTGATTACGCAGGTTTCGTTTAAGTGTTTGCCATACACCCGGTTCGACAAGAGTATCGAGGGCGTTTAGAATTAAGTAACCACCATTTGCTTTTAACAACGAACCTGCCTTAATCATCATAAAATTTGAATGCCACATACCGTTTTTATCCACTTCACGCTCAATTGTTCCGAATATATTTTTATATCGGGGATTTGTCTCTATTATTATCGGAACTCCTTCAGTTTTAGAATTATCGACAACCACATTTACCTTGAATTCGAGAAACTCGTCCTCTCCGGGGGGAGCTTGTTCCCCAAGTAAAACTTGTTGAGATGGGGGATGCGGATTGAAGCGATTTAAATTCGAGAGGATATGCTCTTCAAGTTTTTCCATAAATCTGGTTAAGTTTTGGCAGGAAAATTTTTTACAAATATTTTCAACGTGTTCCCTGACAATCGGTAAAACCGATTTTACACCTAACTCATCGATCGATTCATTCAGTTTGCGTTCGATGTTCCGCATTTCGCGCATGATAATTTCCATTTGCGATTCAAGATTACGGCGTCCCTGATATAGTTCCTCTACACGCTCACGTGTAATTTCGCCTTGTTGAATCATCGTATCAATTTGTTCGAAATTTACAGGCACATCGTTGATTACGGGTACGACATCGGGCCTCATAGTAGTGCCAACTTGAACCTGAACAACTTCGAATCCTTTTGCCTTAACTTGCTTTTCGAATTCTTTCAGAACAGTCCGTTGCCTACTCTGAAAATGTTCCAAAATTTTTTTTCGTTCTTCCTGATAACGTTTGCTCTCGAACACTGCTGGTATATCTTTTAACAGGTCGTCGAGAAAATCAGCCATCTCTTTTTTTAAAGCACTCCCCTCGCCCGCTTTTATTTGTACAAGAATTGGTTGATCAGGATTATCGAAATTATGAACGTAACAGAAATCGGAAAGGTCTGTTTTCTTATCTTCAAATTCTTTTAAAAGCCGTTTGATTGTGGTGGTTCTCCCTGTCCCCGAGAATCCTGCGACAAAAACGTTATAACCGAAATGCTTCATCTCCAAGCCTAAACGTAAAGCTCTCAAC
>CAMTVZ010000176.1:0-16982 GCA_947085285.1 uncultured Ignavibacteriota bacterium
CAATATTTATACTGCTACCACTGACTTCAACCGACAGAGCACGACCAGCCGTTGTGTTTGTGCTGGTTATATTCACACTGTTATAATAAACATCCTGATTAGTAGTGTAATAAAGTTGAATCCCGTACGAGGTACTATTTCCTCCTATAGATATAAAATTGTTTGCTATCAATCCTCGCGGGGTGGGAAGACCAGTACCTCCATCACAAAAATAAAGATAGATACCATAACCTGAATTTATGCTTATCTGATTCTTCAATATTTGCATCGCTCCGGTACTGTTATGAATCTCCATACCTCGCTGGGCTGTAGTTGAGCTAATCGTGTTGCCGTTAACTTGAGGTCCAATCTGATAACGCAAAAATATTGGATTGTAACCCGTACCGCTGAATGTGTTGTTCGTTATCTGTGTCCCTGAAGATGGTACAGTCGTGCTTATACCATCGAGATACACACCATAACTACCATTAGCTAATGTATTACCGCTGATTGTGGTGTTGTCAATGGAGTCGCCGTCTGCATATATGATGATGAGATTTGCCGAACCACCTGTTGTACTGGCACCGTTCAAAACATTGTTTAAAAATCGGTTGTTATTAGCATCTCCATCAAGTTTTATTACTGTACCGTATGATGGACTTCCACTTGCAGTAAGTGTAATATTCTGGAAGGTAATGTAATCTGATTGATTGAGTCTAACAATATAGTTATTTGTACTTGTTGGCGTGAAACTTAACGTCACATCAGCCGCGTTTCCAGATTGAGATTGGAAGGTGATTGTATTAGTTGCACTAGCTCCAGTAATACTGCCAATTAATATTTGTTCATTATAATTTCCATTGAGTATATTGAACACAACCGGTGCATTTACACCTCTCGTTGTTAGGTCGGTTACTGCTGCCGAGATTGTAGAATAATTTCCTCCACTCCCGATTGTGTAAGAACCGTTCAGAGGTTGAGAATATACTTGTGGTAAGTATATACTGAATATTAAAACTGTAATTAATAATTTAAAACTCGACATATTTTTTCTCCTTATTATATTTTATATATCTTTATAGTTAAACTTCATGATGTCTAAATATATAGAATGAAAATGCTAAAAACACCGCATAAAGATGTGGTTTTTATAAAAGAAGAAAATTATGAAAAATGTGGAGGAATTTACGTTTCTGGGAAAATTAGGCCGTTTTTGAACCCTTTAGCCACAGCAGCGCCACGAGAATTAACCTGCAATTTCTCGTAAATGTGCCTGATATGATACCTAACCCCGTCAATCGAGAGGAACAATTCATTTGCAATCATTGCATACGATTTACCCTCAGCCATTTTTTTCAAGACTTGAATCTCCCGCTCTGTTAAGTCATCTGAAGTTTCATAATTCGAAGCTTTTGATTTTTGGAAAAACGAAATTACTTTACGCGCGATATTAGGACTCATAGGCGAACCACCGCTTCTACTATCTTTTATCGCTTTTACTAATTCGTCTGCCGAAATTTCTTTTAGTAAATAACCAACAGCCCCCGCACAAATTGCCTCAAATATTTTTTGATTGTCGTTATGTATAGTACACATTAGAACAATTACATCAGGAAAATTTTTTGAAATATATTTTACCCCCTCGATGCCCGACATACCAGGCAAACCAATATCCATAAGAACTACATCCGATTCTTCAATCGCCGAAGTCTCAAATGCTTTTTCGCAGCTTTCAAACGAGCCGACAAGTAAAAATTCCGGAATACTTTTAATAAGCGATTCCATTCCCAAGCGGACATAACGATTATCTTCAATTAATGAAATAGATATATTCATATTGTAAGTAATATAAAAGTTTTAAATCAAAATACACTACACAAATATGTAGTTTTTATAAAGGGAAAATAATTTTCCAATACGTTCCCTTTTCTTGAAGTGTGATTAACTCACTTTCTCCACCCATCACTTTAATACGCGAATGGATATTGCTCAAACCCGAACCCCTTTTAACTTCCTTAACATCAAATCCTTTTCCGTTATCCCTAATTTCCATTAAAAAAACTGAATCCTCTTTTATTTGAATAGAAATATTCAAGTTAGTGCATCCTGAATGACGGATGGCATTGGTTACGATTTCTTTATAGATAAGCCAAAAATTTTTCATACTTTCCAATGGGAGGATATTTGATGAAATATTTTCCGGAAATTCAATTGTATATTTTATGGATTTGCTTTCACATAAATCGGAAGTGAAACGGCGACACTTGGCAAGCACAGCCTGCCAATTATTATTCTCAGGATTCAGCGACCAAATAATATCCCGGATAGATTCTAAAATTTCATCAGTACTTTCTTTTATGAGGGATAAATATTTTTTTGAATTTGGCTGTATTCCACTTTCTTTTTCAACTGCCTGAACAAAGTACCCAATCCCACTCAAGGTAGAAGCAATCTCATCGTGCAGATCCCGCGAAATGCTCTCACGTGTTAGGGCGCGTTCATTCTGCAACGCCTGCTCTTGTTTTATTTTTTCTAACTTCTGTCGCAACTTTTGAGTCGAAATATATCTAATTACAAGAACGAATATCCCAGCCAGAACCAAAAAAAACGCTCCTGATAAAAACCACCAGCGTTGCCAGATGGGGGCGACAATTGTAAATGTGATTTGTGCAGGCTGCTCGCTTATAAATCCATCGCTGTTAATCGCTTGCACTTCGAACGTATGCGTTCCGGGTTTCAAACCTGCAAATGAAATTCGCCGGTCTCTCGTCCACAAACTCCAATTCTGAACAACATCTTTTAAACGATATTGGTATTCTATCAATTCACCGTCGCTTAAACTAACTCCCACGTATTCTATTACGAATTGTTCCTTATCCGCAGAAAAACTATATGCCGAATCTATAGGAATTGATATTCCATCGACTGTAAAAGAACTTATCAAAACTTTTGGCGGTAGAAGATTTATGCGGTATCTTATATCTTCGTCTATAACAACCTCGTTTCTGGTTACATACCAGGTAATATCATTTTTATTGATTCCGCAAAGGGCAACTCTCTGCCCTAACGATTCTCTGAAATTCCGGAATTTCACAAGGGCATCTCTAAAAACTCAAAAATGAATTTAACCGCAAAGGACACGAAGCAGGCACAAAGGTCGCAAAGTATTGATTTTATTGCTTTTTGTGTTCTTTGTGAAAACACTTTGTGTTCTCTGTGTTAAAAAAAAACAGTTTTTAGAGATGGCCACAACTTGACCATAAACCATCGATTGGAATCCGTGAACGGATGGACCTGTGAATTCCCGTTCCAAACTAAACAGATAAAAGACAGTAGAAGGAGAAAAATTAATTTCATAAATTTTTGTTTAGGTCATCACAAATCTGATGTCTATTTTACAATTCCACTTTGGCTCAATATATAGGCGTAATCGAAAGCAATTTCTTTTAATCGTTCATACCGCCCCGACCTGCCGCCGTGTCCCGAACCCATATTTACTTTCAACAATACAACATTATTGTCGGTTTTCATTTCCCGCAATTTAGCAGCCCATTTCGCTCCTTCCCAATACCCGACGCGCGGATCGTTCAAGCCGACTTTAATAAGTATATTTGGATATTTTTTAGATTCAACATTAGTATAGGGACAGTATGTTTTAATGTAATCGTAATAAAGTTTTTCTTTCGGGTTGCCCCATTCTAAAAACTCGCCGACAGTCAGTGGCAGAGTTTCGTCGAGCATTGTGTTTATTACATCAACGAAGGGAACTTGAGCAACGACCGCTTTGAATAAATCGGGACGCATATTAGTTACTGCACCCATCAGTAATCCGCCCGCACTGCCACCTTCAATTGTCAGGCGATCTGATGATGTGTACTTTTCTTTCACAAGATGTTCGGCAACCGATATGAAATCGGTGAATGTGTTTTTCTTCTTTAACAACTTCCCGTCGTCGTACCAATCTCTTCCTAACTCACTGCCGCCGCGCACGTGGGCAATTGCATAAACAACACCACGGTCCAATAAGCTAATCCGTGTTGAAGCAAATGTAACAGGGGAAGAATATCCATACGAACCATAACCATTCAGATGTAAAGGCGATTTACCGTTCTTCTTAAATCCTTTTTTATAAACGAGAGAAATGGGAACCGACTTTCCGTCGTTTGCTTTTGCATAAATTCGTTCCGACTTATAAAGTTTAGGGTCATAGCCGCCGAGCACTTCAGTCTGTTTCAGCAATGTTTGTTTGCGTGTTCCGAAGTTATAATCGTAAATGGAACTCGGCGTAATAAACGACTGGTAGCTGAAACGGAAAACATTCGTATCAAACTCAGCATTGGTACTCGGGAATGCTGAATAAACAGGTTCTGGAAAGCTTATATAATGATGCTTGTTTGTGCCTATCTCGGTTACACGCATCTTTTGTATTCCGAACTCGGTTTCGTAAGCTACGAAATAGTTTTTAAAAAAATCGACACCTGTAAGGTGAACATTTTTTCTGTGGGGCAGAACTTCTTTCCAATTCTTCTGTTGCGGATCACTAATAGGCGCTACAACAAGTTTAAAATTCTTCGCCCCCTTGTTTGTTACGATGTAAAAATTATCGCCGTGATGATCCACTGAATACTCGTGCTCATTCTCGCGAGGCGATATCATCTTAAAATCCTCGAATGGCTTATCGGCAGGTAGATAATAAACCTCATCTGAATTGCTCGATTGTGAATTTAAAAAAATATATTGCTTGCTTCGTGAACGGCGTGCAGAAATTCGAAAAAGTTCATCCTTCTCTTCGTATATCAGTACATCTTCTTTCTGATTCGTTCCTAAGGTATGCCTGTAAAGCTGATGAGGGCGTTTTGCGTGATCGTGGGTGGTGTAGAAAATTGTTTTATTATCCAATGCCCAAACAACCGAGTTTACATTATCGAGTCGATCGGATAAAAATTCGTTGGTTCTCAGGTCTTTTACTAACAGCGAAAATTCTTCAGCGCCGGTTGTATCGATTGAAAAAGCAAGCAGGTTTTGGTCGGCACTTACGCTGAAAGCACCTAAGCGGAAATATTGATATTTCGCAGCAAGCTCATTTTGGTCGAGTATAATTTCTTCAGGTGCATCGAGGCTATTTTTCTTTCTGCAAAAAATCGAATATTGCTTCCCCTTCTCAGTGCGGGTGTAATAAAAGTAATTCCCGATTCGGTATGGAACATCGAGGTCGGTTTCTTTTATTCTGCTTAGCATCTCGTTATAAAGTGTTTCCTGAAACGCCACAGTCGGCAGCATAATTGCATCTGTATATTCGTTTTCAGCTTCAAGATGTTTAATAACTTCAGGATTTTTTTTATCTTTCAGCCAGGCATATTTATCTATAAGAGTATCGTTGTGTAAAATTGTTGTTTGCATAATCATATTTGTTGACGGAGGTTTGATTCCCGATTTTGAATTCGGTTCTTGTGAATAGGTATATGTGGAATAAATTATTAAGAGTGAAAGAATAAATAATTTGAGCGATTTCATTTTTTGTCCTTGTGTTTTTGATTTATGTTCAATAATTCTTTTGCTGAATTGAGCGACGATTCGGTTACATCGGTCCCACTCATTAATTTTGCAATTTGGTAGATACGTTCTTCGAGTGTTAATTTTCTGAGTTTTGTTGTTGAACGTTTACCCTCTTCAATTTTTTCTACTACATAATGAGTATCAGCCAGCCCTGCGATTTGTGGAAGGTGTGTTATTGCAATAATTTGATGGAACTTTGAAAGATTTTTCAAGCTCAATCCAACGGCTTGAGCGATACGTCCGCTGATGCCGATATCTATTTCATCGAAAATAAGTAGCGGCAGCTTTTCGGATTTTGCAAGTATGGTTTTAAGTGATAGCATAATGCGCGATATTTCGCCGCCTGATGCTACTTTCACTAAAGGTTTTACATCTTCACCAATATTTGTCGATATAAAAAACTCAACAAAGTCGATCCCTTTTGGAGTTGTTTCATAAAAATCTTTCCCAATTTTTATGTATGTATTTTCGGGGTTGCCCGATTTAACTATCCGATTTTCAACTCTCGTTTCGAATTTCGAGTTATTGATACCGAGTTCGGCTAATACTTTTACAATTTCAGTATTAACTTTTTTTGCGGCTTCGTTCCGTTTGACTGAAAGTTTTTTAGCCAACTCGGATGCAATTTTTCTCTTGTTTTCAATCGCTTCCTTTACTTTGTTTATCTCGGCATCGAAATTTTCGGCAAGTTGCAACTCGGCTTCAAGTTTCTGTTTGAATTGAATAATCGTTTCAATCGAGCCACCGTATTTTTTCTTTAGAAGCGAAATTTGCCCCAACCTGTTTCGGCGATCTTCTAATTTTTCGGGATTAAATTCTACCCTTGATTTATAATCCCGCACCGATGCAGCTAACTCTTTAACTATCGCTTCAGCCGATTCGGCTTCTCTTTTCAATACTTCAAATGTTTCATCGATGAGCAATAACTGTTCGATATGTTTGAGCGATTGGTTGAGTTTAACAATTATAGAATTTTCACCGTCATACAAAATATTATATAATTGATTTGTTTCTTCGTTCAGTTTTTCCGAGTTCTCCAAAATTTTTAATTCAGATTCGAGATGTGCCTCTTCGTCGGGAGTAGGATTCACTGCATCGATTTCTTTTAATTGATATTCGAATAAATCTTTCTTCTCATTTATTAATTTTTTCCGGTTTTGTAATTCGGCGTATTTACTTACTTCACTTATTAATTGATTGTAGGCGATTTTGAATTCTTCGACCAGCGGCGATATTCCTGCAAAATCATCCAACAAATCGATATGAGTTTCAGTCCTCAACAACGATTGATGCTCGTGCTGTCCGTGCAAATCCACAAGCAAGTCGCCGATGCTTTTCATGATGCTCAATGAAACGGGAGTGTCGTTCACAAAGCAACGGCTTGTTCCTTTGATTGATACTTCGCGACGCAGTATAACTTCGTCCGAAAAATCTATTTCATTTTCTTTTAAGATTGGTTTTATATTTTTGTTTTGAGAAACGTCGAAAGTTCCTTCAACGATTGCTTTATCGGCATCTTTACGTATTGCATCGGTGTCGGCACGCTCGCCTAATATCAAACTCAGCGCATCTATGATGATTGATTTTCCGGCACCCGTTTCGCCGGTGATTATGTTCATTCCTTCCTCAAAATCTATTTCGAGTTTTTCAATCAGTGCGTAATTTTGTATAAGCAGATGTTTAAGCATAACGTTTATAATTTAAGGAAAATTTTGGAAATATCAATTTTACTTTTGTAATTTTGGATGAAATTCTTAAATTACCATCAGAATAATTTGGAGGTTGGTATGCTTAAAGAAATTATATTGTTATTATTTAATAACGAAAATAGAATGAATAAATAATGGATACTAAATCGGTTATTCAACTCCCAAAACCACAAACTACCGGGAAGGTTTCGCTTGAAGAAACTATTAACAAACGTCGCACGGTTCGTTCGTTCAGTAATAAACCAATCTCATTATTTGAATTAAGTCAGTTTTTATGGGCTGGACAAGGGATAACTTCGCTGGAAGGTTTTCGAACAGCACCATCTGCGGGCGCACTTTATCCCCTCGAAGTTATTGTTGCAGCCGGAAATATTAGTGAACTTGAATCAGGAATTTACAGGTACAATCCGCGAAATCATTCTTTAACAAAAATTATGTCGGGTGATAAGCGAAAAGATTTAGCAGATGCGGCTTTAGAACAAGATCAAATTATAACAGCCGCAGTAAATATAATCATAACGGCAATTGTAAAACGAACTTCAGCGAAATACGGCAGCAGAGCAGAGCGGTACGTTAATATGGAAGTTGGCCACGCTGCTCAAAATATTTTGCTTCAAGTTCAGAGTTCAGGTTTGGGTGCTTGCCCGATTGGAGCTTTTAATGATGAGAAAGTTAAGAAGCTTCTACAGTTGAAAGAAGAAGAGCCGCTTTATATTCTTACAATTGGAAAGTGAATTTTAATTTTTTGGGAATTCGATTGTTGTATCGTCATCGAAATCGAGGTCGGGCAGGTCTTCAATGATTTCGTGAAAGTGTCCCAGTGCGTAAGACGGGATCTGTTGGAGGCGATAACCTTCAATTTTATTAGGCTCGAGTCCAACGGACTCGTATGTCTGTAGAATGATATATAAGAAAAATTTTCCGCTCCAGCGGAGCGGCATGTTTATTTTTTTCTCCCGAAATTTTATAGAACATTCGACCCCTCTGGGGTCGGGTAATCCTTTCTAACCAATTACTACAAACATATGTCTCCTACGGAAACAATTACCATCAAACATTTCTCCCAAATCACATTGAATACTTGGATATGGGTGTCCCAATACGTGAGACGGGTAGAAGAGCCGCTTTATATTCTTACAATTGGGGCTTTCCAATAAGTTCGAAGGCGTTGCACATTGAGCCTGTCGAAATGTGAAAATAAAAATACCACTCGCATCAGCATAAATGCTGACGCTGAATAGCTAAGAGGCTGACTAAAAAGTCATTGCGATCCCGACTTCAGTCGGGAGAAGCAATCTCAACGTGTCGTTTTTCAATTGAATTGAGAGATTGCTTCGTCGCTTCGCTCCTCGCAATGACAATTTGCTTACTTTTTGGTCAGCCTTTAAAATATAAAAGATAATCATTTAGCAAGTTCGAAATGGGGAGGATTTTTTAATTCCTACGTATAATTTCAAGAAAAGGGAGTTTTAATTTTTTGGTAATTCGGCGATTATATCGTTATCGAAATCGAGGTCAGGTAAGTCATCTATGATATTGTGGTAGTATGCAAAGCGAATAAATTCGGTCAAACCATTTTTCGATTTCTCATCGAGTTTGTATGAAAAAGCTGAAAGAAAATCAACCAATTGGTCTTTATTCTGGAGGGGATATTGTGAGGCAATTTCGCTGAGGTGAGTTGAACCGTAATTGGCAGCGATTTTTAAAATATTTATATCATTTTGCGATAACTTTTCTTTTTCGCTGAGCCATATTCCGTGGACAAATGGAAGTTCGGTTAGATCGGACCACTCATCTACAAGGTCGAGCTTATTTTTATAATCGAGGAGTTGGAGGTTATAATCGCCAACAATGAGAGCGGCATCGGCTTTTATTAACATTTGATCTAAGTTTTTTATCGAAGGAACAAATGTCGGTGTGGAGGAATATTTTTCTTTTAAAACAAGTGTTGCAAGTACCATTTCAGAAACATTCAACAAATCGGTAGCAATTGTTTTAATTTCATTGAGCCCCTCTTTAAAATAGAGACCGACCACATTACTAATGCCTTCCGATGCTATGCAAATGTCGGGAACGATAGAATAAATTTCGTGGTCGCGTGCAAATGTTATAGGAGACAAAAAAGCTGCGTCGAGCTCTTCTTCACGCAGCATTTTTGAAATTTGTAATTCGGAATCAGTTATTAATTTTACCGTTTCGGGTTGTTGCCTCAAATAATGAAACAACGGTAGAGCATACAGGTCGGCTATGGCGCCAAATTTTTTCACGCAGAAGTTTTTTGTCTGATTTGTTTAGCCGCAAGTTGACGCAGGTAGTATAATTTTGCACGTCGGACCCTGCCCTCTTTAATAATTTCGATTTTAGCAATTCGAGGTGAGTGGAGAGGGAAAATACGCTCAACGCCGACACCGTCGGAGACTTTGCGTACTGTGAATGTAGCCCCCATACCGCTGCCACGTTGTCCTAAAACAACTCCTTGAAATTGTTGTATCCGTTCTTTTTCCCCTTCGATAACGCGAACGTGAACGTTGATAGTATCGCCCGGTTTAAATTGGGGGATATTAGTTTTAATTTGAGTAGCTTCTACTAATTTTATTTTGTCCATATTAAGATCCAGTTTTTATTTTATATTTACTATTTTAACAAATCAGGGCGGCGTTCTTTTGTGCGCTTTAACCGTTGTTGGTTACGCCATGCTGCTATTTTTTTGTGATCGCCCGAAAGCAAAACTTCCGGTACTTTTAAACCCCGGTACTCCGGTGGTCGTGTATAATTAGGTGCATCTAAAAGTCCATCTTGAAACGAATCAGTTAACAACGATTCGCTATCGCTGAGGATGTCGGGAATTAACCTCACAATTGCATCGACAACAACAAGAGCTGCTAATTCGCCGCCTGTTAAAACATAATCGCCTATCGAAATTTCGCGAGTAACAAGCGATTCACGTACTCTCTCGTCGATTCCTTTATAATGACCGCAGATTAAGATTAAATTTTTCTTCAGGGAAAGTTCATTCGCAATAAATTGATTGAACTGTTTTCCGTCGGCGGTTAAATAAATTACCTCGTCGTATGTTCGTTTTTTAGTTAGACTCTCGATACACTCGAAAATTGGTTCGGGTTTTAGTATCATACCCGCTCCGCCGCCGTATGGTGTATCGTCGATAGTCTTATGTTTATCGTGTGCAAACTTACGTAAGTCGTGTACGAGAATCTGAACTTTCTTACTTTTTTTTGCCCGTTTAAGTATGCTGTTATTTAAAGGGCTCGAAAGAATTTTTGGTAACCCTGTAAGGATATCGATTCTCATTACAGTTCCTGAAAATTATTTTTTTTCAGGTAAGAAGGGTTCAGCGTTTTGTACAACAACTTTCTTTTTCTTTATATCAACACTCTTAATAAAATTGGGTAAGACTGGAATCCAGATTTCTGGATTACCTTCAATAACCCAGATATCTTGTGAAAAACCTTCGCGTTTACGGTGGACGTCGTAAATTTTTCCTAATTTTTTACGTCCGAAAGTAACGGTGCAACCAATTATATCGTGTATGTAGTAATGGCCTTCGGGAGGACGCACTACATCTTTTTCGTCGACAAACAGGAACTGACTGTTTAAAACTTTGGCTTGTTCGCGATTAGTAACCTCGCGAAGGCGTAGTATAATTCCGTCCCTGTTGAATCTTACATCCGACATTTCATAAGGGACCGCTTCTTTTTCGCTGGGACCAATATAAACACGTTGAAGAGTTAAGAGTCGTCTCCGATATTCTATGAACGGTTTGAATTTAAATTGGCCTCGAATACCGTAGGTCTTTCCAATTTTTCCTAATGCATAAAGTGTCATTTTTTTGATAATAAATGTTTTTCAAAAAATAAATTTTATACGATAGGTCTTAAATTTATCGTATAAATGAATTGTTAGTAAAATAGACTTATTTTAATCGACTATTTCAAGAATTACACGTTTACCTTCTTTGGCGCTGACGGCGCTTAAGAGAGTACGCATAGCTTGAGCAGTTTTTCCTTGCTTGCCTATAACTTTTCCGATGTCGCTTTCACCTACTTTTAATTTAAAAACAATTTTGCTTTCTTTCACTTCTTCGGTGATAGAAACTTCTTCCGGTTTGTCAACAAGATTTTTTGCAATGAATTCGATGAATTCCTTCATAATTAGCTCCTTTTAACAATTATAAGTGCAACATTTATTTCAAGATTCCGCTTTGCAAAATGCGAGCGTTGTGAATTATTAAACTTATGGATTATCATCGTCCTGCATCAAGTCAGAACTCGAATTAATACTTACGTTGTAACAGCTGTGCTACTTGCAACTTCGCTGGCTGCTTTCTTTTTATGGGCAGTTTTGCTACGAAGTTTTTTTTCGGCTTTGCGACGTTCTTTCTCGGCTTTAACCATCTGAAATTTTTCCATTTCAGCCGCTATAGTAGCTTCGTCAGCATTTTTTTCATTAATCGCCACTTTAACAAAAAACCTTCGCGTTTTATTAAACTGTGTACGGTTTCTGTTGGCTGTGCACCACGTTTCAACCACTTAAATAAAACATTCTCCTTTAATTCTACTTTCGACGGTGTAGAACGGGGATCGTATATTCCTATTGCTTCAAGAAAACGTCCATCACGGGGTGCTTTCGAATCGGCAGCTACAATTTTATAAATCGGCTGCTTTTTCTTTCCCATGCGGGCTAAGCGTAATTTGACCAAATTTAGACTCCTATTAGTTTTACGTTAATATATAAAAAAAAAATATATTTTGCATCAGAATGCAGTAGGTAGCTTTAAACCACGTAGATGTTTGGGCATCTTACCTTTTGAAAACATCTTCATCATCTTCTGCATTTCATAAAATTGTTTCATAACTCTATTTACTTCCTGTACCGATGTACCACTGCCGATAGCTATACGACGCCTACGGGTTCCGTTGATAATATTCGGATTTGAACGCTCGGCTTTTGTCATCGATTGTATGATTGCCTCTACTCGTACAAGCGATTTATTATCTATCTCGGAATTAGCTGGTAGTTTATTCAAACCCGGAATCATACTCAGCACCTGAGATATCGGGCCCATCTTTTTAACTTCTTGAAGTTGTTCTAAAAAATCTTCAAGTGTAAATTGCGACCTACGTATCCGTTCTTCTAATTTTTGAGCTTTTTCTTGATCGAATTCAAGTTGAGCTTTTTCGACAAGGGTAACTATATCCCCCATTCCGAGGATTCGCGATGCCATCCGGTCGGGATGAAAGGGTTCGAGTGCATCTAACTTTTCGCCTACGCCAACAAACTTTATCGGCTTGTTTACAACCGAGCGAATCGAAAGAGCCGCACCCCCACGTGTATCGCCATCTAATTTTGTAAGAACAACACCATCGAAATTCAATCTATCGTGAAAAGCTTTCGCCGTGTTTACTGCATCCTGGCCTGTCATCGAATCAACAACAAAAAGAATCTCGTTCGGATTCACACGCAGCTTGATAGTTTCAACTTCCTTCATCATCTCATCGTCGATGTGAAGTCTGCCTGCTGTATCAATAATAACCACATCGCGTGCCGATTTACGTGCGTGGTCAATCGAATCAACAGCAATTTCAACTGCATTCTTATTCCTATCGTAATGAACAGGAACATCGATTTGTTTACCTAACATCATCAACTGGTCGATAGCAGCTGGACGATAAATATCGGCTGCTGCAAGCATCGGAAAGTTGCCTCTCTTTTTCAAGTGATTGGCAAGCTTGGCGCTAAATGTTGTTTTTCCTGAACCTTGAAGTCCAGCTACCATTATAATAGTCGGCGGCATTACCGAATATTTTATATCCTGCCTCGTTTCGCCTAATAATTTTACCAGTTCATCGTATATAATTTTTATTATTAGTTGTCCAGGATTTATGCTTGCAATAACTTCTTGACCGATTGCCCGTTTTTGAACATCTTCGGCGAATTGTTTAACGACCTTGTAATTAACATCAGAGTCGAGTAAAACACGACGTACCTCACGCATCGAATCGGCAATGTTATTTTCCGAAATTTTTCCGTAACCGCGTAGTTTTTTAAAGACCGACTCTAATTTTAGTGTTAAATCATCAAACATTAAAACATCTCAAATTGTAAAAAAAGCCAGGTATAATAGCCTGGCAGCATTTTAAGTGGGTTAAATCTACAAAAAAAAGTAATTTGATGCAAACCAACTAAATATTTAATTTATTTAACAAATAATTAAGCCTTCCACGTATCCCCAAACCATATCCGAATTTCGAGGCTGTGCCTCTTCCTTTGTGGAAAATAAATTGGTGAATATCGAATTCTACCAAACCAAAATTCCTATTTGCAGCCTCTTTCATATTGGCAAGACAGGGGGCACCGTGTAATTGAAAAGGAGGGAGTTCAAAATAGTGTGATTTACTAATCAGCATACATATCGGTCTGATGTATCGAATGCCTGTTTGATTTGGCTTTACCAAAAAACCCCGTTTGTTAAGAATTTCGGTTTTCCCGACTGCATAATTTTGCTTATCCTGTTCAATCAAGTCAACCATCGCTTCGATAAAACCGCCACGTAGTACTTCACAATCGGAATCAAGAAATAAAACCAGATTGCTGTTGCATAAATTAATTGCCTGATGCATTGCAGGACCGTGGTGAAGGTTGCGTTTATTCAGGATTAATTTTGTTGTGAGGGGTCGACTGTTTTGTATATCTGTTAAAATCTTTACCGACTCGTCGTGCGAACCATTGTCGATAAGAATTAATTGCACATTCGGATAAAATTTTCGGAATGAGGTTACTGCATTTTGAGTTAAATCGGGAGTTTGGTAATTGATTATGACTGCAGTTACAATATTACTGATATCCATAGTGAAACTATTTTTTCACTACGACAATTTTTCCGAGACCTACTTCTGAACCATCGTCGTTATATGCAACTACGATGTAAATACCTGTCGAAACAAGTTCGCCGTTTGAATCTCTTCCATCCCAACTACCAATTCGCCCGCCTGGTGTTTTTAATTCTCTTAATAGTTTTCCGTCGATAGTTAGAATTTTTAGAGAAGAATTTGCAACTAACCCATCGAATGTAACCAGAGTTGAGGAGGGAATTTCAAAAGGATTGGGGGAAATAATTATCTCCTCCATCGATTGAACAGGTGCAGCTACTTCAGTTTGTAATGCCGATAAACCTTTTTCGGTTCCGAAATAAATGGTTCCATTTTTTCTGTTCATCGCGAGTGATAACACATTGTTATCGAGCAGTTTGCCGTTTGTCGATTCGAATGTGTATTGAGCAATAATCGTAGTTCCGTCTTGATTCAGAACGAAGACTCCTTGAGGAGTAGCGACCCATTTTTGGTTGGTTGGGTCGACGAGTATGTCGTTTATTTTCTGACCCCTAAGCGGATTGTAAGGAGCAATACGATTAAGAGGATTTCGTGCATCGTAGATAATATTTATTCCGGCATCAGTAGTGCCAACCCAAATTTCGCCGTCGTTATCTA
Organism: uncultured Ignavibacteriota bacterium; assembly: GCA_947085285.1. Taxonomy (GTDB): domain Bacteria; phylum Bacteroidota; class Ignavibacteria; order UBA10030; family BY39; genus JASEGV01. The sequence goes on from CAMTVZ010000176.1 coordinate 14,750, forward strand.
CAGCAACGACCGAAATATTTTCGCTCGATAAGCCATTTGCTTTTGAAATTCTACCCCAATTCGAGTTTGGAAGAGTACCACGCACTACGCCCGAATCGCAATAGAAATACAATCCACCCCCGTTGCTTCCTGTGTATAACCATTTTGTTCTGTTATGATCGATTGTAATACCAGTAGAAATAAATGAAAGAGAGGGGGTTTTTACATACGCAAAAGTTGAATCTTTTCGATATACTGCAAGAAGAGTGTCGCCTCTGCCGGTTCGAATATTAATCCAGGCATTTCCGTCCGGGTCTGTTGCTACCCCAGCCGTAACTACATAAGTTGGTGGACTTACCAGAGTTGGAGGCAATCCGTTTGTTGTGTTGAATACTTTGATAATCTGATTATCGCTCCCGATTAATGCAACCCCTTGTCCCCAGCCACTTATCCATTTGCTGTTCTTATAACCGATATCAACACGGTAATAATTAGGACTTAATAATTCAGGATATTTATCGTTGTTAAAATGATGCCAAATTTTACCATCGAACATAACAAAACCTTGTCCGTTACCAGTCCCAGTTCCTGCCCAAACATTGCTTTGCTCATCGACTGCTAAACCAATTAAATTATTGGTAGGGGGCCCGGCAGGAAGAATATTTTTTTGTAAACCATTTTGCCATAGCCGAACTCCGTCATTTTCTGTCCCAACTAATATTTGTGTATCGTTAACAATTAATGAAGTGAGGGGAGTTGCGAAGAGTCTTACTAGGATAATTTCGTCGTTGAAGAATTTATATAATTCTTGATGTGTAATAAAATATAAACTATTAGCCGAAGAGTAAGCAGCTAATATATTTTTACCCGATGTATTAATTACAGTACGCCAAATATTCTCCTCGAAGTATGCAAGTCCGTTTGAAGTTGCAGCAAAAATTTTTCCGTTGTGGAGTAATATCTCATTAGTTCGGTTGGCAGGCAACCCTTGCATAGTTTTGTAAACAGACCACGATTGAGGTGCAGCTAAATTCGAATGACGCCGCCAAGCCGATGCTACACCATCGTTTGTTGCAACCCAAATTGTATCGTTTTGTATCAGGATAGAATTAACTTTGCCGGTAATCTGGTTGGGATCGCCAAATTTTGTATATGAATCGCGGAACTCACTTTTTAGAATTGATAAAACATGTATTCCAATTTGTGTGCAAATGAATAACGAGTCGCCATAAATCGAAAAATCATTGATCCTCTTTTCAACAGCATTTGTGAAGTAAATATCGTTATAATATATCCATTTTGATTTTTGAGGATTAAAATTATGGATATAACCGTTTGAAGAACCAATCCATATCGAACCCGATTTGTCAGCAATTATTGATGTGATATCTGTGTTTTTTAATCCGTCGAGAGTAGTGTATTCTTTATAGCTACTGTCGGTAAAATTGTAAGTGAAAACGCCTCCACTTGTAGCAGCCCACATCAAATTGTTTTGTATGAATATCGAACGGATTTGTTTTTTTGATGTATAAGTTTTCCAATCGCCGATACCTCCAAAGCAGAAGATTGTAAAACTTAACGTTAAAAATAAGTTTAAGAATAGTTGCAATTTAAATTATTTTCTTTTTTTATTAAATGATTTAAATAAGTTGGCAAGTTCAATTGCACTTAGTGCAGCATCCCAACCTTTATTTCCACTTTTTGTCCCCGCACGCTCGATTGCTTGTTCTAAATTATCGGCAGTAAGTACTCCTAAAGTAACAGGAATCTCGGAATTTAACCCGATTTGTGCCACTCCTTTGGTAACCTCGGCGGCTATGTAATCGAAGTGGGGCGTTTCGCCACGGATAACACAACCAAGACAAACTACTGCATCGTATTTACCCGAGTTTATAATCTGTTGCGTTGTTTGCGGAATTTCAAAAGCGCCAGGGCAATAAATAACCGATATGTTTTCGTTATCAGCTTCATGTCGCTCTAAACAATCTATAGCTCCGTCTAATAACCTTTTTGTTATAAAATCGTTGAATCGACTGACTACCAAGGCAACCTTGAGTCCTTTTGCTGTTAAATTACCACTTATTACTTGCATTGTTTAATTACCTTATGTTTTTTTCTAATACAAAAATAATCTTCGCTTCATTGCACTTACAAATTTGTAAGGTATTGTGTATTTCCCCAAAGCATCTTCATCGTCGCGTAAGCCGCCGTGGAAATCGGAGCCGCCACTCTCTAATAAAAAATATGTGCTAGC
>CAMTVZ010000177.1:0-7179 GCA_947085285.1 uncultured Ignavibacteriota bacterium
GAATCAAATCTGCCGATTTCATCATATCCGAATCGTGTTCAACTACAATGACGGTATTCCCCACATCTCGTATCGATTTCAGAATCCCGATAAGTTTGTCGTTATCACGCGGATGCAAGCCGATACTTGGTTCATCTAAAACATAAACAGTTCCCATTAACGACGAACCTAAAGATGTCGCTAAATTAATTCGCTGCGACTCGCCCCCCGAAAGTGTGTTCGATAAACGGTCGAGTGTGAGATATCCTATTCCCACATCAACAAGATATTTCAAACGGCGCTTAAGTTCATCTAATATTCTGCTGGCAATATTAAAATCGAATTCACTTAACTGAAGTTGATTAAAAAAAACGTAACTTTGATCGATAGTCATCCGCACAACATCGAAAATTGTCTTATCTGCAATACGAATGTTTAATGCTTCTTTCCTAAGACGTGAACCGCTGCAATCCTGGCAAGTAGTATAACCGCGGAAGCGACTTAAAAAATATCTGTAATGTATTTTATACGATTTACTTTCGATGAATTTAAAAAACTTGTAAAGTCCAGCAAAACTATTCCAACCGTTTAGAATGATGTTGATTTCTTCTTTTGATAAATCGTAGAACGGAATATCCAAACGAACACCCGCATCGTCAGCAACTGTAATTAAATCCTCCAGATATTTTTTCCATTTGGGTGTTGTCCAGGGTTGAATGGCACCTTCACGAATAGTTTTCGCTTTATTCGGGATTACCAAATCTAAATCGATCCCTATCGATTTCCCGAAACCTTGACAGGAAGGACAAGCCCCATAAGGATTGTTGAACGAAAACAAACGAGGGTCGGGGTCTTCGTACTCGATGTTACAATCGGCACAATTAAAGTGTTGATTGAAGCGGAGAGTTTTATCGGTTTCAAGAATTTTTAAAATCAGATTACCATTTCCAAGATTAAATGCTGTTTCAATCGAGTCTGCAAGCCGTGTGGTGTCGTCCAGTTTTCTGAAAATTATTCTATCTACTACTACAAATATATCCCTCTTGTTTAACTCTTTTGTGCATAGTTTTACGGATGATGTTTCAGTTAAATCGATCAACTCGTTTTTACAAAATATTCTTACAAACCCCTGCTTTTTGATATTTTCAATTTCTTTTTTAAAACTTGCCTTAGTATGAATTTGCAAAGGGAACATTACATACAGTCGCCATTCGGAAAGGTCAGCAAGCTCTGTCTCTAATTTGGAGAGTACGGTTTTAACTGAGTCGCGTTGAACAAGTTTTCCGCATTTATGGCAAAAAGTTTTTCCGATTCGTGCGAAAAGAAGTCGGAGATAGTCGTAAATTTCAGTTGTTGTACCGACTGTTGAACGAGGGTTTCGTGCCGAAGTAGTTTGCTCAATCGCTATTGCCGGACTTAATCCTTCGATTGAATCAACATCTGGTTTATCCATTCGTTCAAGGAATTGGCGGGCATAAGCTGACAAACTTTCGACAAAACGCCGCTGTCCTTCGGCATAGATTGTATCAAAAGCGAGGCTCGATTTGCCCGAACCGCTAACTCCTGTAAATACAATTAGTTGGTTGCGTGGAAGTTCGAGGTTGATGTTTTTTAAATTGTGAACACGAGCGCCACGGACGATGATAGATTTCAACTGCTGATTGATTTGTTCTGATTTCTTTTTCACACTTTCATTCATTTGTTTTAATTAAAAAAATTCCTCCTTCAATTGCAATTCACATTATCCTTTATTAACTTTATTGCGATTATGATAATTATGGAGTATCTATGTTCAAATATTTTTTAATTTTATTAATTATGGCTTCGTCTATAGTGATTTCACAAATCAACATCAAATACGAAAAGTACACATTACCAAATGGGCTTCAAGTTATTTTACACGAAGACCACTCGGTGCCGATTGTTGCTGTAAACATTTGGTATCATGTAGGTTCGGGGCGTGAGAAAGTTGGAAAATCGGGCTTTGCTCATTTGTTCGAGCACATGCTTTTCCAAGGATCGCAAAATGTGGAAAAAGGCGACCATTTCAGGCTTTTACAGGATGCCGGCGGAACTGTGAATGGTTCGACGAGCACCGACCGAACTAATTACTGGGAAGTTGTGCCAAGTAATTTTTTAGAGCTTGCACTTTTTTTAGAATCGGACAGAATGGGTTTTCTGCTCGAAGCTATGACTCAAGATAAATTGGATAACCAGCGTGATGTGGTAAAAAACGAACGCCGTCAAAATTATGAAAATCAACCTTATGGATTGGCTCCAAAAGTAATAAACGAAAATCTTTACCCCCCCGATCATCCATATCATTGGCTGACTATCGGGACCGAAGAAGATTTGAGCAACGCCACACTGGATGATGTTAAGGAATTTTTTAAGGAATATTATATACCGAATAATGCGAGCCTGTGTATCGGCGGTGCTATAAACCCAACAGAAGTTAAAAAACTTGTAGAAAAATATTTCGGCGAAATACCCTCAGGCAAAAAAATCGAAAAAGTAAAACCCTCGATACCTGTTTTAAACGAAAATAAATATCTTCTTCTCGAAGATAATGTGCAACTGCCGCGTTTGTATATTAGTTGGTTAACCGTACCGCATTTTACCGATAGTGAAGCGGCACTCAATATTTTAGCAGATGTGATTTCGAGAGGAAAAAATTCACGCCTATTTAAGTCGCTTGTTTACGAAAAACAAATCGCACAGGATGTAATGGCTTATAATAATAGTGCAGAAATATCGGGCTCCTTTACGATTGTTGCAACTGCCAAACCAGGAATTTCCTTGAAACAAATCGAAGAAGCTATTTATTCAGAGATTGCAAAAATAAAAACTGAAGGAATTACACAACGTGAACTCGACCGATCTAAAAATGAATTAGAGGCTAGTTTTATTTATCGCCTACAATCGGTGGGTGGTTTTGGAGGCAAGACCGATCAGTTGAATAGATATAATATTTTCTTGGGCGATCCGGGTTATTTTAATAAAGATTTGGAACGATACAGAAAAATTAAAATTGACGATGTGAAGGCAGCCGCAACTAAATTCTTAAAGCAAACTGGTAAAGTAGTTCTTAGTGTCGTTCCCAAAGGCAAATCCGATTTACAAGCAAAATATTCGCAAATTGATCGTACAAAAAAACCTGTTGAAGGGAAAAATCCTTCCTTCTCACTCCCTAAAATTCAAAAAGGGATACTATCGAATGGCTTAAAGTTAATGCTTGTTGAACATAACGAATTGCCAATAGTACAAATGCAGTTCGTTTTTCATACGGGTGCCACTTACGATCCGATTGAAAAACCAGGACTCTTCAATCTAATGATGCGGATGATGGATGCTGGAACAAAAAAACGGTCGCTTCTCGAAATTTCAGATGAATTTGCTTTTTTAGGTTCACGTTTTAGTGCGAGTACAAATTATGATGGAAGTTTTGTATCGGTAACCACTCTGAAAAAGAATCTTGAAAAGACGGTAGAGATAGTGGCCGATATTTTAGAAAATTCTATCTTTCCAGAAACTGAATTTACTCGCATCAAAAATGAGGTACTAACCGGCTTGATGCAACAAAAAGATCGTCCCGAAGTAATTGCCAATAAAGTTTTTTCCAAAATTTTGTATGGCCAATTGCATCCATACGGAAACCCAGTTGATGGGACTGATGAGAGTGTAAATAAAATTTCGGTTGAAGATGTGCGGACTTATTTCAGTAATTACATTATACCCGATAATGCAACTTTGATTATTGTGGGTGATGTGAAAATAGATAAGATAAAATCTTTACTCGAAAAGAAATTGAAGACTTGGAAGAATGGTGAAACCGAAATAAAAAATATTCCAGCGCCTGAAGCTGATTTTACTTCTGGTATCTACGTAGTTAATAAAGCTAAAGCACCGCAATCGCAAATACGTGTTGGCGGGATTGGAGTTCGTCGCAATACCCCCGATTATTTTGCTCTCGAAGTTATGAATATGATTTTAGGTGGTGCATTTAATAGTAGAATTAATTGGAACTTACGTGAACAAAAAGGTTATACTTATGGTGCACGCTCGAACTTTGCCTATCGGAAAGAAGCAGGTCCATTCAGTGCTGGCGGTGGTTTCAAATCGAGTGTTACGGATAGTTGTGTGTATGAGCTTTTAGCCGAAATTAAGAAGATGCGTAATTCCGATGTTACTGTTGAAGAATTAGAGTTTGCAAAAAATAGTTTGGTGCGGGGGTTCCCACGAACATTTGAGACACTTTCACAGATTGCCGGCTATTTAGGTAGTTTAGTTTTGTATAATCTACCCGACGATTATTTCAACTCGTACATTCAGAATATTGAGAAGGTTACAATAGAAGATGTGCGTAGAGTGAGCGAGAAATATTTACATCCCGACAAAATGGCAATAGTAATTGTTGGTGATTATGAATTAAATAAATCGGCTTTAGAGAATTTAAATTTAGGTGAAGTGAGATTGTTAGATACAGATGGTAAACAACTCGAAGGAATGGACGGATAAAACAATCCGTCCAAATCCGTCACATCCGTGTGCATCCGTGTTCTATTAAAACAGATATGAATAGCACACTGATGAACACGGATTAGACGCCTGCCTGCCGCAGGCAGGGATGGACACGGATAAAACAATCCGTCCGAATCCGTCACATCCGTGTGTATCCGTGTTCTATTATCTCAGGAGAATAGCACACTGATGAACGCGGATTAGACGCCTGCCTGCCGCAGGCAGGGATTGACACAGATGAAATATGATTAAAAAAATAAAAGTTAAAATATCAAACAGCGATAAAAAGTCGTACGATATTCTAATCGGAATATCTTTATCCGATGCGGCTGCCGATATTGCTAAACGATTTCCAAAATCGAAATGCTTCATTATCACCGATACAAAAGTCGATAAACTTTACGCACATCATTTTAATAAACTACTTACAAAACAGAATGCCGTATCCGAAATAATATCTTTTCCTTTTGGCGAAAAATCAAAAACACGCAAGACAAAAGAAAATTTAGAAAACCAGTTAATAAAATCAGGAGCTAATAGAAACTCGGTAATAATTGCACTCGGTGGTGGAGTTGTAGGCGATGTTGCCGGCTTTGTAGCGGCGACTCTATTCAGAGGAGTTCCATTCATCCAAATTCCAACAACCTTACTGGCGCAAGTCGATAGCAGTGTTGGAGGCAAAGTAGCAGTCAACCATCCACTCGGAAAGAACCTGATTGGCGCATTTTACCACCCCGATATAGTTTATATCGATATTTCCACCTTGAAAACACTTACTGAAGCAGAATATCGAAATGGTTTAGCGGAAGTTGTTAAATACGGCGCAGTGCTGGATGAAAAATTATTTTTACTACTCTTTCGTAACACAAAAAAAATTCTTTCACGCGATATCGGCATATTAACAAAAATCATCAAACGTTGCTGCGAATTAAAAGCTGAAGTAATCCACAAAGATGAGAAAGAAAAATCGTACAGGCGAATTTTGAATTATGGCCACACAATCGGTCATGCAATCGAAAAATTAACCAAATATAAAATTTCGCATGGTGCTGCTGTATCAATCGGAATGATTGTAGAAGCTGAAATGGCTTATCATTTGAAAATTCTAGATCGCATATCCTTAATTCAACTGAAATTGTTACTTACTAATCTGGGTTTGCCTGTTGAACTTCCAAAAAAATTTAGTATCCCCGATTATGTTGAAGCCACTAAAACGGATAAAAAATCAACTGAAGATGTTATTTTATACACACTAATTGATCAAATTGGTAGCGGGGTGGTAGATGTTTCTTTAACTTCTGAAGACGTTAACACATTATTATTTATTAGTTATGGTTTGCGTAAGTATAGCCCCTAAAAATATGAAAGAAGCCCGTCGACTACTATTAAAAGCGGGTAAGTTAGCTGATGTTGTAGAGATACGCATCGAAAATATCGTTGATATTGATATCGAACAACTCTTATCTCAGCCGCGTCCGGAGGTAATTATTACAAACCGCCCGAAAAAAAAATATTTGAGAAATAAACGTATTGCTCTATTATATAAGGCAATTGAGTTGGGCGCAGAATATGTAGATATCGAATATGAAACGAAGAAAAGAATAATTTTGGATCTAATAAAATTTTCTTACCTCCATAAAACGAAAATAATTTTGTCGTATCATAATTTTTCTGATGTATGGAAGGATGTATCATCCCCATATCATCATATTAAAAAATTATTCCCCGCATACATCAAAATAGCATCCTGGGCCAACGATATTTCTGAAAATCTGCACATATTTCGTTTATTGGATGTTGCAAAAAAAGAACATAGAAAATTATCGGCATTTTGTATGGGCGAAAAGGGTGAAATCAGCCGGATACTTGCACCTCGCTTCGGCAGTTGCATAACATATTGCTCACTCGAAGGAGGAGACGAAACTGCACCGGGGCAAATTCCTGTGAAGAAATTATTGAATGTTTATAACTACAGATCGATTAATGAAGAGACTAAAATTTTCGGATTAGCGGGAAATCCGGTTTCTCATAGCCGTGGTATTTATATCCACAACAAATTTTTCAAAAAGAATAAATTGAATGCTGTATATGTAAATTTTTTAGTAGATGATTTTGGAAATTTTTTTAGAACATATTCAAAATATTTGCAAGGTCTCAGCGTTACAAGTCCACATAAAGAAAGTGCAGCTAAATTATTGAAAAACCAGTCTGATGAGGTAAAAGCCACCGGTTCAGTGAATACGATTATAAAAACGCCAGCGGGTTTCGTTGGTTACAATACCGATGCGTTAGCGGCGATTAACATTTTCCAGAATATTCTTCACGGAAAATCGGTTGCTGTTTTGGGAACGGGCGGAACTGCCCGCAGTGCCATTTATGCGGCAAAAAAATGTGAAGCCCAAGTCTGCATTTTTGGAAGAAATTTAAAAAAAGCAAAAATGCTTGCTGAAAAATTCATGTGCGATTATAACTCATTTGAAGAGGTTCAGAATATTAAAAAGGCGGATGTAATAATTAACACCACTCCGGTTGGTATGGAGCCGGATACTGACGCATCTCCGATTCCCAAAAATTTGTTAAATAAAAAAATGTTAGTCGTTGATTTTGTTTATACCCCGAAAATTACAAAACTATTGCGTGATGCTACCGAAATTGGCTGCCAGATTATTCCAGGGACTA
>CAMTVZ010000178.1:0-13171 GCA_947085285.1 uncultured Ignavibacteriota bacterium
GAGTAGGGCTCGAACCTACAACCCTGCGGTTAACAGCCGCATGCTCTACCATTGAGCTATCGCGGAATATTTTGCGTTGTAAATATATCGAATTTTTATAACATAGTCAATATTTTTGATTTTAGAGTTAAAAAACAATATATTTTAATACAATTTAATACAATATCAATTTAATAAGGAAGCAAAATGAAATTTCCAGGTGGCGGAATGCCAAATATGCAAGGAATGCTAAAGCAAGTCCAAAAGATGCAGGAAAAAATGGCTCAGGTACAAGCTGAGCTGGAAAATAAAATAATCACCGCTGAATCGGGCGGCGGTATGGTTAAGGTAACTGCAAACGGTAAACAACAGATAACAAAAATTCAGATTGAAAAGGAAGTAATCAATCCAGAAGATGCCGAGATGCTCGAGGACTTAATTATTGCAGCAGTTAACAAAGCACTTGAAGATTCTCAAAAAATGGCTCAGGAAGAAATGAACAAAGCCACATCGGGAATGATACCGAATATTCCCGGCTTGAACATACCCGGTTTATAGTAATAATTTTTTATGTTGTATACATCAGAAGCACTTGAGCTATTAGTCGAAGAGTTAGCACAGTTGCCCGGAATTGGAAGAAAAACAGCACAACGACTGGCAATGTATATAATGAAGCTACCGCGTGAAGAAGTTGTAAACATTGCAAAAGCAATGGTCGGTGTAAAGGACAAAGTAAAAAACTGTTCTATTTGTTCAAACTTTACAGAGGAAGATCCTTGCCTTATATGCTCAAGCCCAAAACGAGATGGTAGCACGATTTGTGTCGTAGAAGATCCGAACGATGTTATCGCAATCGAAAAAACAAACGAGTTCATGGGTTTATATCATGTGCTCGGCGGGGCTTTGTCGCCACTCGACGGTATCGGCCCAGAAGATATTAAGGTTAAGGAATTATTGAATCGCATTAACGATAAGACTGCCGAAATTATTTTAGCATTAAATCCGAATGTTGAAGGGGAAGCAACAACTCTATACCTTTCAAGATTATTAAAACCTCTCGGTTTAAAGGTTACTCGCATCGCACGCGGTATCCCCGTAGGTGGCGATTTGGAATTTACCGACGAGGCAACTCTATCCAGAGCAATAGAAGGACGCGTACAAATTTGATTTCGTTTACAAAAATATTTTTTTTATTTTCTCTTATAGCTTTTGCAGGATGCGATATATTTAATACTCGCATACCCCAAAAGCCGTCTCAAACAAATTCATCGTTTATACAACCTACTACAGCTGAAATTGTTCTCGTAAATTTTAAAAATGCTATCGAAGAATACAACGTTGATAACTACATAAAATGTTTCGTTGACCCAAATTTTTCAGATAAGAAATTCAAATTCGTTGCCTCTGTAGAAGCGGGAATTGACAGAACAATATTTGATGATTGGAGTTTGGAATCGGAACGGCAGTATATTACAAATTTAGGAAAGCCCCCTTTTACGAGTGCTAAACTTATTTTAACACCTAAAGGCGAAACTGTGGTAGCTACCGATTCAGTTATTTATAATTTCGATTATACTCTTGATTATCCTCATACTAATCAAAATTATAATGTTGTAGGGAATTTACGCTTTTACATCGGCGCCGATAAGAACCGAAATTGGAGTATTTACAAGTGGGAAGATTATAAAACCACTTCTTCAATGACATGGAGTTATCTGAAAGCAATTTTTAGTACTGGATTGTAAGAATGTTTTCAAAGCCGAATATTTTTCTGTTGTTTTTTGCTTTCACATCAATCGCTTGTATAAATCCCTTTGCCCCCGGATGGGACGAAGAAACAGAAAAATCAATTTGTCCGAACTTAAACGAAATTGAAGGTGTTCTTTGTAATTTTCGAAACGCTTATTTATTTAAAGATACTGCTATTTATGGTGCTTTAATAAGCCCGAATTTCAATTTCATTTACCGCGACTATGATCGTGGAGTTGATGTATTGTGGGGTAGAGACGACGAGATGCGTACAACGTACGGACTTTTTCAGAGTGCCGCTGCACTTTCGTTGATTTGGAATAATCAGGTTTCGGCAAGCGGCGATTCGTTACGACAAACTATAGTCCGAAGTTTTAATCTTACAATTACTTTTAACCCCGGCGATATCGTACGTATCGACGGTTATGCTAATTTAACATTTGAACGTGAATCGTTTGTTGCGCCATGGAAAATTGTAAGATGGCGCGATGAATCAAATTTTTAATAACTAAATTATAATTGAATTATGAACTTTATCTACATTCTCAAGGAAGGTTACTCAGGTTTTAAACGCGCAAAATTAGCCGTCATTGCTTCGATAATGACTATCTCAATCTCGCTTCTTTTGGTGGGACTTTTTTTAATCGTTTCACTAAATATCTCACGTATTATCTCTTTAATAGAAGAGAAAGTTGAGATTGAAGCTTTTCTTAAAGAGCCTATCACAAACAATCAAATTTACGAGATACAAAAATCTATCCTTTCCACCACCGGGGTTGATAGCGTTTTGTTTATTTCGAAAGACGAAGCGGCTCGAATTTTTAAACAAGATTTCGGTGAAGATATAATTTCTGTTCTCAATTTTAATCCACTTCCTCCCTCGTTTAAAATTTTTCTAAAAAATCAATATCGAAAAACTGATATGGCAAACCAAGTTGTTGAAAACATCAAATCAATTAAAGGAGTAGAAGAAGTTGCCTATCGTAAAGAACTTATTGATTTTTTAGAAAAACGTACTCTATTGTTAAATATTGTCGGTTTAGTCGTTGGTATTATTTTTGTCGTCTCTGCTATCTTTTTGGTCTCAAACACTATAAGGCTTGCTATTTATTCGAAACGAAAAATTATACAAACAATGAAATTAGTGGGTGCCACAAAATGGTTTATCAGAATGCCTTTCTTGCTCGAAGGAATTCTACAAGGGATTCTCGGTGGATTAATATCTGCCTTAATGCTTTGGCTTGTTTTATTTCTTACTTCTCAATGGTTGGCTGCCAGCCTCTCTCAATTTCTCAAAATCGATTTCTTGATATATCTCATTTTAGTCGTTATGGGTGCTATTTTTGGCTTTGTTGGCAGTTTAATTTCTGTTCGACGGTTTATTAGTCATTCTGTTATTAATTAAAAATTTTTCTTAGAAAAATTTTTTAATTTTTGCTTGCTTTCCTAAAAGTTTCTGTTTATACTTATACAAGTATTTATCAATATTTTCTTATGTTGATAAAATGTTGATAACTTTTAACGAGTTAAAATCCTTACAATTTATTTCAATTTAAAATGTTTTTATTATACTTGATAAAATGTTGATAACTTTTTAATTCTCATTCTATTTTATTGTAAATAAAAGAGTTACAGCTTTAGCTTAATGTGGATAATGTTGTGATAATTATTAACTTGTTATTTTGATAAACTTCGAAAAAGTTAATAACTGTGTGGATAAACTGTAGATAAGTGTTGATAATTATTAAAATAGGTTTTATATGATTACAATTTTAGATACCAAAAATTTGGACAATTTAGATGTTTTAAAAGAAAATTTTAGCAACCAATCAATCGAGGTATGGTCTAAATGTCTTTCTATCATCTCTCAGAAGGTAAACCTCCAAAGCTTTAACACGTGGTTTGAACCAATCAAACCTGTTAGTGTAGATGATAAAACATTAACGCTTCAAGTTCCGAGTAATTTTTTTCACGAATGGATAGAGGATAGATATTCCGATCTTTTGAGTGAAGTGATAAGAAGTGTTTTAGGAAATTCAGGAAAAATTAATTTTTTAGTCAACTCTGAAATGTCCGAAATCGAATCCAGCAATAAATTATTCGACGAACAAAAAACAGCTTCGTCGAACAGTTTTTCTGATATTAAAAAGACATCTCAATTTCCTACTTACATCGGATCAAAAGAAAAAAGTTACGATAAGCCGTTTTCATCTGCTTTAAACCCGAAAAACAATTTCGACAATTACATCAAAGGCGAAAGTAACCAGCTTGCACGAGCAGCAGCATATGCGGTTGCAAACAATCCGGGGGGCACGCAGTTCAACCCACTAGTTATTTATGGCGATGTTGGTTTAGGTAAAACCCATTTGATTCAGGCTATCGGAAATCATGCCCTTCAAAACGGTAAGGCTAAGCGTGTGATGTATGTAACTAGCGAAATTTTTACATTAGAATTTGTAGATTCGATCCAGACAGATAAAGTAAATAACTTCTCGAACTTTTATAGAAGTATGGATATTTTAATTGTTGACGACATCCAATTCTTTGAAGGAAAAGATAAAACTCAGGATCACTTTTTCCATACATTTAACACCCTTTATCAATTAGGAAAACAAATTGTACTTTCGAGCGACAGACCTCCAAAAGAGTTGAAAGGGCTTAACGAAAGGTTGATATCGCGTTTTCAATCGGGATTAACAGCCGATATACAAACGCCCGACCTTGAGATGCGCACAGCGATACTCAGAAAAAAAAGTCAAGATCAGGGTTTAGAGCTACGACAAGATGTTATCGAGTTTATCGCAACCAATGTTACTTCGAACATACGCGAACTTGAAGGGTGTTTAATAAGCTTGTTAGCTCACTCTTCCATAAAAAACAGAGAAATCGATCTCGACCTTGCTAAAGAAGTTGTTCGTTCTGTTATCGGAGAAATTAAATCGCATATCACTATCGAAGATATACAACGTATTGTTTGCAATTACTTTAATATTCCCGAAAATTTTATTCGTGCTAAAAACCGAAAACAGGAAATTGTTTTAGCACGACAATTTGCTATGTATCTTTCAAAGGAAATTACAAATTCATCTTTAAAAACTATCGGCTTACATTTTGGCGGAAGAGACCACAGCACTGTTATTCACGCCATCCAAACTATTGAAGATCTTGTTAAATACGATAAAAAATATTCCGATATGTTGCAGCAACTGAGATCAAAAATTAAAATAGGTTCGCTTGTATAACTTGTTAATTTATGTGGATTCAGTGTTTATAAACGTTAACATTATTTTCTTCTTCGGTTTTTATTCTTTAAAATGTTTATATTTTTCAAATTATCAACATTAAATCAACAATTTTTTTTAATCATTTTTAATCAATACAAATAGTAATCGACATTTAGTTTTATTTATCAACATATCCACACCCCTTATTATTATTCTTATTTTATTTTATAAATAAATAATAAGTTATCGACAGAAAATATGTTAATAAATCTTGTAAATAACACAAAAAAATCGTAACTTTACACACAAAAAATATATTATTAACAATACCTCAAACATTAAGGAGGATTAAATGAAATTTTCCGTTTTAAGCGGTGAACTACAAAAAGTTTTAATTAAAACAGGTAGTGTAATTCAATCAAAATCTGCATTACCAATTTTAGAAAATTATCTGTTCAGTCTGAAAGGTAACACACTGACTGTAATGGCTACCGATATGGATGTTTCCATTTCATCGTCGTTAAAAACGAAAGGTGAAAGAGACGGAAGTATAATTATTCCATCTAAAAGGTTAATGGATACAGTACGTGCATTACCGTTAAATATTGAAATCGAAATTTCTGCTGAGATTGAATCGTGTAAAATTTTAATGAAAACCGACAAAGGCGAATACAGGTTGACCGGTCAAAATTCAGAAGAGTTTCCACAGATTTCAGATTCTAAAGATGAAAGTAAAATAGTTATTCAAACTGAACTTCTAAAAAAACTAATAAGTAAAACTATGTTTGCTACAAGCAACGACGATTTGCGTCCGGCTATGACAGGTGTTTTATTCCAGATAAAGAAAAACGAAATACGTTCAGTAGCCACCGATGGACACAGGCTTGTAAAATTTATTTATTCGGATTTTGAATCACCGAATTTTGAAAAAGAAATTATTTTACCTACAAAAACATTAAACATAATTTCAAGATATTTAGATGAAAAATTAAATTCAATTTCGGTAAATGATACTCACATTACTTTCCATTTTGAAAACACTATACTTAATTCAAAAATAATAGAGGAAAAATATCCGAACTACGAAAGTGTAATACCAAACGACAACAATATTTTACTTACGGTAAATAAAAACGAGCTCCTCTCTTCGGTACGCCGAGCTTCGTTTTATGCAAGTAGCACAACACACCAAGTACGCTTTCACGTCGAAAAGAATTTCTTGACGATATCTGCTGAGGATATCGACTTTGGCAGCGAAGCAAAAGAAACTATACCTTGCGAGTTTTCGGATAACATATTAGAAATAGGATTTAATGCAATTTACATTATCGACATTTTAACACACCTCGAAAGCGAAGAGGTTGTATTTAAGCTTTCAAGCCCTAACAGAGCTGCTATCATTGTACCGAAACCAAAACAAGATAAAGAAGAATTGTTAATGTTAGTAATGCCTGTTAGGCTGAATACTTAGCTGTAAATGTTTATTGAAAATATAAGGTTAAAAAATTTTCGTAATCATATTGATTCGTATTTAGAATGTGGCTCTAAGGCAAACATTATTTTAGGCGATAACGGTGAAGGAAAAACTAATTTACTCGAAGCTGTATCGTATATCTCGTTAACGAAAAGTTTTTATGCAAGTAGCGACTCGGTTATTGTTAATATCGGACAAACCATGTTTCAGATTGAAGCAAATTTGGTTTTCGATAATGGCATCAAAAACAAAGTCAATATAGGTTACGATTTAACAACAGGCGAGAAAGTTTATTCAATTAACAACAGAAGGATAGAAAAATTTTCATCTGTAATCGGAAAATTTCCTATCGTGTTTTTGTCGCCCGAAAATTCTAATATAACTTTCGGTGGACCGGCCGAAAGACGAAAATTTTTAGACTTAGTTTTATCGCAATCGAATCAAACATATTTCGACGACCTTGCGGAATACAGAAAGATAGTCCGCCACAGAAATAAAATCCTGAGCGATGCAAGATTTCTGAAAAACGATCCATTTCCTCTTTTAGAACCGTGGAACGAACAATTATTCAGGTTCGGTACACGTATTATGGTCAGGAGGCGCAACTTCGTTAACGAATTTCAGGATTATATTTTTTCTGCATACAAAAAGTTAGTTGATTTACGCGAAGTTCCCTCGATGGAATACATACCATCGTTCAAAACCGGAAATTTGCAAAACGACGAGCTCGTTTTAGTAGATTTTAAAAACGAACTTGAACGAAAATTTAAAGAAGAATTACGATTAGGCTCAACTCTTGTTGGTCCGCACCGCGACGAAATTAGCTTCAAGATTAACGGTCTCGAACTCCGGAAATTTGCTTCGCAAGGTCAGCATAAAACTTTTTTCGTAGCTTTAAAAATCGGAGAATTCTTTTATCTCAAAGAGAGATGCCGTGAGAATCCGATACTTTTGTTGGACGATGTTTTCAGCGAATTAGACGACAACCGCGCCCAACAAATGCTACTGTTGATAGAAAATTTAAATCAAACTTTTATTACTTCAACTAACTTCGATATTTTCGATAAGGTGCTAAATTTTGGCGAGAAGAACAGGAAGATTATCGTTCGTAACGGAAAAATCACGATCATCTAAAATTAAATCTCTTGATACAGTAATCGGGGCAGTACTAAAACATTACAAGCTCGACGCCCGATTAAAACAGGTAGTAGCTTTAAACGTTTGGGCTGATGTTGTAGGCGAACAAATTGCAAGTGCTGCAAAAGCCTTAAAAATTGAACGCGGAATACTGATTGTTCAGGTCGAAAAATCGGTCTGGCGTAACGAATTGCAATTTTTAAAAAACGATATTATTAAAAAATTAAACGACAAACTAAAAGAAGAAATTGTAAAAGATATAGTTTTCAGGTAAATAAATTATGGCAAAAGAAAAAACTAAAGTTAGCAAAAACGGTGAATACAGTGCCGAAGATATTACAGTTCTAAAAGGTTTAGAAGCTGTTCGACGCCGCCCAGCTATGTATATTGGCGATGTTAGTGTTCGCGGTCTTCATCACCTTGTTTACGAGGTTGTGGATAACTCGATCGACGAAGCTCTTGCCGGTTATTGCAAAAACATAACAGTTTCTATCAACAAAAACGGTTCAGTTACTGTTGAAGACGACGGACGCGGAATTCCTACCGATATTCATCCTGAAGAAAAAAAATCGGCATTAGAAGTTGTAATGACTGTTTTACACGCTGGGGGTAAATTCGATAAAAATACTTACAAAGTTTCTGGAGGCTTGCACGGCGTTGGTGTCTCGGTCGTTAACGCCCTCAGCGAATATTTAGAAGTCGAAGTTAAACGCGACGGTAACTTATTCTATCAAAAATATAAACGGGGCGAGCCAGTTGCACCTGTTAAAATTATTGGCAAAGCAGAAAAAAATAAAACCGGCACAAAAGTTACATTTTTGCCCGACGGACAAATATTTAAAAACCGGATTTTTAAATATGAAACCATCGCAGAACGTTTGCGCGAACTTGCCTTCCTAAACCCCGAAGTTAAACTACACATTGTTGATTTAAGAGATGGTGAAGAACAGGAAGATACATTCCATTTTAAAGGTGGCTTGATTGAGTTTGTAAAATACATCGACACTAATCGTCAGTCGATTATGAAAAAAGTATTCTATGCACACGGAAGTGCCAAAGACGAGAACGGTAGAAATGTTGACGTCGAGGTTGCATTGCAATACAACGACCATTACACAGAAAATGTTTACACTTACGTAAACGATATCAACACACACGAAGGGGGGACACATTTAGTTGGATTTCGGACTGCTCTTACTCGAACGCTAAACAGCTTTGCCTCGAAAAATAATCTTGTTAAAGAAAACAGTGTGAACCTTACCGGAGACGACTTCCGCGAAGGTCTCACTGCGATAGTTAGCGTTAAGGTTCCTGAACCACAGTTTGAGGGACAAACCAAAACCAAACTTGGCAACAGCGAAATTAAAAGTATTGTCGAATCTATTGTTGGCGAGCATTTATCTATCTGGCTCGAACAAAACACCCCCGACGGGCGAAAAATTATAGAGAAATGTTTACTCGCCGCCGAAGCTCGCGAAGCTGCCCGAAAAGCACGCGATTTAACTCGCCGTAAAAGTGCCCTCGGTTCAACAAGTTTACCAGGCAAGTTAGCCGATTGTTCGATTAACGACCCCGACCATTGCGAACTTTACCTTGTTGAGGGGGACTCGGCAGGAGGGAGTGCCAAACAAGGGCGCGACCGCCGTTTCCAGGCAATACTGCCGATGAAGGGGAAAATTCTGAACGTTGAAAAAGCTCGACTCCATAAAATTTTAGAAAACGATGAAATTAGAGCTATCTTTACTGTAATCGGAACTGGTGTCGGCGAAGATTTCGACGTCTCGAAAATTCGTTACGGCAAAATTATTATCATGTGCGATGCCGACGTCGATGGCTCGCATATCAGAACTCTTCTCCTAACACTTTTCTTCAGATATATGAAAGAATTGGTTGAATTAGGCCACGTTTACATTGCACAACCACCTCTCTACAAAATTAAAAAAGGAAAACAGGAATTTTATGCTTTCGACGACGAAGAAAGAAACGAGATTATTAAACGATTGAAAAGTGAAAAAGCTAAGAAGAGTGAAAAAGAAACTACCGAAGAAATTACTGAAGGCGAAACTGTTAGCTCCGATGGGTTTGTTATTTCGCGCTTCAAAGGTTTGGGCGAAATGAACCCCGAACAGCTTTGGTCGACTACTATGAACCCGGAATCGAGAACTATACTACAGGTTACAATTGAAAACGCAGCAGATGCCGACAGAACTTTCTCGATACTAATGGGCGACGACGTAGAACCGCGCCGGGCATTCATCGAAAAGAATGCAAAGTATGTTCGAAACCTGGATGTGTAATTTTTGAATATGAAAAAGAAAAAACGCACACAAATACTTATTCTCGATAAAGACGATCTTAAAAAGGAACTTGAATTCGAAATAAAATTTCAACTTTCGCTAACCGAATCTGAAAGATACGAAGCAATGTATCGTCTCTGTAAAGAGGGTTTAAAAATGTTAAAAACGTATGGATATTCGAAAACTCCTAAAATCGTTATTAGACCATAAAGTAAAATTTCTTGTAATTGGAGCCTGGGCATTACCCGCTTTCGGTTACGTACGAATGACAGAAGATGTTGATATATTCATAGAACCTACAAGAATTAATGCCAAAAGAACAATTGAAGCTCTGAAATCCATTGGATATCTCGCAATAGACGAACTATCATTAGACACCATCTTAAAAAAGAAAATTTTACTTCGCCAATACATATTGAAAACAGACATACACCCATTTGTTAAAGGAGTAAGTTTCAGGCAAGCATGGAAAAACAGAAAATTATCAACGATTAAAGGTTTCAAAGTTTTCGTTCCATCGCTCGATGATTTAATTACTATGAAAAAGAAAGCTGGAAGAGGAAAAGACAAAACCGATTTAGAAGTATTAAAAGAAATTAATAAGCAATTGAAAGAAAAAAGTTTTAAGAAAGATTTTTAAATGGCAAACGAAAAAATAATACCAGTAGATATTGAAGACGAGATGAAGGGAAGTTACATCGATTATGCAATGAGCGTAATTGTTTCGCGTGCATTGCCCGATGTTCGCGACGGGTTAAAACCGGTACATCGACGAGTTCTTTATGGTATGCTCGATTTAGGTTTATCGCCTGGCAAACCGTACAAAAAAAGCGCACGTATTGTTGGCGAAGTTTTAGGTAAATACCATCCCCACGGCGATTCGGCTGTGTACGATACAATGGTGCGTATGGCTCAGGATTTTTCGATGCGGTATTTGTTAGTCGATGGCCAGGGCAACTTCGGCTCTGTCGATGGCGACTCGCCAGCAGCTATGCGTTACACCGAGGCACGACTTACACGCTATGCCGAAGAGATGCTCAAGGATTTAGAAAAAAACACTGTCGATTTTGCCCCAAACTTCGACGAAACACTCAAAGAGCCGACCGTTCTGCCAGCAATGGCTCCAAATCTTTTAGTCAACGGTACTGCAGGTATTGCAGTTGGTATGGCTACAAACATCCCACCTCATAACCTTAACGAAGTTGTGGATGCTTGCTTGGCATACATCGACAATTCTGATATTTCTGAGGATAAGCTTATAAAAATAGTTAAAGCACCCGATTTTCCGACTGGGGGAATAATATACGGTTACGACGGAGTTAGAAGTGCTTATAAAACAGGACGCGGCAAAATTATTATCCGCGCTAAAGCTAACATCGAAACCGGAAAAAACGAACGACAGGCTATCATCGTTTCCGAAATCCCTTATCAGGTTAATAAATCAGCACTCATCGAAAAAATTGCTGAACTCGTTTCAGATAAAAAAATCGATGACATCTCCGATGTGCGCGACGAGTCCGATAGAGACGGTTTGCGTATCGTCATCGAACTAAAACGGGATGCTAACGCCGAAGTGGTTCTTAATAATCTCTACAAATACACTCAAATGCAAACTACTTTCGGCGTAAATATGCTTGCTCTCGTAGATGGAAAGCCTAAAGTTTTAACACTTAAACAAATTTTAGACGAGTTCGTTAAACACCGTGTCGAAGTTATTGTCCGTCGCTCCAAGTTCGAACTCGACGAAGCTGAACGGCGTGCCCACATTCTCGAAGGTTACATCATTGCACTCGATAATATCGACGAGGTAATTAAACTCATCAAAAAATCGAAAGATACTGAGACCGCAAAAGAAGGTTTGATGAAACGTTTCAAACTTACCGAAATTCAGGCAAAAGCTATTCTCGATATGCGTTTGCAGCGGCTTACAGGTCTCGAACGAAAAAAGATTGAAGACGAATACCGCGATTTACTTAAGACAATCGAAAAACTAAAATCAATTCTTGCTAATAAAAAACTTCAACTTCAAATCATAAAAGATGAACTACGCGAGCTGAAGAATAAATATGGCGACGAGCGGCGTACGGAAATTATTTACGATTTCGAAGAATTCAAAATCGAGGATATGATTGCCGAAGAAGATGTTGTAA
The DNA here is from genome assembly GCA_947085285.1 of uncultured Ignavibacteriota bacterium. GTDB lineage: Bacteria > Bacteroidota > Ignavibacteria > UBA10030 > BY39 > JASEGV01. Next base: position 12,011 of record CAMTVZ010000178.1, read on the forward strand.
TTACAATCAGCCATAATGGTTTTATAAAACGCTACCCGGTTTCGGGTTATCGCAGGCAATCGAGAGGGGGCAAGGGGGTTACAGGGGCTGCTACTCGCGAGGACGATTTCCTCGAACACATGTTCATCGCTTCTACTCATAATTATATCTTATTCTTTACCGATAAAGGTCGTTGCTACTGGCTAAAAGTTTTTGAAATTCCTGAAGCCAGCCGCTTATCTCGCGGAAAATCGATTGCTAATTTGATTCAGAAGCAATCCGACGAAAACGTTGCAGCTTTCTTGAATGTCGAAAACTTCGATGAAAAATCTTTCGCCGTTATGGTTACCGAAAAAGGGCAGATTAAAAAAACTTCACTTGCCGAATTCAGTAACCCGCGTAAAAGTGGAATAGCGGCAATCACACTTAAAAAAGGGGACGTTGTTACAGATGTTAAACTTACAAACGGTTCTCAGGATATTTTAATTGGAACTCATAACGGTTTAGCAATTCGATTTGTAGAATCGGAAGTAAGACAGATGGGGCGCACCGCAGCCGGAGTTAGGGCTGTTCGTCTCGGTAAAGGGGATAAAGTAATTGGTGCTGTGGCTGTAAAACGAACTAAAACTACTATTTTAGTTGCTACCGAAAATGGTTACGGTAAACGGAGCGACCTTGATGAATACCGCATAAGCCATCGTGGCGGTAAAGGTGTGATTACTGTGCGTGTTACCGACAAAACCGGTAAATTAGTTGCTATCAAAGAGGTGAACGACAGCGACGATATTGTTGTAGTTACAACCCAGGGAATGATTATTCGACAGCCAGCTACTGCTATACGCGTTATTGGAAGGAATGCTCAAGGTGTTCGATTGATACGTTTAGACGAAAAAGATTCGATTGCGGCTGTTGCGGCGGTTCCTTCGGAAGAAAGCGAAGACACAAACCTGAAAGAAGCCGAAAGCAAAACCGCTTCAGTTAACGAAGATAAAATAGTTCAGCCGACGCTTTTCGATAAACCCAGCGAGCCCGTACCACCAAAGAAGAAAAAATAAAGCAGTAGAGGTTGACTAAAAAGTCATTGCGATCCCGACTTCAGTCGGGAGAAGTTCCGAAGGAATGGCGTTGCCACAATCTCAACGTGTCGTTTTTCAATTGAATTGAGAGATTGCCCGCCTGCAC
>CAMTVZ010000179.1:0-7344 GCA_947085285.1 uncultured Ignavibacteriota bacterium
ATAGTTAGGGGAAAACTTAGTTTAAACATCCCTCTGCCGTGTGTTGCGGCAAAAACGTAGTTGTCGCGGCGTAAATCTAAGTCAGCAATTTGAACATTAGCCAAACCGAGGTTTTGCTGCACCCAGTTTGTTCCGCCGTTCATAGTTTCGAAGACGCCTAAATCGGTTCCAACTAACCAATGTCTGTTATTGTTCGGGTTGATTATGATAGCATTAACAGGAACATCGGGTAAATCGCCGCTAACATCAGCCCAGGTGGTGCCCCGATTTGTTGTTAGAAAAATATGTCCGGGAGTTGTGGGTGTGTTTGTATTGTATCCCGAATAACCAACTAAAACAAAGTCGGTGTCGGCTGTGTCAACTGCGATGCTCGTAACCCAACGATTTGGCAGTGGTGGCTTGGTTACATTTGTCCAGCTCGTTCCGGTGTTCGTTGTAATTTGAACTCGCGAAGTCGATGTCCCAGATCCGGTAGTACCAACATAAATAAAAGCCGACGATTTTTTAGCAATTGCAATTGCAGAAATTTTTGAACCAGTTGCCCCGGTACCGTCTCCTGTTAAATCACCACTTATGCTGGTCCAACTTGCCGCCGAGTTTGTTGTGCGGAAAAGTCGATAAGTTCCTGCAACCAATATTTGCGGATTAGTCGGATCCATTACAAACGGAGCTATAAATAAAACACGGTCGGTAGTCCCGTCGTAAGGACCGGCAGTTGTGGGAATACCCGACATTGCTTTGAACCAGTTGATGCCAGCGTTAGTAGTTTTTTGAATGTTTAAATTTACATACTCTGTAAAAACTATGTTGGGGTTATTGTAATCGACTGCAGTCGCTCCCCCGTCGCCGCCAAATACCATCGACCAGTTAGGTATTGTGCCCGATTTTAAAGTTCCGTTATCCTGAGTTCCGCCATAATAAATTTCAGCTGTTGGGTGAACAGCGCCACTATAAAATTGAGTCGTTGCCAAACCGTTGTTAAGTTCGGTGAAGGTAGAACCTGTATTTGTGGTTTTGAATACTCCTCCATCAGTTCCAAAATATATTATAGCAGGATTTGTTGGATGAAATTCAATTTCGTGATGATCGACATGAACATAAGGATATTTATTAGGCGGAACTGTATAAGAAGGATAGCCGAATGCAATCATCGACCAATTCGCTCCACCGTTTGTAGATTTGAATAAATTGATACCACCAGCAAATACAATATTTTGATCTGTCGGATGAATTGCAATAACGTTATTGTACCAACCTTGCCCACCTAAGTGTGAACCACCTAATTCATTGTCAATTGGTTTAGCGACCGCGGTCCAAGTTGCACCGCCGTCAGTCGATTTTTGGATGCTATGTGTGTAATGCAATGTAGCAGAATCTAATGAAGCAAATAAAATATTTGGATTGCTTTTCGAAACTGCTAAAGCAATCCGATTATATCCAGCAGTCGGAAAACCATTAGTTAACTTTGTAAACGACACTCCACCATTAGTAGTTTTATAGATTCCATCCTGCGAATGATTCCCATAGCATACATAAAAAGTAGTAGGAGTTTGAGGGTCGCCGACTATTTGAGTAGCTCGGACAGAAGAAGAACCCTGATGAATGAATATCCAGTTGTTCCCGGAATTAGTCGTTCTGAATAGTCCGTTGTTTGTAGCTGCGTATAAAATGTTTGTGCTATCGGGACGCAAATATAAATCGTTAATGAAGAAGGGAAAATTTACAGTACCACTGAAGTTTTTAAGAATTGTCCAGGTAGATCCAGCATCAGTCGATTTTAGAACCCCTTCCCCCCTAACTGCATCGTAATTAAAAAATCCTTCACCTGTTCCAGCATATAAAATGTTGTTATTATTTGGATCGATAACTAACGACGATATCGCTAAATTTGGAGCAAAATCGCTTACCGGGAACCATGCCGAGCCGCCATTTGTCGATTTAAAAATTCCGCCACTTACCGAACTTGCATAAACAATTTCAGGATTAGCATTCGAGATAGCTATGGCGCGTACTCTACCGCCGACATTATGCGGACCAACATTTGACCAACTAATTGCCGCTTTACTCCCTTTTTGCAAATTTGTTTTTTCGATATGTGCTAATGCTTTAATTCGCCAATCGGTAGGAATACTTCCAACAGGATACGCCCTTTGTTCGAACATCCATTTTACTGCTTCACCCGGTCGGTCCGATTTAGGAAGCCCTAACTTAACACGATTTATTGCCCGCTTGCCTTTGGGGTCGCTTATATGTAATCCGCTTACATTTTTATCTACATTTTGTATCATCAGCGATGCAGTAAAACTGATAACACAAATTAAAATTATTGTAGCCCATTTATTAATCTTCATTATTTATCCCTTCAGGTGCGTTTTGAAATACTTCGACCTCGGTTATGTAACATTTATTGTCGGGTGCAACAGTTAATTTGCCGATGAAATATCCTTTCGCTTTGAGCACCCTTAATTCGAGTAATTTTTTATTTATCGGATTATTCATATCGATATTATTATTTTCATCCAATATAAAAGCCGGAAAAACTTCCAATGATTGTCCGGGCTCCAATAGCGTTGGCATCGAATGATCAGGTATTGCTGTCTGAAGTTTTATCTCAAATTTGTAATTAATACTATCAATCAAATCGACCGAAACAATAACTGCCCCAACTAAAGTACTGTTTTCTTTTATTGCTGCACGTGGATTTGCCACTGGTTGCTCAACTACAGTCGGCGGCAAAGGTGGCGGTGGTTCTTCTTTTATAACTTCTTTTTTAGAAGAACAACTTATGAATATAAATACCGATAGTGCAAACAGTATTAATAATATTTTTTTCATAACGAATTGTCCATAACATCGTTGATGAGTTGTTAACATATTAATCCTTTATTAATTTCTATAAAAATATCAGAAGTATTTACATCAAAATCAAGCCGAGCAAAAAAACATATTTTGAAATCTCACAAAATTATCATATTTTTCAGCCGAAATGAATGAATTTCCAATATTTAAAGAATCCAAAATTGCAAAACTTGCACTCTTAGCAATCGTATTAGGAACAGTTTTTTGGCTCGGTGCTGTTCACGTACGCGATGTTATCAGCAATGCAATATTGATTATGGGTACACTTGAGTTCAAACCTAATATCAATCCGATGGTCGAACGTGCTGTCATGGGTCTAATCGCAAAAAGCTCGTTAGTAGTTTTGGGTGGATATCTGACCGTATGGATTGCAGGCATCGTATATTTATCGAAAACCCGATTGGTGATGAAAAAAAATGGATGGTTGCTTATGAGTGCAATACTATTTTACTTCTTTACACCGGTCGAAATTTACACTGGCATTTTGGATGGAAGGATGATTTATGAGGATTTATTTGCAAAGGGCGATTTAGTTGAATTCAGAAAATTATTGATTCACCGTATGGCAGCATTAGCTGGCGCTCCGCGTATTGCCCAATTCTGTTACTATACAATCATAGCAATAATTATTTTTCAACCTTTCAAAAAAAATTAGTATGGAATATTTAACATTAATAAAAGAACTCGAAGATTTAGCAGCACAATTAGGAATAAAGGTCCGCTACGAAAAAGGTAACTTCGAAGGGGGCTATTGTATTTTAAAAGAACAAAAAATTTTAGTTGTGAATAAAAAATTATTCGACAACCGCAAAACCTCGATATTGGCTCAAGGTATCGCTGAAATCGGTATCGACAATGTTTATGTAAAACCGGTTGTACGCCGATATATCGAAGACGAGAATGCTAGAATCGCAAAGGAAAAAAATAAATGATACGAGCAGTTGTATTCGATTTAGACAATACCCTCGTCGATTTTATGGCGATGAAACGTCAAGCAATTAATGCTGCAGTAGATGCAATGATTGATGCCGGCATAGGTTTGCAAAAATCTGAAATACATCAACGTATAGATGCAATTTATCAGGAACGTGGTATCGAATTCCAAAAAGTTTTCGACCAACTTTTATACGATATATTTCAAAAAGTAGATTATAAAATTTTGTCGGCTGGAATTATTGCCTACCGACGTGCACGCGAAGCCGCACTTGTTCCCTATCCACACGTTTATATGACACTAATTGAATTAGCAAAAATGGGGATGAAGTTAGCCGTTGTTTCCGATGCCCCTTCGCGCGAAGCCTGGCTGCGCTTGTGTTACCTGAACCTCCACCATATTTTCGATTGTGTTGTAACTTTCGACGATACCGGCGAACGCAAACCAAGCCCTGTGCCATTTCAAAAAGTTTTAGAAATGCTAAATGTTAAAGGTCCTGATGCAATTATGATAGGCGACTGGGCTGAACGCGATATGGTAGGCGCAGCAAAAGTTGGAATGAAAACTGTCTTCGCACGCTACGGAAATACTTTCGGGACTATCGAGTCGGGGGCCGATTACGATGTAAACGATATTCAAGAATTAATTGAAATTGTAAAGAAAGAAAACGGATGATAAGCGGAATCGGAATAGATGTAGTTGAAATACATCGAATGAAAAAGATTATTAATAAATGGGGAAATACTTTTTTAGAAAAAATATTTACTGAAACCGAATTGAGCTATGCTCAATCGAAAAAAGAATATGTACAACATTTAGCCGCTCGTTTCGCGGCAAAAGAAGCTGTAGCAAAAGCAATTTCCACCGGCTGGTCGGGTGGCTTCCGATGGAAAGATGTTGAAGTAAACAACGATGCTTCGGGTAAACCTACAATAACCCTTTCAGGAAAAATTAAAGAAACATTTAAAAATCATAATGTATTTATTTCGCTATCGCATTCCGAAAATGTAGTGGTAGCATTTGCAGTGGTTGAGGCGAAATGAAACGTTTAGGTAGTTTGTTTTTCAAAACGAATTTTCTTATTATTCATTCGAAATTAATATCAAAAATGAGCAGCTTATGAAACAGTTGGGGATTAAAAAACTATATTACTCAATCAGCGAAGTGAGTAAAATAACCGACTTAGAACAATACGTTTTAAGGTATTGGGAATCAGAGTTTGAAAATTTGCAACCCGCAAAAAACCGTGCGGGGAACAGAATTTATACAAATAAGGACATCAAGCTTATTTTGTATATCAAGAAGCTTCTTCGTGATGAGCGATATACGATCGAGGGGGCAAAACAAGTACTAGCTTCTTATGTTCCCGAAGAGGAAGGGGGCGAACAATTAGAATTGATTCCGGTAGCATCGTCAACTGGAGAGCAGTCTGTAACTCAATCAAAGCAGCTTGACAGCCGATTGAGAAATGATTTGATAGAGATTAAGAAATTTTTCGAAGAGTTTTTGGTAAGGTTGACTTAAGATAATATCTCGGAACGTGGTCCCGCCGGTGGCGAGATAAACTCCGCCCGGCTAGCGCACTTGTCCCAAAGGGATCCCTTTGGAACTTGGGGTGCAAATATAAATATAGAATATTTTGTATACATATTACAAAGTATTAGAACTGGCAATTATTATATAGGTCAGACGAAAGATTTAGAAAATAGAGTTTTACGGCATAATCAGGGCGAATCGAAATCTACAAGACTTGGTCGTCTATGGAAAGTTGTTTATATTGAAAAGTATGAAACACGGTGTGATGCAATAAAAAGAGAACGTTATTTAAAATCACCGAGTGATTACATAGAACTGAAAAGTATTAAAACAAGATTGGTAGAAATTCGGAACGTAGCGCAGCCCGGCTAGCGCACTTGCTTGGGGTGCAAGGGGTCGCGGGTTCAAATCCCGCCGTTCCGACTTAACAAAGCCTCCAATTGTGGAGGCTTTGTTGTTTCTGCTTCAGCCAGATTCATCTTTTATTTTCTTTTTGTTGTTCAATAATAAATTTCTTGCCTAAAGGCAAACAGGCTGTTTGACTTTAAAATTCTTTTTTCTCATATTACCAATGCAAAAAAAGAAAGACCATACTTTTGAGAATTCAGTTAACACTTAAAGCATTAGAAAAAAGTCCCACTATCCCGACAAACTACCAATATCCTTTATCAGCTGCGATTTACAAAATACTAAATCAAGCCGAACCTCAATTCGCAGAATTGCTGCATAGCAAAGGATATCCGACTGGACATAACCAACGATTTAAATATTTTACATTCTCAAAATTGTTTTTTAAGTATCCTGCAAAGGTAAATAAGAATGTTTTATTATTGGACAGTACAAATCAACCATTCCTCTTAATATCATCACCACCGAGTGATAAAGAAATGAAATTTGAGGTAGATAAAGATTATGTAGTAAGAAGAGGCGGCGAAAACAACGTATCGAAGCTAATCAGAATAAAAAAAGGCGAGCCTGAAGAAACTAATGCCAGAGGTTTCATAGCACCTTTTGTTCTGAGCGGCTCTTTGGAATTAATTAAATTGGCTTATCAATGCGGTATAGGTGAAAAAAATTCAATGAGGTTTGGTATGTTTGAGGCGATTCATTCTGCACCCCCCCCGAAGACGGATAAAAAAATCACAAACTGGAGTTCAAATTGAAAACGACCAATAAAAAACGAAGACGTTGGCTCCCCGAAGAGACATTAAAGTTAAAACAAATCTATTCCAAATGGGGACCTTCCTATGCTGCCGAGCAGTTAGGACGGCCTTATGGCACTATATGCTTGAAAGCACATAACTTGGGACTTGTCTTTCAGGCACATCGTTTTTGGACGAAGGAGGAAGTTGACTTCATACGTAGTTGGTATGGTAAGATGAAAATTCGAGAGATTGCACAGAAACTTCAGCGACAACCATATGTTGTATATACGAAAGTAAAACTTCTTGGATTGAAAGAGGAGGATGGAAAGTATAGGCGTTGGACAAAGGATGAAGATAATTTCGTGCGTCAATGGTATGGTAAGATGAAAATTCGAGAGATTGCACAGAAACTTGGACGAACAACGCATACAATTTATACGAGAGCTTTAATACTCGGAATTAACAAGAGGAAAAGAAAGTGCTGGACTGAAGACGATAATGAATTTCTGCGACACAACTACCTTACGATGCGCTGTAAGCAAATCGCACAGCATCAGGGACGAACATTATATTCTATTTATAAACACGCGTATAACCTGCGATTGCGAAAATATTCAAAATACAAAATGGAATAGATTAACTGTTTTTCGTGGGTATTATGATAACGGTCGGTCAGTTGTAGTTTGCTTTCAAGATTTTTATATGTTATAGGCCAGTAGAAATGTCAGGTTAAAGGTAACAAAATTAAGCCCGGATTGTTCATTAGGAAAAAATTCTAATGACCGTCATTAGAAAATAAAGGAACTAATTCATTATTTATCAATCAGTTACAGTTATTGATTGGTTAGTGAATTAGCCAATGAATGTGTA
>CAMTVZ010000180.1:0-7256 GCA_947085285.1 uncultured Ignavibacteriota bacterium
CGTATATCGTAATTTATGGCAGGTTCAGGAAGAATTTCGTGCAACACTTTACAGCATTGGGGATGGCGTAATTTCGACCGATATAAACGGGTTTATTGTTAATATGAACCCCATTGCCGAAAAACTTTGTGGCTGGAGCTTAACTGAGGCTAATGGTAAACATTTAAACGAAGTTTTCAAGATTATTAATGCCGATACACGCGAACCAGTTATCAATCCTGTTCAATTAGTACTCGAAAAAGGTGAAATTGTGGGGCTTGCCAACCATACGGTTTTAATTTCGAAAAACGGCATCGAATACCAGATTGCCGACAGCGCAGCGCCTATTAAAAACAAGGAAGGCGAAATTAGCGGAGTTGTTTTGGTATTCTCAGATGTTACTGAAAAGTATGCCGCACAATTGGCTATTAAGCAGAGCGAAGAACGCTTTCGTTTGGTAGCGATTCAAACTGGACAACTTATCTACGATTATGATATTGTAACTGGCAACATTTTTTGGAACGGTGCTATTGAAAAAGTTACGGGATATTTACCTGAAGAATTTAGTGCTGTTAATATCGACAGATGGGGGGAGATGATTCACCCCGATGATAGACAAAGTGCCTTTGATTTACTTGACGAAGCTATTTCGTCTGCAAGCAATTACAATATCGAGTATCGTTTTAAGTGTAAAGATGGAAGGTACATAATGGTATCTGACTGTGGTGGATTTATGCTGGATGCAAACGGCAAAGCTTATAGGATGTTAGGCACGATGAGCGATATCACTGAGCGCAAGCGGGCTGAGGCAAAACTATCGTTGCAAAGCGCGATGATTGAAGCCTCGGCTAATGCAATCGTAATAACCGATAACAAAGGCATAATTCAATGGGCAAACCCGGCCTTTACAGCGCTCACCGGTTACATGATTCCCGATGAAGTCTTCGGACTCAACCCACGCGATTTGGTTAAATCGAGAAAACAGGATCAAAAGTTTTATGAGAACCTATGGAATACTATCATAGGTGGTAATATTTGGCATGGTGAATTGATTAATCGTCGTAAGGATGGGAGTTTTTATAATGAGGAAATGACTATCACACCTGTTAAAAATGAAAAGGGCGAGATTGCTAACTTTATAGCTATTAAACAAGACATCTCATACCGCAAGCGTGCTGAGGAAGAACTACGTAACGCCCAAAATTTGTACAAATCATTTTTTGATGATGACCTGACTGGTGATGTCATCTCGACTCCCGATGGAGAAATTCTTACCTGTAATCCAGCGTTTGCTCATTTGTTCGGTTTCTCCTCCGTCGATGAAGCCAAAGGTCTGAACGTTCAAACATTGTATTGCAACCCGAACGACCGGACCGCTTTGCTCGAAAGATTAAAGAACAAAGAAATAATCAAGTATATTGAACTCGAGATGAAACATCGCAACGGAACGCCGGTTTTCGTTGTTGCCAACTTCTCCGGCATATTCAACGAGCAGGGCGAGCTTGTACAAATTAAAGGATACCTGTTCGATGACACAAAACGTCGCACACTCGAACATCAACTGATACAAACGCAGAAATTAGAGAGTTTGGGAACGCTTGCCGCAGGCATCGCTCACGACTTCAACAATATCCTCGGTATAATCATCGGACATGCATCGATTTTTGAGAGGATGCCGGCTACTCCAGACATGATCAAGAAAAATACAGAAGCAATTCTAAAAGCGGGAATGCGAGGTGCAAGCTTAGTGAAACAAATGCTAACTTTCGCAAGGAAAACTGATGTGCATTTCGAAGCATTATCAATAAACGATTCCGTAAAAGAAGTGTCAAAACTTTTGAACGAAACGTTCCCAAAAACGATAACAGTTACGCTGAATCTTGAAAATAATTTACCGCTGATTAAAGCTGACGCCACGCAAGTCCAACAAGTTATATTGAATCTTTGTGTGAATGCACGCGATGCAATGCCAAGCAGTGGAACTATCACTATCACAACGCAACACGAATCTGGTAGTGTATTACGAACAAAATATGTAAAAGCCACCGCTGAGGATTACATTGTTCTAAGTGTTGCAGATACAGGTATTGGAATGGACGAAGAGACTCAGCAGCGTATCTTTGAGCCATTTTTTACAACCAAAGAATTTGGAAAAGGAACCGGGTTGGGGCTCTCATTAGTCTTTGGGATAATGGAAAGCCACAAGGGCTTTGTTACTGTTGAAAGCAAAATCGGAAAAGGAACAACGTTTCATTGTTACTTTCCAATTGAACAACAAAGTATTAAGTCCTCATCGCTCGAAGAACAATCCGCCGAGAACATTCCCGGCGGCAGTGAGACTATCCTCGTAATCGAGGACGAAGAAATGTTGAGAGAATTAGTAAAAAGCGTTCTCGAATCGAAAGGATACAAAGTGCTTACGGCAGTTGACGGTGAAGAAGGACTCGCCATTTTTACACAGCATAAAGATGAAATACGATTGGTACTGTCAGACTTTGGCTTGCCTAAGTTTAGCGGCGACGAGGTGTACAGAAAGCTGAAGTTGTTGAAGCCCGATGTTTTGTTTATCCTCGGCAGCGGATTTATCGAACCCAAAATGAAATTAGAAATTATGAAGTTGGGAGTCAAAGAGTTTATTCAGAAACCGTATGATATCAAACAAGTGCTTCGTATTATCCGCATATTACTCGATAAAGCATGAAAGGCTGCGGGCAAGCCAGTCAAAATCATAAATATTTTTTAGCATTCTTTCTAGCATTGTAGAGCTTTTCAGTAAAGCCACCTTCTTTCAGAAACTGCTGTTCGAGTTGGCGCAGTTGCTGATCAAGCAAATAGTTAGTCTGGTGTATGATGCAGATAATAGTGTTTGCAGCTACTTCCTCTGATTGCTCTTCAATATATGTCCTATAAGATATATATGATCTATCACTACGCACACCAATTTTTCTAATCTCCTGAACTCTTGCTTCATCCTTTCCCCATAATTGAAACCCGCGTGTTCTTAAAAAATCATGGTAGTCTAAAAGAAGTTCTTCTAAACTTGCACGCGCAACACTAACAAGCTTGATTTCTGTTTTCTTGGAAGTGCCGGATGCCATGCTGCCCTCTGCTATATTTTGTTTACCGCTGCGTGCTGCTTGTACCATTTGGTCAACAGTTCGTGAGCGTTTGTCGATAAAACGCTCACAGAATTTCACAGTTGCATCGTAAACAATTTCAGCCATTTGATACGATTTCAATTGTTGATATCCACCATGTGGTGGTATTATTTTATTTCCTTCGGCCATTCGTAATAGCTTTCCTCAAAACGCTTTTTCAGCAACTATAAAAAACTAATTATCCCACCATATTGAACATACAAAAAGTTATTGAAAAGGACAACTATCTTGTCATTTCTTGTATCCTTTTCAACACGATATCAATTTCTTTATTCCAGAATTTCCAATTGTGAGCACCTGGGGTTTGGTGTAATTCAAATGCGATACCCTGCTTTCTTAATGTAACCGCAAATTTGTAAGTCAACCCTAAAATTTCAGGCAAACCATCCTGTGAACCGACGGCAAGATAAAAGAATGGGGCGGATGTTGGATTAGCTTTTTGGGTAAGTGTAAACACATCGTTTTCGTACCAATAACTGCTTCGTGTGACGCCAAAAATATCTCGAATAGTTTGAATTGCTTCTTTCGATCGCCGCACAATTATTGCCGAATCTTCAAGCCCGAATGGTGCGTGAATTGCGGGACTTAAACATCCCGCGAAAAAAAACAAACTATCGTGTTTCAAACCTAATTTCGCTGCACCGTAGCCCCCCATCGAAAGTCCCACAACTGCTCTTGAAAATTTTTTTGGTAAAGTGCGGTATTTCTTATCTACATAAGGAATCAGGTCGCTTATTAGGTAGTCCTCATAATTTGCATTGGGCTTCGTTATTGAATTGCTATACCAGCTATTTTGGGCATCGGGTGTGATAATTATGAATGAATACTTTGATGCGTATTGTGTAAGTTCAGTTTGGCTCAACCAGTCGGTATATTTACCGTTGTATCCGTGCAGAAGATAAATTGTTGTATAATGTTCCGTTCCTTTTGCATATCCATTTGGAAGGAGAATACAAAACTTCATCGTGGAATTAATGGAGGGAGAAAAGAGACTGTCCTCGACAACAGTAACCTGGGTAATTGTTGCATTTGTGTAAACGAGGATAAAAAATATAGTAGAAATAATTTTAATCATTTTAGATTAGGTGTTAATTATTTCGACTGCTTAGATTTTAACACTATTCGATTTCGTTGTTCATAATTTTGTAAGAATTATTTAAGTACATTATTATCGGGTGTCCACTTAACTTGCCAGTTGTAATATTCTTTAAAGACACTCTCCGGTTCGTAAGTGTACCAGCTGTAACCACTTCTACGCTCTCTTTCGACTTCTGCTAAAGAATAAACCGGTTTTCCGTCTCTGTTACAAAACAGCGGTTTGTTCGTTTCTAATTCATAAAGCCTCGCCCAAATAGGTGGTGCTTTTGGATCCTCAACAACTATCCTATCGATTTTTGATGTGGAGTATTTATAAACGGTAGTTGGAGCTTCAATCGTTTTAACTCGAATGCCAAATATTTTTGATTCGTTCAACCAACGCACAGCGGATTGGACAGCGTTAACAACTTCTTGGTTTGGATTATCTAAACTCATCAGAAAAAGAACTATATCGGCACTCTCTTCCGAGCCAAGTGCAGCAGGCTCAAATGTTCTTGCACCTTGTGGACGGTAATCCACATTATCGTGTTGTTGGCACCATCCTGTTAGTGTATTGTGTTGAATTATCTGACATTTCAATATACACTCTACCCCTCTATCAAATGCTTGCCTTACCTTTGTACGCCGGACACTATCTACAAACGAATACCAAGATTGATTTTGAATAATTTCATGGAGCACTTTCATTATACCAATCATAGCACCGTCGTTGAATGTAATATATTTTCTGTAACCACTGGTGTCAGGAAAAAACTGGGGCCAACCACCATTTGGATATTGTGCAGTGAGTATAAAATCTATCCCTCTCAAACAAGCTTCTTTAAATCTCTCTATTTTTGTTATCGAGTATGCTTTTGCTAAGTATTCCACCTGCGAATATGTTGCCCCGTTATCGAATGTGGTGTTCTTATTATCTTTTACTTTCTCCAAAGTATCTTTTTGCTCGTTAGTCAATATGGCGAGCATATCATAGTTCTTGGGCCATCCGCCATTCAATTTTTGATAAAATAAAATGTTATCTGCAATTTTTTCTATCTCGTTTTCATTATATCTCGGCTGATGCGGTAATGGAGTAATTACTTTATCCTCATCGTAGATCTCGTACCAATGTTCTGCACCATCTATAAACCCTGTAGTATCAATTACCAAATTTTTAGAATTCGGTGCACACGATATAACTGCTAAAACTGTTATGAAGAATATTAAAATATAGAATTCAAGTCTGGCTCGAGAATTGTTATACTTTTGCTTTATCATAATTTAATCGGTTTTGCTTTTGCGTTCTGAAATTAAGTCACACACCAAACAAGCAGTGATCGGAATTTTGGAACTATTTTTACGCGATTGATAGATTTTTCCACCAATAATTTGCCCAGTAATAAAAGCTCCGATGAAAAGTGGAAAAGTGATCAATTGGGAACCTATTCCCGAAAAAATACGCAAAAAAATTATCATTACAACAGGAATGTGTATTGCAGAAAACCAACTGAGTGAATATTTTATCGTGTTTGAGCGCCAGTATCCAAAGGGGAGGTTCAATATAATTATTCCACTTGTGGCTATCCAATACAACATAGTATTATCAAAATCAGCGTTGATATGGATTTCATCACCTCATTTTTGATGCAACTTTTTCCAATTCTTTTTCCGATAGAAATCTTTTCAGCAAAGGAAAAAGGATATAGTTTTCTTTATGAATATGATTTACAAACACCTGAACAGTTTCTCGAATGCTTAAAACTAATTTCTGAGAAATTAATTTTGATGAAATTGTTAATTCTGTTTTTGCAAGTCTCTTCTTTAAAATTAAGAATTTCTTCTTCATCAGCTTATGTTCATCTATCAATAATTCAGTTGGTCCTTCAACATATTGCTCTAACACGGGAAAGAGGGCTTCCTCTTCCATCACATTATGATGGTTAATCTCCTCTTCTAACACTTTTATTACATCATTGATTGTTTTAATATATTTTGTTTTTACCCCCTCCTTCTCGATGGATTGTGCGGCTGCATTTAGTTTTTTTAAAAGTAACAACAAACTCGTGTGTTGTTGCATGAACATCACTATGGGGTTATACTTCTTTTTCATATTATTCTAATCAATCCCTACTAAAGTTTGATAGGTCATCTTTCCTTTTACCATTTTAGCCAGTAGTGAAATTTGTTCTTGTATATTATCATCTAACGAATCCTCCAAATTATCTATCTCTTCGATCGATTTACACGAATAGATTTCCTTAAAGTGATTTGTATTTCCTTTGAGTTCGTAAACGTTGTAACTCATTCCGAGCTGTTTAATTTGGTGTGATAAATTTTTGATAAGATTTAGATATTCGCCTCTCTTATCAGGCTTTATCTCGTATGAGATAATAAAAAGAAAATTTGCCATATCTTTTCCTGTCTTTGTTAGAATGTTAGTATTTTGAATATTAATTGTCCAAATATAAAAAAAATTATTAAAGTAAAAAAACATGCAATAATGTTTAAGATAAATCCGGCTTTTATCATTTGTGTCATCTTAATTAACCCAGTGCTGAAAACTAAAGCATTTGGAGGTGTTGCAACAGGAAGCATAAAAGCTAACGACGCCGAGAAAGCCACAGCTATCGCCAATGTTGTTGGGTCGCTATTGGTTTTTAATGCAATTGCAATTAATACCGGAACCATCATAGATGTAACGGCAGTGTTTGAAGTAACTTCAGTTAAAAATACAATAAAAACAACCACGATAATTAACATAACAAATGTAGAAGGTGAACCGAAGAGTCCGATAAACGATGCTGCAATCCATGAAGCTAAACCTGTTTTAAACATCGCATCGGAAAGCGCGAGCCCGCCTCCGAACAAAATTAGGGTTCCCCACTCAATCGATTTCGTGTCTTTCCAATTCAGAACGAATTCTAACTTTTTGAAATTTACCGGTATTGCAAAAAGGATTATTCCGGCAAAAAGTCCGATTAGATATTCATCAATCCAACTTATTTTATCTGAAATATTATTTGTGAGAAGAGTGTCCCAGAA